>CAZSPL010000024.1:0-26604 GCA_964608735.1 uncultured Planctomycetota bacterium | reverse complement strand
ACGACAAGCCCGTACCGAACTGCCATTACATCACCAAGAACCGCAACGGCCCCACCGGCCGCATGCTGATGGGATTCAACCGCCTCTATGTCAGGTTCGATAAATACGGCCCGAAAACTTCGGTGTTGGAGAGATATCCATGAAAACCCTTGTCATCGGTTCGGGAGGAAGGGAACATACGCTCGCGTATATGCTCGCGCGAAGTCCCGATGTGGAAAAGGTCTACATCGCCCCCGGCAACGGCGGCACTGAGACGATGGATAAAGGGGAGAATGTCGCTATCAACGCGGAGGATACCCTCGAGCTGATGGCGTTCGCGAAGCATGAGAATATCGGGCTTACGGTGGTCGGACCCGAAGCCCCCCTCGTAGCGGGGGTGGCGAATGAATTCCGGCAGAAAGGCCTGCCCGTATTCGGCCCCGGTTTCATGGCCGCGCAGCTCGAAGGCTCCAAGGAATTCGCGAAGAAGTTCCTTCAGCAGTACGGCATACCCACCGCGAAGTTCAAGATATTCGGCGACCTCGACATGGCCGAGGATTATCTGCAGGAAATCGAACGCCCGATGGTGCTCAAGGCTTCCGGGCTCGCCGCCGGCAAGGGTGTCATCGTAAGCTGCGACAAGAAAGAAAATCTCACCGCCCTCGACCTCATTATGCGGCGGAAAGCATTCGGCGACGCCGGGGATATCATCGTCATCGAGGAACAGCTCAAAGGCTTCGAAGCAAGCCTGATGGTCATCACCGACGGGAAGAATTTCATCAAGCTGCCGTATTCACAGGATCACAAGCGGCAGCTTGATTTCGACTGCGGCCCGAATACAGGCGGTATGGGGGTCTTCTGCCCGACGCCGAAGATCACCCCCGAAATGGATGCGCGCATCACTGAAAAAATCCTCGTGCCGTCGATTAAAGGCATCGCCAACGAATTCCGCGACGACTTTCGCGGCATGCTCTACATCGGCCTCATGATTACGGATGACGGCCCGATGGTGCTCGAATACAATGTACGGTTCGGCGATCCCGAAGCGCAGGCCGTAATGCCGCTTCTCGACATCGACCTTGCCGGGACGCTTCTGAAATGTGCCAACGGTGCGCTTGGAGGCGATGTTGTTGCGCCACAGCCCGCGAAGCGATGCCTCGGCGTGGTCATCGCGGCGGACGGTTACCCCGGCACATATAAGAAGGATATCCCATGCGAATTTCTCGACGACATCGCCGCGAAGGATGATTTCCTCGTATTCCACGCCGGCACCCGGCGCGTCAACCGAAAGCTCCTTTCGTCGGGCGGACGCGTCGCGTGCATATGCGCCACCGGCGATTCATTCTCGGAAGCGCGGAAGAAGATTTATACCGAACTTGAAAATAATGACACGAAAGGTTTCTTCTACAGGCGCGATCTCGCGAGCGGACTGGACTGATTGCATCGCTGAAATGGGAATCACCACACGCATATGAACAACCCGAAATTGATAACGAGAATAGCCGCATCCGCGCTCGCGATGAAATACCGTTCCCTCGGCATGCGGGTCGTATTCACCAACGGTTGCTTCGATGTAATCCACGCGGGGCATGTATACCTTCTCGATGAAGCCTCGAAGCTCGGCGATGTCCTTATCCTCGGCCTCAACGACGATGATGGCGTTCGCCGCCTGAAAGGAGACGGCAGGCCGAAATTCGGGCTTGAAACGAGGGCGTACACACTTGCGGGGCTTAGTTCGGTTGGGCATATAGTACCGTTCAGCGAAGACACACCGATCGAGCTGATAAAGCTTATCGGGCCGGATATCCTCGTGAAAGGCGGGGACTATTCATTCGAGACCATTGTCGGCGCGAATGACGTGTCATCATATGGCGGCGATGTGGTCGTCATCCCACTTCTGAAAGATTACTCCACGAGCGGAATCCTCAAGGGCGGGACGAAATAGCCCCAGGGTATTTTCCATCAGTTCACCGGTTGACAACCTGCATTAATTCTGGTAATTTAGACGGCTCAGTTAAATATTTCCCTGCCCCGGGCCATTGTTCGAGGTGTGGGGAGTTTTACTCATGAGAGACGGTGAATTATGAATCCTTTACAGAGGCGGCGGTTTATTTGACGGAAAATTCGACCGATGGGAAAACGGGACAAGAAAAAGTAGAAGTTGAGCTCAAGGCTGAGAGCATCGCTCCCACAAACGGAGGTGGTGATTCCGAAAAGGCCGACGGGCATGATGCAAGTGAGTATGACAGGCAGGGAGGGCATGACAGCTATCCCAGGGACAGGGATTCGAGAAGGTATGACGGCAGGCGTTCCGACAGGATGTCGGACGATGAAAAGCTCAAGAGATACAAGAAGCAATCTGAAGAGCGGCTCCTCGACATAAAACGATCCCGCGAAGCTAAAATCGGCAAGAAGCGCCGTTAACAATGCCGGAGTGGCGGAATTGGCAGACGCAGCGGACTTAAAATCCGCTGGGGCTTCAGCCCCGTGCCGGTTCGAGTCCGGCCTTCGGCACCAGCGCCCGTATCACTTCACTCCTAAGCACTATAATCTACAACCATGCGCCGCGCCCGGTGGAAAGATGCACCGGTATGTTATATACTTGGGCCAATCCGTAATTATTGAGGTAAAATAATGCTTCGATTCACCGCCATTGTTCTTTGTGCCTTCTTCATCCTCATCCTGGCCGGATGCCATATCGACCTATCCGAGCAGGGCCAGAAGGACCGCGCCCTCGCGGAAAAAATGAACCAGGACCTCTACAAACGCCAGATCATCTTTGGCGACATGGTCAAGGAAATTACATACAACAGGCGCGAAAAAGGTGTGTATTCCTTTAAGTTCCTGAAATCAGACCTGTCCGCGCAGGATGTCTGGGACTGGACGCTGCTCATGATGCAGGTCGTGGACCGGGCCGAAAACGCGGTCCAAAGCGGAAGAGGCTCGATTACAATCAAAGGTTATATAGGCGGAGATCAGGTGGTCACCGGGAAGTTAATCTCCGGGCCGAGGGACATACCCTTTATTATCACTCTCGAGGGACCCATGGCCGGTCAAGAAGTTATTGAGGGCTTCAATTCCAACGACGCCAAGGCCAGGCTCAATATTGGACAGCCTGACTGATATTGAGGATCGAATCCAGCCTGGTGAGTTGCACAAGCATCCTCACGTTTCGATCCATTATTCGCCACTCGATACTTATTCCGTTATTTGTTGCAAGCCGGTTCACTTGAACCATTGCCGCCAGGCCGGCGGCATTTATATAATTGACCGCGCCCAGGTCGATAACCACTCTCCGCGCGGTCCAGTTCATCTCACGAAGAATCGTCTCCCTGAAGTTTTCAGCGTTCCGTCCGCTTATCTCAACAGCCTTCCAGGTAAGGATTTCCTTACCGGCCCGCGTTACTTTACTGGTTTGTAGAGCAAGCGCCATTCTGTATTCGCCCTCCTCAATGTTTATATTGCTTTATTCGTCATAATATTACGAACCTTTAGTCCCGGACGTTGAACCGCACCACCGGAATCCCGCTCAGGTAGGGACATCCAGCCTTTCAGGCGTTGCGAGCTTATATAATCTAATCGAACTTAATATAACTTTATAGATAATTTTCTTCCTGATATTAAACCTTTAGCGTAGAAACGGCGTCTAAAGCCTTGCCGGTTCGGCCGGTGATGCGGCTTGAGTTCGCAAAACGTCTCTCAAGAGGTGTAAAAAAGCTGGGAATACCTTTTTACCACCCCTTGACGATAAACGGATGTGAAAGTATATTTGTTTTATGGAATTGGCATCTATATGTGTGTGCATATCAGAGCGTTTCGGAAAGTGGGCAATTATATAACTCTTCAACACGGTCGATATATGCAGTTATCGATCTATTTTTTTTGATCGACCGAGGGTAGAAACCATTATTACTGGGGTGATGCTGAACTATGGGTAAATTGAAGTTCACGGTGCCGATGAAGGTCGCCAAAGATCCGGCTTACAAAAACCTCATCAACCGTGGCCAAGTTGAAGGGTGCCTGACTAAGAAGGAAGTGCGTGAAGCAGTGCGAAAGGTAAAAAAAGTTAACCAGGAGGAAATCGAGGCAATCTACCGTTCCCTCGAACGGAAGAAGATCAGGCTTATTTCGAGACGCAAGAAGCCGATGGTCAAAATCGACCACAAGCGCAGGGATTTCCCCAAGGAGCCGTTGGAAAGCGACATCAAACTGACGCATGACATCAAGATCGACGACTCCGTAAAGGTCTACCTGAGGGAAATCGGCTGGGTTCCGCTCCTTACTCCCGAAGAGGAAGTAAGGCTCGCCAAGGCCATCGCCGATGAAGCCCTGCCCGACAGGCTGAGAGATATCGCGCGACAGAAACTGACCACCGCGAACCTCAGGCTGGTCGTGAGTATCGCCAAGAAGTACAAGACCCAGGGACTCAGCTTCCTCGACCTTGTCCAGGAAGGTAACCTCGGGCTCATGAGGGCGGTACAGAAGTTCGACTACACCAAGGGCTTCAAGTTCTCCACATATGCCACGTGGTGGATACGGCAGGCGATTACACGCGCCCTTGCCGACCAGGAAGATATCATCCGAAAACCCGTGCATATTGTCGAGAAAATCAACAAGCTGAAGAAAGCGTCGAGCGAAATCAGCCAGAAGAAGGGAACTGATCCCACCGCCAACGAGCTCGGACACAAGATGGGCATGACCGCACTCAAGGTGCAGGAGATCAAGAAGATCGCCCAGCGTCCGATAAGCCTCGAAACTCCAATCGGCGAGGATGACAATTCCCAACTGCAGCATTTTCTCGAGGACCAGAGGATCCAGACGCCGGACACATCGGCGCTGAAGAAACTCCTCCGGGAAGAGCTCGAGAAGGTGCTTCACACTCTCAGCGACCGCGAACGACGGGTTATAAGACGCCGGTTCGGATTCGACGACGGCCACTATTACACCCTCGAAGAGGTCGGCAGGGAGTTCGGAGTAACCAGGGAACGCATCCGCCAGATCGAAGCAAAGGCGCTTCGGAGGCTCAAGAGCCAGAAACGAAGCGTGCGTATCAAGGATTTCCTTGACACCGCATAGCGCCCCTAAAACTGAATAAGCATTATCCCACCCCCGCCGGAAGGCGGGGGTTTTGGTTACCCCCCTATCCCGCTCTTGCCCCATTAAGGCATTATCCTTATACTAAGCGATGGTTGGGGTGCACCGATGGGTCGAAACGGATATTCCTGGACGAACGAGGTGCCCCGTTGGCAGGCGAGGAAAAGCCGCGCGAAGAAAGAAAAGTCTCATTCGGCTCAACGCTGTTTACATCCGGACTGGTCATCCTTGCGGCCGTAGCGATATTTTTCGTGGTAAACGGATTCCGCGGGGCATCCGGTTCGGCGGAATTCGAGGGACTCGTTTCTCCCTCCGACGGCAAGATAGTCGTCCCGCGCGACGGCGACCTGCGTATAGAGTCGATATCTTTCCGCGACTACGACGCCAACGAGATCCCGGTCAACTTTTCCGACAATCCCGCCCACAAGATAAACTCGATATTCCTTCGGGAAGTGGGAGGCGTGAAGGAATTCGACCTTCGGCGAACGCTTCTCGGGGACTCCATAGACATCGGCACCCTTCCCGCCGTACCACAGGAAATAAAGGTCACGGTATCGGACAACCAGGACCGTGGCAAAGTCGGCCTGTATATCCTCACCGACCGGCCATATGAAACCACTTTCATGCCCGGGGGCGCGACTAAATCGAGCCAGTTGACATTCCGGGGACAGATCGGGCGCAAGGGGCTGAGGGGATATCTCGCGGTCGACAAAAACGGCATCTACCTTCGTCCGGTCAGCGACGGGATCCCCATCGGTGAAGGCCCCGTGGCGATCCTCGTGGCTGTACGCAAGGTCGCGGGACGCCCGGTGGGTCGCTCGCAGCTTGTTACAATCAAGAGGAAAGGGATAATTCATCCCGACGACCAGTGGCTCGATGAATTCAATTCCGGCTATTTCAGCCGGCCGTTCATGAGCGATTCGTTCGAAACATCGCGCGCGGCGTTCTATTCACCAATAAGCGGCGGCCCGCGCAAGGTTCTCGTCTCCACCCTCGACTTCACGCACCGGTTCGATATCGGCTCCCTGTTTCCCGAAGGCGCGGTGACGATCGACCACTGGGGGAAAAATGACAATGATTTCGATGTGCTCTACGTCCGCCTGGACTCCCGTCCCGGCGAACTGTTCATGGTGAAAGTGGGACAGTCCGAGATCATGCGCCTGGTCGACAGTCCAGCGCAGGCGGCTGAGGAAACCGAGCCCGCACCCGCCGAACCGGCCGAAGACCCCGAATCCATGTGATAGACTTTCCGCACCCCTTCATCTATGCTGTGCATCCATGCCGCATGGAGCTATTGAGAAACCCCGCCAGTATGACCTTATCGTCTTCGATATCGACGGCACCATCAACGCCGAAAAATCGTGCTGGAAATATATCCACAAGGCATTCGGCTCATACGAAACTATAGGACGGGAGCTTCTCGAATATCACATCGAACATCGCACGCCATACGACGATTACGCACGGTTGAACCTTGTCCACTGGCGGGGACGGCACCGGGATGAATTCCTCGATGTCATTCGTTCAATCCCGATGAGGGACGGCGCGGTCGAGGTTCTCAATTACGTGGATGACCGCGGGTATCGTACCGGGGCTATATCATCCGGGTTCACATTCTGGCGAGACCGCCTGCGGGATGAATTCTGCATCGAATTCGATTTCTACCGCTCGAACGAGATCGTATTCGATGACAGCGGCGTATGCACGGGCGACATAATAATGAATACCACCGACAACGTCCCCGGCAAGGACAAGGCGAGCATCATCGCTCGCGAGGCGCGGAAGCTCGGGATATCGCTCAAGAATACTGTGATGGTCGGCGACGGTTGGGGCGATGTTTCCGCCATGAAGCTCGCGGGACGGTCGTTCTGCGTGGGGGATGTGTTCCCGGAAGTTCGGGAAGCCGCCGACGAATGCTTCGGCGAAAGCCTGCTACCCCTGATGGACAGGCTCTAAGCACTTGAGATTATTACCCTCTCGTGACAGAAAATCATCACCGCGCCATTGCGCACTTGCCGTCGATGTAGTATGCTTCACTTATCAGTAATGACTCCTATTTATGGAGCGGGTCGAGTATGAGGCGAATTTTTAGCGGCATAATGGTATTCGCGATAGCCCTTTCCCTTCTCGGGACGGGGGTTATGGCGTCAAATTCCGAATGCACATCCGCATGCTGCGCACCTCTGGCACAGCCCGCGTCCGACAATTCATATCCGTATCTCCAGACTTGTTGCTGTTGCGAAGATAATTATACGCCCTGCGATATGTCACAGGCGCGGACGGTTGAGCCGCCCGAGCGTATACTTCCCGCCATCGTCAAACCGGCGAATATTATCGGGATGCTGTTCGCGGTTCATCCCGCGGATATCATTCCACTCGCGACAGAGACCATAGGGCCCACTGCTTTCCTTTCTCCCCCGGCCCGTAACGGGCCCTTATATCTCCAGAATCTTTCGCTCCTGATTTAATACCGCGATTCATCGAACCGCGCACGGTTGTCCCGATGCCGCGCCTCATCACGCGCCGGCTCGTGTAACGGTATTCATTAGATAATTCATTTAAATCAAGGAGCTAAACATGTCAAAAACGAAAAAAAGCAGCAAAGCCGAGAGGATAGAAATGAAGAAGCAGCAAATCCTTGCCGCCCGGAAGAAACAGGATACGGTCGTTATCTCATCGATAGTACTACTCGGTGTACTCATCATCTTCGCGGTATTCTTCCTCGATTTCGGCGGCAACAAGAAGGCCGATTCCAGGCCCCCGGCGACTACCGTCGGCGCGAGTCAATCAGTATCGCAACCGGCGGGCGACGATAATTCCGGCGCAAACTCGACCGCGGTTGCCTATGCACCCAAGCTCGACAAGGCCGGTAACCGGATAAGCCTCCCGGTGGCGGCATTCGCTGACAGCGAAGCGAAGTATTATGAATATCCGTCCGACGACGGGATCAACATACGCTATTTCGTGCTGAAGTCATCCGACGGCATCATCCGCGCGGCATTCGATGCGTGTGATGTCTGCTGGCAGGCCGGGCTGGGCTATGAGCAGTCGGGCGATAAGATGGTATGCCGTAACTGCGGAAGGCAGTTCGCATCAGCCAGAATCAACGAGGTCCAGGGTGGATGCAATCCCGCGCCGCTGAAGAGGGAAATTGTCGGGGATAATCTCGTCATCGACATTAACGACATCCTTGCGGGAAGGCAGTACTTCAACCTCGGCGGGAGGGGCTAAGCCATGAAGCTAAGGGACATCACCCTGAGAAGCCTGAAGCGCCGCAAGGCAAAGGCCCTTTTCGTGCTGGCGGGCCTGCTCATCGGCGTCTCGACGATTGTGGCGTTCATTACACTCGGCGACGCCTCCAACAACGATATCCAGCACAAGCTCGAGAAATACGGCGCGAATATCCTTATCGTACCGAAGACCGAGAATCTTTCGCTGACCTACGGCGGCCTGTCGCTCGGAGGGGTTTCATTCGAGATGCAGGAAATCCGCCAGGAAGAGCTTGAGAAAATCAGTGATATCAAGAACGCCGCGAATGTCGCGGCGCTGGGGCCGATGGTGCTCGGCGTAGTGCGGATAAGCGGGAAGAACGTTCTGCTGACGGGCGTTGATTTCGATGCGGAGCGCATTCTCAAGCCCTGGTGGAAGATAAGCGGGGATACTCCCGATGAAGACGGCCTGCTGCTCGGAAGCGAGGCGGCGGGGATACTCGGGCTTCGCCGCGGGGATACCACGGAGATAAGCGGTCGCACTCTCACGGTCTCGGGTATCATCGAGCCGACCGGTTCGCAGGACGACCAGCTCGTTTTCGCAAGGCTCGCGACCGTGCAGTCGATACTCGGCAAGGAGGGAATGGTTTCGATGGCGGAAGTCGCGGCGCTATGCAACGCATGCCCCATCGATGCCATGGTCGAACAGATATCCAGCGCCATCCCGGAAGCCAACGTGATGGCCATCCAGCAGGTGGTTAAAGGGCGGATGGAGACACTGGGGCATTTCAGGAAATTCTCCTACGGCGTTTCCGCGGTCATCATGCTGGTGGGAGCGCTCGTGGTGCTGGTCACGATGATGGGCAGCGTACGCGAACGCACCCGCGAGATCGGCATCTTCCGCGCCATCGGTTTTCGACGAAGCCATGTCGTGCGGATCGTGCTTTTCGAAGCAGCCATCATCAGCGCGATAGCGGGCATCGCGGGCTATGCTATCGGATGGGGGCTCGCAAAGGTTTTCATCCCGTTCTTCACCGAGAGCGCGCATGTCATGATCCCGCTCAATCCCACGCTCGCTGCCGCTTCGCTGGGGCTGGCGATAGTGATGGGCATCGTCGCGAGCGTGTATCCAGCGATGATAGCCGCGAGGCTCGATCCCAACGAAGCGCTGAGAGCGCTATAGGAGGCAGCAAGATGAGTTACATAAATGCGGAAAATCTTGTCAAACGCTATGGCTCGGGCGACGCGGCGGTGACCGCGGTGGACGGCATCGGCTTCATCATCGAGCCGGGGGAATTTGTCGCGGTGATGGGGGAATCCGGCTCCGGAAAGTCGACCCTGCTTTCGATGATGGGTGCCCTGAACACACCGTCATCGGGGACATACACGGTCGAGGATATGGATGTGTATGCTCTCACCCAGGACCAGCGGGCCGATTTCCGGCGCGAATTCCTCGGGTTCGTGTTCCAGAGCTTCCACCTCGTGCCGTACCTGACTGTCGCGGAGAATGTGATGCTCCCCCTCGTGACGACATCGTTCAGCAACCGCGAGAAACACAGGATGGCGGCGGAAGCGCTCGAACGCGTCGGCCTCGGCGGCAAGGGGCACCGGCTACCGGACCAGATATCCGGCGGCGAGGCGGAACGCGTCGCGGTCGCGCGGGCGATTGTCAACGAGCCGCCGATACTTCTCGCCGACGAGCCCACCGGCAACCTTGATTCGAAAACAACCGTTGAAATAATGGAGCTTCTGAGCCGGCTTAACGAGGACGGAATGACGATAATCATGGTCACTCACAACCCGGAATGCGCCGCCTACGCAGGGAGAACAATGCGTATTTCGGACGGCCTGCTCGTCGAGGACAGGGCCGGAAGCGGCATCTATTGCGCGGCTGCCGCGGTGTAGTTTCGACGGCGGGCCTGATATTCATCACGCGCGGCGGGGTGTTCCAATGCGCCCCGCCCGTTTCATCTTTCGGATTCGATATATTTTATCGCTTCGGGAGTCAGTCTCTCGTATTTCAGCGGATCCTCGCCCCCCGACCTGTGAAACGCCCGCAGCCTGAGCAGGCACGATTCGCATGCGCCGCAGGCGATGTTGCCGTCATTCTTATAGCACGACCAGCTCAGCTCGAACGGCACTTCCAGCCCGGTGCCGAGACGCACGATGTCGGTCTTGAACAGCGAGATTATCGGCACGCGAACCATGATCCCCGTCTCCGGGCGCGTGCCTTCCTCTACAACCCGCTGGAATTTCTGGATGAATTCGCGCCTGCAGTCGGGGTAGCCGGAGGAATCTTCCTCCACGATGCCGATGTAGACGGCTTCGCCGCCTATCGCTTCGGCCCATGAAACCGCGGTCGCGAGGAGGTTCGCGTTGCGGAACGGGACATATGTCGACGGCACTACTTTCCCCGGGGGGCCTGTGGGAATTTTCGCGGACAGGTCGGTGAGGCTCGACGCGCCGAACTCGGCGATGTGGGCGAGGTTCACGACCTTCGTGCGCTTCAGGCCGTAGTAACCGCAGATATCGTTGAACGCCTTCAGCTCGCGCGCGGCGGTACGCTGGCCGTACGTCACATGCATCGCGGCGACTTCCTCGCACTCCTTAAGCGCGATCGCCAGCGAGACGAGGCTGTCAAGTCCGCCCGAAACGAGAGCCACACCGATGTTCGTGTCGCTTACACCCATAATTAAAACTCACTAATAAAATCGCGTGAAACCCGCAAATCGTGGCCTCGCGGCTATTTTCATACCGGTTCCACGGGCACGCGAGGCTGGTGCCACGGGCACGCGAGTCCGCGAGCTTGCCCGTGTCTTCATCCCCATCAACTAAACCCGTGTGGCACGGACAAGCGTCAGCCAGCCCTCATCGCACTCCCACCCACCTCGAAGCTTGCCCGTGTCTTTCCGCATCACACATACTTGCAGTTCGTGATGTTGCACACATCGCACAGCTTGCAGGGGTATGCATCGGTGACGACATCCGGCCCGATGCCGATTATCGCGGTGATGCTCTTCATGGGTATCATCAAATACGACGCGGTCAGCTTCATCCCTACCCGTTCGGGCTTGAGCAAATCGAAAATCGCGCGCTGGTTTTCGAGGATGAAATCGGCATAGCCCGGGCTGTACCTGAGGGTCAACTTCCATCCAGGCTGGATACAGTCTTCCTCGCCGTCCGCAAGCGCCGCGCAGTAACCGCCGTCGAGCAAATCCCGCCTGATGACCGACTCGACAGCGTCCGCCGCGCAATCGGTCGATGCCGCGGCCATGCCGTTGAGCACATAGCCGTACGCCATGTTCCCCTCATCCATCACTGCCTTGATATGCGCGTCCACTTCCGGGCCCATTGTGACCGCCATCACCGCGCACGCGCGGGCGCCTTCGAGATGCATCCTGAACACACGCGATTCGAACAGCTCCGGGCCGATGACGACCGTGCGCTCATCAGAAAGCGCGCAAGGGAAAACGCCGTAAACTCCCCGGGGATTGGCATTCGCCCCAAGCCACGCCTTCGCGTCATCCATGAGCGCGACTGTTCTTTCCGACGGCTGATGCTCATCGTCGTAACCAAAATAGCGCCTTATCTTGTCATCGGCGATGGAATCGAGCCGTATATCCGCGACCTTTACCACGGGGGGAATTATAGCAGTTTGCGATTATCCTATCGATTCCGGGTTAATAGCTGCCGCGGGTGAAGAGCAGCGCGGGGATTGTCTGGAGGATTATTTTCAAATCGAGCATGAGCGACCAGTTCTCGATGTAGTAGATATCGAGCTTCACGCGCTCGTCATAACCGAGGTCGCTTCGTCCGGACACCTGCCACAGGCCGGTGAGCCCCGGGGTGATGCTGAACAGCGATGCTTCCCACGGGCCGTACTTGGGGATCTCCCCCGCCACTATCGGCCTCGGGCCTACGAGCGATATCTCCCCCTTGAGCACATTCAAAAGCTGCGGCAACTCATCGATGGAGAGCTTTCGGATAAATCGTCCCACAGGCGTGATGCGCGGGTCATCTTTCAATTTGAAACTTCGCTGAAATTCTTCATAGAGCCCTTTTTCCTTGAGGATTCTGTCGCCGTCCAGATACATTGTCCGGAATTTGTATATGTTGACCGGTTTTCTGCCCTTGCCGAGGCGGGTGTGTGTGAAAAGGACCGGCCCGGGGCTCGTCAGCCATATGGCGAGGGCGGTCGCGAGCATAAACGGGCTTGTGATGATGAGGGCGATTGTCCCGAGGACGATATCGGTGGCGCGCTTGACGACCCGGGCATAGAATGTCGACAGGGCGTTGCCGAGTTCCATCAGCGGAAGCCCCTCGATACTGTCGAACGAAAGTTGCGACACCGCGACTTCCATCATTTCGGGTACCATCTTGAGCGCCACGCCTTCGCGGCGGCAATCCTGCACGAGATGGAAGAATGTGTCCCGGTCGATGGCGGAGCGGTCGGTGACGATAATCTCCTCCACCCGGTCATCGGTGACGACATCGAGAAGGCGTGGTATATCGAGGAGCTTTACATCCGTCAACTCACGCGCGCGCAGCAAAAGGTCGCTGCCTTCCTCATCATTCGCCGTGCTGATAATCTCGGCGATGGCTTTCATGTCGGCGGGGCCGACTGTAAGGATGAATAGCACGCGCTTCCCGAGCGACGGCGTTGTGTTGAAACGCGACGCAATCCCGAGGGTCGCGGGGTTCAGCCCGACAATCGCCACGCCCCGGTTGGCAATTCCCCTCTTGAAGACGAACTGCCGCCTTACGATGCGAAGCATTCCCCTTACGATTATCAGCAGGATTATCGTAACGATCCAGTTGAGCATGAATACCTGGCGGCTGAATGAAAAACCCCTGTAGAGGAATCCCACGGCGAATATCAATATCAGCCCGACGCTGACGGCGCTCACTATCCCGCTCACTTCGCCGATGAACGATCCCCAGTGGCGCGTTGAATAAAGGCGGTAGAATGCGAGCAGGACCATCCAGAGGAGGCTTACCACGATGGCGGCTTTCATATACGGCTTGAGGATGAGGTAGCGTTCCGGGTCCCATCGCTTGCTCAAGTAGTAGCTGAGCATGAGCGAGAGGAATAGCACGATAAAATCCAGCGCTATCGCGGCGGCGAGGTTTATCTTCTGAAAAGATTTGAACGACATGGTTCCAACAAGCTCTCACTCATTCAGACGCAATGAGTCGCGGTCAGGTTCCGTATCGGAATCATCGAGCAGCGGATGTTTTTCATCCCCGGGACGTCTCTCGCTCACCATATCATCGAAATCCGGACGCCTTGTCGAAATCGAGCGTTCGCCCGCGTCATCCGCGCGAGCGGTAATGGATTCATCCCCCATGTTCATGAGTGTCTCGCCATCATCCATCACGACTTCGCCACGCTCGCGCCGGGTTCGCCCACGATGCTTCACGGGCCTGAATGGAACCGGCGGTATGTAGAGGGCGTAATGCGCATAGGCCATTATCGGCAGGAGGATGAACAGCAGAATGAATCCCAGGGCCACCGGTAAGGCCGGCGGCTGCGTGTATGTGTATCGCGCCGCGATTTCGTCATACCTGAGTACCGGCGCCGCGCTGTGCATCACCCATTCCGTCATGGCCGCGAGAGAGATGTAATTAACCGCCGCCACGACAATAAGCCTCAGCGGATTCCGCGCCGCGAACCGCATCGAGCGCAGGAAACCGCCCTGGAACGTCGCGCCCTCAAGCACGACCGACTCGGCCCATACGAACAGCAGCAAGTAGACGAGCCCGTTGAAGATAATCACGAGCACCCACGCGATGTCCATGTTCCTGAAAAGCTCGGCCCGCAAAGCGTAGTTGAGACGCGTCTGGAATACCAGCGACGAATATTTGCCATACTGGAGCACAAGCCAGCCATAGAAAACGATCACCGGTATCGAATAAAGCACGGCAACGTGGAAGTATCCTTTCAGGTAGCGCCATGTATACCGCACTATGCCCGCGCCGAAATCACCGAGGCGCGGACGTTCGCCCTGGTGCAGCCTGAGGAACATGCCGGCCCATCCCGCTTTGAGCAGGACCATGAGAAGTCCCAGCATCGCGGCCCACGTGAACGCGAGAGCGAGCGTGATGCCGAAGAAGAATCGCAGCCCGGCATAGATGTTGATAAACAGCGGCACCGATATCGCGAGCGACACCCATGCAATGCCGAGCCCGACGCTTACACCGATCATCACGACCGCGATCAGGACGTAGAAGAAGAAACTTGTGATGTAGATAGACGGGCATCGCGGCACCGTCGCGAATGCCGCCCTGTATATTCCTAGGATGCCAATTTTATTCAGCGGTCTTTCTATAACCGGCCTCTTCCGTTGATGCGTCTACTAATGCCGCTATTATCGCCCATGTGAGCCTGCAGCGCAAACAATTGAAAAGCCCCCGGCATACGGGGGCGGGACGATTCGCGGCAATTCTCATTAAGTGCCGATATCCCAGCTCGCGAGATATTTCTTCTGCTTCGGCGTGAGCTTGTCGAAGCTGAGTTTCATCGAATGCAGCTTGAGTCGCGCTATCTCCTTGTCTATCTTCTCCGGGATGACATAGACCTGGTTATCCATCTTCTTGTAATTCTTGACGATGTACTCCGAGCTGAGCGCCTGGTTGGCGAAGCTCATGTCCATCACGCTCGCGGGATGCCCTTCGGCCGACGCGAGGTTCAGCAGCCTGCCTTCCCCGGCAAGGTAGATGTGCTTCCCGCCCGGTAGGATGAACTCGTCGAGCATATGGCGCACTCGTCGCGGGCCGGACTTCGCGATCTTCTTCAAGTCCATGACATCGATCTCGATATCGAAATGCCCCGAGTTGGCGATGATCGCGCCGTCTTTCATCTTGAGCATGTGTTCCTTGCGGATGACGGAGCAGTTGCCGGTGATTGTGAGGAAAATATCCCCTATCGGGGCGGCCTTGGCCATGGGCATCGTCTCGAACCCGTCCATCGCGGCTTCGAGCGCCTTGACGGGATTTATCTCGGTGATGATGACCTTCGCGCCGAGTCCGGCACAGCTATGCGCGAATCCTCGTCCGCACCAGCCATATCCGGCAATGACGACATATCTGCCTGCAAGCAGGTAATTCGTCGCCCGGAGCAATCCATCGATGGTGCTCTGGCCGGTTCCATAGCGGTTATCGAACATATGTTTCGTCTCGGCATCGTTCACCGCGACGACCGGATATGCCAGCGCGCCGTCGGAGGCCATCGCTTTGAGCCGTATAACGCCGGTGGTCGTTTCCTCGGTGCCGCCCCAGATTTCGGGAAGCATCTTGCGGTATTCCTGGTGCAGCGTGCTCACCAGGTCAGCGCCGTCATCCATCGTGATGTGCGGCTTGGCGTCGAGGCACATGCGGATATGCTTGTAGTATGTCTTGTTGTCTTCGCCGTTTATGGCATACACGTTGATGCCGAAATGCTTGACCATGCTCGCGGCGGTGACATCCTGCGTGGAAAGCGGATTCGATGCGCACACGTGCACATCGGCCCCGCCCGCCTTCAGGCATCGCGCGAGGTTTGCCGTCTCGGTGGTGACATGCAGGCAGCAGGCCATACGCACGCCCTTCAGCGGTTTCTGTTTCGTGAAACGCTCCTCGATAAGCCTGAGCACCGGCATCTCGCGCCGCGCCCATTCGATCCTGTCCCTGCCCTCGTCGGCAAGCTTGATATCGCGGATATTGTGTGGCATCTATCGCACCTCTCAACTCGTAAATAATCCCCCGCGCCCTTTCCCGAAATATGCTTATATCACAATATTGTGATGCAGTCAAGTTTCCCGGTAAATTAATTCCGCGCTGAACAAAGGCCGCGTCGCTCGAACATGACCCATGAAACAACTCAATCCCGGGATTTCCCGGGTTTGAGCGTGCCAAGGGCCTTTCGGCTCAGCTTACTATGCCCAGATTTTCCACCAGGGCCTGGACTTCGAATCCACCACGGGCTTGTTGTCAGGCAACTCGGGCACGAATTCGCGCCGGACTTCGATGACCTCGAACTCCGCCTCGTCCTGGCCAAGCAGATTCCACTTGCTCGTGTCGAGGCCGATATTCTTCAGGGCTTCCACCCAGTCATACTCGGACCATTTCGATGGGTCGGTCCCACCGTTGATTATGGTGCCGTCGACTTCGGAACTGCCCTCGGCGACGTCCGACTCCACATGGCCCTGCGACCGTCCGCGATCCCAGTAGCCGATGTAGAATTTCCCCTTCTTCGTATCGGCGAGCGCCGCTATCGTGGAGTCCTTGAAATTCACCGAAAGCCTTCGCGCCGCGCGTTCGAGGGGCATCTTGTCGAGCATTGTGTCCACGAGGATGCACCACCCGTTCATGCGGAACGCGCCCATCCTGAGATTGTGCCCCCTGTAAGCCGGCCCGTATCCCTCGAGGTCCTCCATCAAACCGCGGAAACCCCTGCCGCTTTCCCGCCGGCCACGCATCACGTAACCGTATTGGGGCCACACCAAATTAAAACCATCTTCCAAACGCCCTTTCCACGCTAAAAAACCGATCTGCTTCTCTTCCATTAGACTCAGACTCACATCCTTGATTTTTTTCACCAGCGGCCTCCCAGCCGCTACTATTTCGACTTTACCGTTCCACGGGCCATGAAAATATCGATCTCCGCCTTCGCGCCGTGCCGCGTCTCCGACTGCCCGCGGCATACAGACAGCTCGATGTATACGGGGTCGCTCAGGCCGGATTTGCGGAAGAACCGCTTGATGTCGGCATCCTCGAAACCGAGCCAGACATCGTGCATCTCGTCGCGAAGCCAGTCGTAATCGTGCTTCCTTAAATCGACTATCAACACCACCCCGCCCGGCTTGACCACGCGCACCAGTTCCTTGAGCAGGATGGTCGGGTCTTCCTCGTGATGCAGCGCCATGGTCGACCACGCCGCATCGGCGGAGCTGGATTTCAGAGGAAGCTTATGCCAGTCGGCAATCCTGAAATCGACATTCTTCAATCCGAGCTCATGAGCCCTTTCCTTCGCCTTGGCAAGCATCGCCCTCGAATGGTCGATGCCGACAACCTTCCCGACGAACGGCGCTATCATCGCGGCCGATTTGCCGGTACCGCACCCGATATCGACGATCGTCGCCTTCGGATCGAGCAGCGCGAGCGCGGCGTCGCGGCGGCTTTCATCGGGGAAATAGCTCGATGTAATCTCGTCCCATTCGTCCGCGACCGACTCGAAATAGCTCAACGCCTTCTTGCGGCGCTCGTCGAGCACTTTTTTCCGCTTGAGGCGGTCATCATGGAACGTGCTATCCGACGCCCATACGCGCCCGAGATAGTTCAGGATGTTCTCGTCGATCTCATCGCCGATGCGGTAATACGAGCTCGTTCCCGCGCGGCGCAGTTCCACGAGCCCCGCGTCGAGCAGCACCTTGAGATGCCGCGATATCCCGCTCTGGGCCATGTTGAGGATCTCGACGAGGCTTCCGACCGTGAGTTCCTGGTCCTGCAGCAATGCGAGCAATCTCAGGCGAGTGGGATCGCCCATGGCTTTCATTCTATCGACGATATCGTTGTTCATTACTTATGCCCGATTCCTTTTTCGTTTCGTGTGGGGCGCCCTGCGCGTACGCCCTTGACAAGAACGGGCATTGTATCACATTTATCGAATAGATTGACCGGTTCACGTGATATTTCCGGAGGAAAAATCCACGCCCTTTGTAAGCGGTTTTTCGCAAAGCCCGCATGGGGCAACGGACAGCGACATAGCTCAAACCGGGGAAGGCTCATGAGAGAATATATCGAATCGATGATTAATGAAACAACCAGCAGCATCGCAATTACCACAATGGTTTAGGACACCGCGAGTGATAAAATGTTCATTCTATATTAAGATAAAAGAGGTGAAAAAAATCCTGCTCAGAAACCTCGTCGATTCAGACCGTGGATGGGTGTCCCGCCTGCTGAGCGAGCACTGGGGCTCGGCGCAGGTCGCTACACGGGGAAGGCTCCACCAGGCGGATGAACTCCCGGGATTCGCTGCAATCACCGACGATTGTCCATCGGGACTGCTCACTTACCGAATCGACGAAAACGGGTGCGAGATCGTTTCGCTCAACAGCCTCATCGAACGTGTCGGCATCGGGACCGCCCTTCTCAACGCGGCGAGGAGCATCGCCGAATCATCGGGATGCCGGCGGATGTGGCTTATAACCACCAACGACAACCTGCATGCCATTCGTTTCTACCAGAAATACGGGTTCACCATCGCGGCGGTCCACGTGAATTCCATCGAGGAGCTTCGCAAGCTGAAGCCGGAAATCCCGCTCATCGGAATCGACGGTATCCCGATCAGGGATGAGATAGAGTTCGAGATAATTATATGAGCTCGTAATACAAGGGCCCCTTCCCCTGCTTCCATTTTCCCTTCACAACGGCATTGCCTGACTCATAGACTACATAAGAATACGAGCTGTAGAAGAATATATAGCTCGCCTTGTGGATAGCGGCGGGCGAATTCCCAAGATAGAAAGTCACATCGTAGTCATCGTTGTAAGGATTCCGAACCGTTATCAGCACGGAATTCTTTTCATCCGAATACACGGTCCTGTCAACGCTGAAGCTTGCATCGAGAGCCTGGACAACCCCCGGATCTCCGACGTCGCCGGCAAGTTTGCCCGTGATCGAATTATATCTTGGTGACCCGAAGCACAGTATCGACGAATTCTTCAACTCATCCTCACCGACCTCGGTATCATACTTGACCACGATCTCCGGGTGGTTTTCAACAATCGAATCGGCGAAATCCTCATACAATTCCTTCACCGTCTTCTCCTTCATTTGTGGAATGAAACCGCTCATGTCGCGGACTTCGAGCGATTCATCGCCACCCCCGCCCGGTAGAATTACGAGAATCGTGTCGGCCGACATCGTACTGCTGAGACACGGTCGTACCTCCGATCGGTCAAGCCTCCGGAAGACCCGGTAGTCCGGATCGAGCTCAAATGAAAGCGCCTTCGAATTGAGAGTAATCTCAATTTCACATGATTGCTCTTTGAACTCGACCTTCCCATCAACGGGGCCATCACCCGTAGCTACAACATATCGCGCCATGATGTGAAACGGCTCGGCATCCTGGATAATCTTCACGTTCAGTTTGTAGCCATCGTCAGTCTTGACCTGGTCTGCCGATTCAATCCTGATTTCCGGCGTGCCGGTGTTGTCGAGCCAGCTTCCGAAAAAGAAATGGAGATCCAGTCCGCTTATTTCCTCGAACACATCCCTGAAATCATCCCAGCCGGTAACCTTTGCACCACGCCTTTTGATAACCTCTCGAAGCGCGCCAAAGAATTTCTCATCGCCAAGGTAGTTGTGCAGCATGCCGAAAATCGCGCCCGCCTTGCTGTAGCCGATATTGCTGTCGGCCGCCGTACGCTTGGTGACAAACTCCCTCACCGGGTATTCATCATCTGCGGTGACTTGGAGCGTGTAATTGAGCATGTCTGAATATCGGAAGTCCAAGGCTTCGTCGTTGAGGCCGCCGAGGATATTCCAATAATAATTCGTGGCATAATATGTCAGCCCCTCGCACCAGTTGCCGTTCTCCCAGTCCGGGAAAACGTAATTGCCCCACCAGTTGTGAACGAGCTCATGCGCGAGGGAGCCCTCGCGCGTGGCGTACGGCATCCGCAACACCATCTCGCCGAGCAACGTGTAACCGGGCATCCCATAGCCGGAGCTGAAAAAATTCTCGGCGATATCGAACCTCGAATATGGAAACGGACCGAACAGCGCAACATAGGCCGGCATGTAATCCTCAAGTGCATCGAGGAATGAATCGGACAGCGCGATATCGTCTTTATAGAAATAGGTGCTGCAGTCGACGCCCGCAATATTCCGGGTCCTGATGTGAAACTCGTTCGCGACGAGCACAAAACCGTCGTATGGCACATCGCTGTCCCACACATCAACCCGCCTGTAGCGCTCAACCTTTCGCGACAGTAGATCCCCCTGCCCGACGGAGTACCAGTCATTCGGAAGGTTTACTTCCACGCGGTATTTTGCGACCGCATTCTCCGTATCGGGATACCACCCGGAAGAGGAAGACAGAAACACGCCATCTTCCGAGATGATCCCGTTTGTAAAATCACCCCGTACGCGCCCCAGAGCTTTACTCGGCTCTATCGGGTCGTTGATCTCGCCGCTGTAACGTATCTTGAATCCTGTCGAACCGGGGGGAATTTCGATTGTGACATACTGGAACATTTCCGCCAGCCCCATCCCGGATGGATCCGGGCCGTCATAGGGCTTCGTCTTGAAGCTTACGGGCGCATCGTGGGTGGTAACGCTGTTTATCGCGATGTCCTTGTTCAAGGTGAATTTGAATCCGCCCCGGGCTTCGATATTGAGCGTGATATCATCCACGGCCCGGATCGAGTTTTCCCCCGGTGAGATGATGACCGTTAAATCATGCGCGGCGATGTCGGGTGGGATTGCGGCGGATGCCTGGCCGGGTAAACCGAGGATCAAGCATGCGCTTACGAAGCAGGCCAGAATCGAATAAGTATTCAGATGGCGGTGCATATGGACTCCCAGTGCAGTATTGGCTTCCCCGGAAAACAGAGCCCTCCGATAGCCCCATCAGGGCAATTATAGCCTTTGGCGAACGTGGCGCAAGCTGTGCGGCGTAGCGGGGGTGCACCCGCGGTTATTCATTTCGCGTAAATTTCTGCACGCGGTGGTTGGTGATTTCGGAGACAAAGATATCGCCATCAGGGGTGACGCATACATCGTGCGGAAGCTTGAACTGCCCGGGGCCGGAACCCGCGTGGCCCATCCACTCCATGACGTTCCCCTGGAGGTCCATTTTCATGAGCCTGTTGCGCCCGCCGTCGGTGACATAAAATTCATCGTCGGGGCTCATGTAGAAGCCGTACGGCGTGCCGACATTTTTCCATTCGCTGATGAAGGCGCCATCGGATGTGAAAACCTGGATGCGCTTGTTTCCCCTGTCGGCGACGTATACCCTCCCGTTCGAATCGACGGCGATGGCGTGCGGCAGGTTGAATTCGCCCTGCCGTTTCCCTTTTTTGCCCCAGCTTGCTATGAAATTCCCTTCCGCGGAATACTTGACCACCCTTGAATTCACATATCCGTCGGAGATATATATCTCCCCCCCGGGACCGACCGCCACATCGGTGGGCTGATTGAAATGCGACGCATCCTCGCCGGGCTCGCCGGGCGTACCGAGGGCGAGCAGCAGATTGCCGTCCCGGCCGAACTTGCGCACCGTGTGATTTTCCACATCGACGAGCCAGATGTTGTTTTCGGTGTCGATGTAGAGCCCATGCGCTTTGACGACAGTGCCGACATCCCACGCCTTTACGAATTCACCATCGGGGCCGAATTCCATAAGCGGATTCTCGCCCCTGTGGAAGATGAAAATATGCCCGAGAGAATCCATCGCCACGCCCGGTACTTCGCCAAGCGCGAAGTTCGCTGGAAGCTTGAAGAAATCGGGCACGGGCTGGTAATGCATTTCAATCCCTTCACTCACCTTTGCATCCACAGGGAGCGAAGAACCTGCCGCAACAGCGACTGCGAGCAGCATTATCAGTAGAATAACACGCTGGGTTTTCTTCATCAGGTGTCCTCCTCATCCGCATATTACGGAATACACGCGAACAACCAAGTCCGCATAGCATTTTACTCCAACAAAAGCCCTGTAGCCACTCCAAGCGAGTCCGCGAGTAACCCTGTAGCCACTCCAAGCGAGTCCGCGAGCTTGGAGTGGCTACAGAAGTATGTAGGAGTTATTAGGGTCTGGTTGATTTGAGGGATAGGCGCAAATGAGTAAATTTTGGTGATTCTCTCAGATGTTTCGGGACACCCCTGTCCCGAAACCTACTCCAACTCTTTCAACAACCCTCAGATGTTTCGGGACACCCCTGTCCCGAAACCTACTCCAACTCCTTCAGCAACTCCCGCACGTCTTCCAGCGCGGCGTCCACGCAGGTCAGCACAAAATCTATCGTTTCGTCATCAATATCCAGCGGGGGTTCGATGCGTATAACTTTCGGGTTGTTCAATGTAAATCCCACCAGTATGTGCCGCGATACAATCGCCGAAATGAACAGCCCGCCGATATCGTCGTCGGGAAATTCGATTCCGATAAGCAGCCCCATCCCGCGTACATCCGTCACGATATCCGGGTATTTGCCCTGTAATTCCCTGAGGCCCTTGAGGAACCGGGTTCCCGCGGCGACGGCCTTGAGCGGAAAATCTTCCCGCTGGATGATTTCGATCGTCTTCAGCGCGACGGCGCACGCAAGCGGGTTGCCGCCGAATGTGGATGAATGTATAAGCGGGTTCTCCTCGAACACCGACCATATCTTCGATGTCGCCATAACCGCGCCTATCGGCATTACCCCGCCGCCGAGCGCCTTGGCGAGGGTCATGATATCCGGCTTCACACCGAAGCGCTCGCACGCGAACATATACCCCGTACGCCCGAACCCGGTCTGCACTTCATCGATGATGAGAATGACGCCCGCTTCGCGGCAAATCTCGGCGGCCCGGTGAAGGTAATCACCGTCCGGCACATACACTCCCCCCTCGCCCTGTACCGGCTCGACGATGAAACACGCGGTCGAATCGTTTATCGCCCGCACCAGGGCGCTGACATCACCGAACGGCACGCTCGAACATCCCGGGAGCAGCGGCTCAACCGGTTTCTGGTATTTATCGCGGCCCGTCACCGAAAGGCTTCCGAGCGTCTTCCCATGGAATGCGTTTACCGTGTAGAGAATCTCCCGCTTCTTCGTGTATATTTTGGCGAGCTTCAATGCCGCTTCTGTCGCCTCGGTGCCGGAGTTGCATATGAAAGAATATTGAAGTCCCTCCGGTGTGATGGCGGCCAGCTTCGCGGACAGGTCCGCCATCGGCTTGTTGAGTAGGATCTTCGATGACATCGGCATCTTATCGAGCTGCACTTTGGCGGCGTCGATGATTTCCTTGCGGCGATGCCCGACGCTGAATACCCCGAATCCGCCGAGGCAGTCAATCCATTCGTTGCCCGCGGTATCCCACACTTTCCATCCATCGGCGTGGTCCTCGACCTGGTCGACCCCCATGAACGCCAGCAGTCTGAAAAGCGACGGGTTTACGTGGTTGATGTAGTCGTTGATTACGCGCTCGCGAATTTCTTCCTGATCCAAGCCAAACACCTCGGTTGCTTTTTTTTCAAAGCTTTTCTGCGCAATAATAATACCAAACGGTGTATAGAGTAAAGCAGAAAAGCTGCACTTCGTGTTATGCTGTTCTTGCAAATACTATGAATATATAGTTATATTTGTCTCTTTACTAAATGTTTATTAGTTATTACCTAACAATTAATACAATCTTCTGCTATTAAATTGAATAATATGCATTTAGGCATCTCTTAATTGAGATTCTATCTCATATTTCTCATTATATTACGACATTTGCTTTGATTAAACCCGTCCTTGCCTGTGTGAACCATTGGTGCTATGATGCTCCCCCGAATATATGAATAAAAATCGAATCATCCTTTTAATAATCCTGATGCTGTTTGCCCTGAGCATCACCGGGTGTTGCTACCGACAGAAATACGGGCCTTCCTTCGCGGAAGAGGCCAAGGCCGGTAAGGGCAAGCAGTGGTATTTCGGATTCAACGCCCCGCTCGCGAAGGCCATCGTCGCAAGCCCGCTGCTGCTTAACGGCAAGCTCTATGTCTGCAGCATCGGCGGGACGCTTCACGCTATCGACAAAGACAAGGGGCAGCCTGTCGAGGAATTCCAGTTCAACGCCGGACGTCCGCTGAAAGCAGGCTTCCGCTCGGGCCCGGTGACCGACGGCGAGCTTATCTACATCACCTGCTACGACCACAACCTTTACGCGGTCGATCCGAACAACGGCATGGTGTTGTGGAATTTCACGACCAACCAGAAGATCGAAGGCGCGCCGGCATTGATGGGCGGGAAAATATACGTCACAAACTGGGCCGGACGGGTGTACTGCATCGATAAGGAATCGGGACGCGAAGACTGGTTCTATACGTCGAAAACCGCTATACGATGCACCCCCGTGGGATTCGACGGCAAGCTGTATTACGGCGACGAGGACGGCAATTTCACCTGTCTCAACACAGGGGCGCAGCCTAATCTATTGTGGGAATTCAAAGCCGGGAAGGAAATCTATGGAACTCCTGTAACAGATGGCGACTCGGTGTGGTTCACATCGCTCGATGGAAACATCTACTGCCTTGATGCCGATACCGGCGCGCAGAAATGGATGTTTAAAACCGGCGAGGAAATCTGGGCCGGGCCGCATCTTGATGTATTCGCACTTGTCCCGGAGACGTCAACCGCATCGCTCGAAGTAACCTCGGATGAAGGCACGATAGTGACCAATCCCGACGCGGCATCCGGAGGTTCGCCGGTCGCGCCTGATGCGGTCGCCGCGGACGCCGTCGTGAGCGATGACCTGACCCTCCCCGCGCCGGACATCGTCAAGCGCCTGTATATTGGCTCGATGGACGCGAAGATGTATTTTCTCGACGCGGAGACCGGCGAACCGGCGACATACATCGATGGTGAAACCGGCGAGACGGTAAAGATAATGCCCTATATCTGCGGCCAGGGACGGGCGTTCGACGAAGGCATACGCGGCACCGCGACTACCGACGAGAATTACGTCTACTTCGGCGCCGGGGATTTCGCGTTCAGGGCGCTCGATAAAAAGACCGGCAAGCCGGTGTGGACCTTCACGATAAGGGGCGATGTGCGGGACAAGCCGCTTGTGTACGATAACAAGGTCGTGTTCGGATGCGACGACACATATTTCTACGGGCTGAATACCGAAAACGGGTTCCCCATCAGGGGAGCGCTGTGATATTTAGAAATCCCGTTCAACAGGAAATCATCGCCCACTTGAAACGGTGGGCGTTTTTTTTGAGCCCGCTTTCGCTTATGATATAAACGGGCCACAAAATCGCCGAGGTGAATGAATAATATGAAACCAAACGAGAAACTTATCATCGCGCTTGACCGGGGAACGCTCGAGGGATGCCTGAAACTGGTCGAGGAGCTGTCCGACCTGGAGCTGACATACAAGGTCGGCCTTCGGGGCTTGACGCGGTTCGGCATAGACGGCATCGAGCGATTGAAGATGGCCGGCGGCGCATTGTTCCTCGATTACAAGATGCACGACATCCCGAACACCGTCGCGGGCGGCATCGAGGGGGCGGCGACGCTCTTCCCGCGCTTCATCACGGTGCATGCATCGGGCGGAAGCGAGATGCTCATCGCGGCGGCGGAAGCGGCACGTCGCGCGGGAGGCGAAACGGAGAAACGTCCACAGGGGTGGGGCCGCCCACTGCTTCTCGGCGTGACTGTGCTCACATCGCTCGATGCATCAGCGCTGAAGGAAATCGGATTCGCGGGCGAGCCGCGCGAGATGGTGCTTCGACTCGCGAAGATCGCGGCGGACGCGGGAATCGACGGGGTCGTCTGTTCGGGCGAGGAAGTGGGCGATATCAAGAGCGAGCTTGGAGATAAAGTGTTCGCGGTGGTGCCGGGGATACGTCCCGCCGGCGAGGATGCGGGCGACCAGAAGCGCGTGCTTACACCGAGGGAAGCTATTTCGCGAGGGGCGGATTTCCTCGTGGTGGGACGCCCTGTTTACGCGGCGGAGAGCCCGCGCGCATCGGCGGAGATGATACTCGGAGAGATTGCGGGCGCGATGTAGTACCATGTAAATGATTTGACAATGATCAGAAAGCTCAGAATATTCATACTCCTATTCGCCGCTCTTGCGCTTCCATGTTCGATGAACGCCTGCGGCAGGAATGACAAGGCTCCAAGTATCCATCTGGTTCGAGCATCCGCTATAAAACTACTGCAACTTGGATTCCAAGTCGTCCCGGCGCATACGGAAGGGATCGAACCGGAATACGCCACGTTTTCAAATGACACGCGCCGGGCATTGAAAATCGGCGACATCAGCGAATTGATATTCGCACTGCCGGAGGATATCTCCGCTCCCGTGAAAGTCCGTTTCTCCTATGCAATCTTTCCCGACGCGTTCCGTTACGGCCGCACGTTTACCCTCAGGGGCGAAATTACCACCGCGAGCGGTGAACCGGTTATGCTCGGCGAAGTGAGCATCAACACCCGGGGCGCGGAAGCAAAGGGGGGATGGCACGATGTCGAATGGGCGTTTGGCGAAAATCTCAAAAGCGCGGATGGCATAGTATTTAAGCTTGAAGGCGTCGGCGAAAAAGCTCCTCCCGGCACTTTTCTACTCGCCAATCCGACCCTTGTGTGTC
>CAZSPL010000023.1:0-26615 GCA_964608735.1 uncultured Planctomycetota bacterium | reverse complement strand
GCCGTCGACGAGTATCTTCGCCGCCTGCTCGGTACCGATATATCCGATTATTCCGCACATATTCTCAATTCCCTCCCTGGGACATTGGCGCAAGCTTCCTCTCTCCAAGGAGGCGTACATATTCTATGTGATGTATCCATCCCCGGCAAATGCGCCAGGTCATTCGGATACGGGAAATTTCTATTTATTCCGCCCATCGGCAAGCGCTTCGTAGATTCTGATGTTTGTATAAACATACTTCACGAAATTCCGGCTCTCCGTTACCGGAATCGACTCGATGAAAAGCTCGAAATCCCCTTTGTAATATCGGCTTCGCCACGTGCGTGCGTTACCGGGCCCCCCGTTGTATGCGATCAAAACCATCGCGAGGTCGCCGTTTAAAAGGTCGCGCAGGTAATCGATGTAGAACGCACCATAGTCGAGATTGGTCTCGATATCGTAGAGAACCGATGGGTCGAATTTGGCCAGCCCTTTCAGATCGGCGATGAATGTCCCGGTCGACGGCATCACCTGCATAAGGCCGATGGCGTCGGCATGGCTCACGATGCTTTCCTGGAATGTCGATTCCTGAAGGATGATGCCGTTGATCCACGATGCATCGAGGTCATACCGTTGCGCGGCATCGGCGATCTCATCCTGGTATGCCATGGGATAGCCCATCATCAGCATGTCGTATAGTTCATCCCCGGGAAGCAGGTTGCAGTAACCGCGGGAGAAAAGGTCGCGCGCCGCTTTGTATGAACCATGCCAATCCCCGCCGAGATATTTCTGCACGACATCCGCATAGTACGCCTCGGGGGTAATACCCGCGGGCAATCCGGCGAATTCATCCGATGCGAGGTCGAAGATGTTGGCGCGAAGCAGCTCCCGCGCTACATCGAGGCGCTCGGGTCCCGGGCCGGTTATACCCGCCCCCTGGTCGGCCGCACTCGATAAAATCTGCTTCTTGATATCCTCCGTCGATGCCCCGAGTATCTCCATTGCGCGGATGCCGTAATAATTCCGCTGGTATCGTTCGGTGATATACAACAGTTCCTCGCTCGCCTCGATATCCCTGCCGAGTTTGGAAAGCGATTTCGCGCGCCAGAAATGCGCCGCGCCCGACTGCCTGCCGTCGGGGAAAAGCTCGATAAGCTTGTCCGCGGATTCAACGCAGCCTTCATAATCCCCCGCCTGGTAATCCATGATAAACAGCGCTCTGAGCGCACCTTCGGCTTCGGATGATTCCGGGAACCTGCTTGCAAGCTCCGCGAAGCTCTTGGCCGTCGCTGAACGGTCCCCTTTCGCCATCTGTATTTCCCCCGCGTTGTAGAGCGCGAACGGCGCGAGGTCGGGATATCCCGCCGCGACGATTTTATATTCTTCGAGAGCCTTGTTCATATTGCCGAGCTTTCGATATGCATGCGCCATCCGGTTATGCGCCTTGCCCGACCATTCGCCCTTCGGGCTGACGAGGAGCGATTCACGCGCGACGCTGACGCATTTCGTATATTCACCGAGATAGTAGTGAATCCGCGCGAGGTGATACATCGCGCCAGCCCGTGTATCTCCATCCACGCTCGTGTCGTCGCGGATACCTTCAAGCGGCTGCTTCGCCTGGTTGTACATCCCTCTGTCGACAAGGACTTCGAGTATGCGAAGCCTTTGCGCGGGCGGGAATCCGCCGAATGACGCATCGCCGCTCATCAACTCGGAAATCGCGAGCCTCGCCTCGTCGCTCTCGGGCCACTTGTCGATAATCGTATAGAGCTGCATCGGGGCATCGGGATTCCCCTGCAACTCGTAAATCTCCGCGAGCTTCCGATGCGCCTTGGGGACGAATGTCGATTCGGGATAATCTGCGATTACGCGCTGCGCGCATTCGACCGCCAAATCGAGCATGTCCGCTTCCCGGAGAATGTTCACCTGTTCCAAAAGCCCGAGTGGCGCGATGCGGCTCTCTGGATACAGCTTGAGCAGCCGGTCGAATTCCTTGAGCGCCTCGGTGACATGTTCCGGGGTGATGAGGCTCCTGGCGTAGTAATACTGGTAATAATCGTTGATGAGTATATGTTTGCCGAGAAGCTCCTTGAGAATCGGACGCGCTTCATCCTTGCGCCCTTCCCTCAGGAGTATGTGCGACTTCAAGAACATCGCGCGCTGGTAGAGAATAGCATCATATTTTGTGGCGGCTTCGTCGCAGATGCTCATAATCTCCGGGTAGAATGATGCCGGCTCATCGCTCGCGAGGCTGCGCGCGTAAAGCTCGCCGGCTTTGTCCCACGATTTCCTGTATTCCCCTATCCTCGCTTTGAGTTCATCCACGCCGGTGGGGATGTTGCCGGAATCCTCGATGGTCTTGATGGTGCGAAGCGCTTCGCGTACCCCGCCAAGCCGGAACGATGCGTCGGCGAATATAAGCCGCGCTTCCTGGTCATCGGGATTCCGCGCGAGCTTCCCGCGCATCTCGTCCATAAGTTCGATAAGCGCCGTTACCGTCGGGTCCTGGTTCGGGAATGAGGCCATGCTGCGAAGGAATCTGACGGCATAAGGGGAAAGAAACGCGAGCGCGATGAGAACCACGATGAACGCCGTCACGCCGAAAATTCGTGAGCCTGACCGCCGCGAAGATGCATGCCTCATTGCAGCCCCGCTTCACGGAGTATTCTCGGCCTGTGGTCGACGATGCGCTCTTCCTTGGTGCTCGTTTCCATCTGAAGCTGCGCCACGACTTCCTCGGCGGGAAGGTAGATTATATTCGAAGGCTTCACTTCGGATGCGCAGGTGAATTTATCGTTGAGGATTTCGGTGAGCCTGGTTTTATCGGTGCCGTCTTTCACGGCGACGTAAAGATTGAGCACGTCGAGTTCGTGCGGATCGTTGTCCGCCTTGGTTATCTCTATCTGCCACTCCACGATTTCCGCGAGGCCGGTCATGATGGGCACGAGGTCGTTGAGGTTGACGACGGTGCCCCGTACGCTGGTCAGGCGGAATTCGGAGAGGTTCGACAGGCGCGTGATGTCGTTGGTGAGCCGCGGGCCGGCGCGTCCGCATCCGGGGCATTTGTTGTGTACGATTCCGCCCCTCGCGTAGTCGCCGGTACGGTAGCGCATGATGCATGAGCCGCGCCAGTCAAGGCACGAGTAGACTATCTCGCCGTCTTCCCCTTCGCCGACGGGTTTGCCGGTGCCGGGATCGATGATTTCGAAAATCTCGAAATCCGGATAGAGATGATAGCCGTGGTTCTTCTCGCTTGGGCATTCGACCCACGCGGTACGCGCCTCGGTGAAGCCGTATGTCCCGAGTATCATCGGGTTCGGTGAGCCGAGTTCGCGAAGCATCTCCGACATCTTCACCCGATGTCCTTCGGTAACGCGTTCCGCCCCGAGCGCGATGGTCTTCACATTCGGGAGCTTCAGCCCCATCTCGATGGCGACGCGGAGGAGGTGGTAGACATAACCGGGTACGCCCGTAAGCACGGTCGCATTCATCCCAGCGGCAGTCCTGAGGATCTTCTCGGTACCCAGCACTTTCCCGCCGCCGCTGTTGAAGCATGGCACGCCGGCTTCGATGGCTCCTAGCGCCACGACCCAGAATGCGAGATGCGGCGCGTAGGGGAAAATATTCAGCGCGGTATCCGAGCGGTTCATCCCGGCGGTATTGTAAAGGCGCGCACCGACCTGCCTCAGGCGTTTGACATCGCGCGTCGTATATACGAACGGCGTCGAGTTGGCGGTGCGTCCAGTCGTGGCGATGAAGTGGACGGGAAGATATTCATCCTTCAATGTCTCGGCGGGGTCCTGCCCGATGAGCTTGCCGCCGAGAAGTCTCATTTTTTTCACGGGCGAGAGATGCCGCTTGATTGTGTGAAGCTCCGGCTGCAGGATTATCTTCCGCGGGCGACGCGGGTCGTCGGATGTCGGCGCGATGTCCTCCTTCGATGAGAACGGGATTTTGCCCAGGTCGTCGAATGTGCGGAAATCCCCCGGCTTCAATTTGTGTTCGGCGAATATCTCTCGGTAATACGGGCTAAACGGGAAAAGCTGCTCGCGTATGAAGCGCGACAACAGCGCGCCCTGCATCGAGCGCATCTCATCGGGGGTTATGTTGTCCCATTGCGCCAAACCTGCCTCCAATGCAGTTCACGGAAGCATCCACCGGATGGATGACATGTAACACCGCATTCGTGCTTATGTATATCATTATGAACGATAAGCGGGATGTTTAAAAGGGCCGCTTGAATACCTCGGCGGAATATTTCTCCCGAAGCTTGCCGTCGGGAGCATATCTCATCACGACGAGGGATAACGCGTTGATTTCGAAAATGATGAATCCCGGCTCTTTGTCGGCGATGACCCCCGCGGCGGTGTCGACATCGCCAAGCCGGTATTCGAGATATACTTCCCCGATTTTGGTGCCGTCCGCATTGTAATGATATGCGCCGCTCAACGGGCCGCTGTCGCTGATGGAACCGAGTACCCAGATGGTCCCGTCGTGGTCCATGACGAACGACGCGAAGTATAACGGGTCTTCGCCGGAGTTGATGTCTCCATAGCTCTGGCCGAAATAATCCACCGGCGTGCCGTCGTAATTGAGCGCGACGATTCCCTGTCCGATTTCATAACGGCTGAACGCCGGGTCGAACTGGTCGAAAAGATAGATCGCGCCGTCGGGACCGAGCTGGATTTTCGACGGTTCCTGGAGGTCGTAATTTTCCAGCACGAATCCACGCACTTCGCCTCCGTCCGGGGAGATCCTGTAGATGTCCGGGTATCCCATGTCGACGACATAGGCTGTGCCGTCGGGGCTGACCGCGAGGTCGACGGGCGTGTCGAAATAATGCTCGATCGTCCCGCCGGCTCCGTAGTCCTCGACAAGTTCGCCGAATGAGTCATACTTGGCGATCATGAAATCGTTGACCCAGTCCTGGTAGGTAATAATATAGATATTGCCATCGGCATCGACATCGACGGCGAACGGGTTGACCGTGCAGCAATCATCAAGGCGCGCCAATCGGAATTTCCTGTCGATGGAGTGGTCGGGAAGTATCCGCACCAGGTCCTTTTCCGTGGTTGTCCACGTGTTGACGATAACGTAGAGGTTCCCCTCGTCATCGAGGGCTGCGTCGGAAAAATACAGCTTGGCGGGACCCCGCTCCTGTTGCTTGATGCCGATTTCCGCGTTGGAGACCGTCCCGAGCGGGATGAGCAACAGCAGGATTACAATTAACGCGATTTTGATTTTCATATTTACAGTATACCCTCCCATACCATATATGAATAATCCGAAACGGTGAAATGTCAATCCCGGCGAAGTAAGATTCAGGTCATTTTTGTGGGGGATGCCAGGGTAGGGGACCCCGTTTCAGCGCTCGATGAGGCTCACGCCGGTCATTACGCGCGGCTGCTCGATTCCGAGGATGTCCAGTATCGTCGGCGCGACATCCTTGAGCGCCGCCGGGCCTCTCCTCAGTTTGTACGACTTATTGAGTACATAGAACGGCACGGGATTGATGGTGTGTGACGTGTGGGGCCCGCCGTTGATGAAATCCACCATAAGTTCGGCGTTGCCGTGGTCCGCCGTGATTATCACTTCGACATCGTCCTGCCTAACTTTCCAGATGCGCATGAGGCATCCATCCACGGCTTCTATCGCTTTGACTGCGGCTTCGATGAATCCCGTGTGCCCCACCATATCGGCATTGGCGAAATTAACCACTATCAGCGAATATTCATTCTTCCCGAGCGCCTCGATGACCGCATCAGCCACGAGCGGGGCGTTCATCTCCGGTTGGAGGTCGTACGTCCTGACCCTCGGGCTCGGAATCAGTTTGCGGTCTTCACCGGGAAACGGGTCTTCGGCGCCACCGTTGAAGAAATATGTCACGTGTGCGTATTTCTCGGTCTCCGCCGTCTTGAAAACCTTCAGTCCCGCCGATGTGATTACCTCGGTAATCGTCTGCTTGATATCTTCCTCGGGGAATGCCACTTCCATCGGGATGTCTTCCTGGTAGAGGGTGAATCCGAGCAGGGAGAGGCGGCTGAGTTTCCTGCGCTTGAAACCGTCGAAATCATCCGAGACAAACGCCCTTGTAATTTCGCGTGCCCTGTCGGCCCTGAAGTTGAAGAAGATTATCCCGTCGCCGTCCTTGATGAGTGGGTGAAGGTTGCTGTTGAGGCTTATGATGGACGGCTCAATGAATTCATCGGTGATGCCCATCTCGTAGCTCTTGGTCACCGCAAGCTCGGGACTTGCCGCCCTGCGTCCCTCGCGCTGCACCATCGCCCGGTAGGCGCGTGATACTCGCTCCCAGCGTTTGTCCCTGTCCATGAGGAAGAACCTGCCGAGAACCGTCGCAATGTGGAAATTCGGATAGGGCGCGATCGCTTCCTCAAGCCGCTTTATAAACTTAATCCCTGATTCCGGCGGGGTATCGCGTCCGTCGGTGGCGGCATGGATGAAGACATTCCCGTTGAAATGGGCCGCCACCATCGGGATGAGCTCCAGGAGGTGGCGTATATGGGAATGAACACCCCCATCGCTCAAAAGCCCCATGATATGCAGGTCGCCCCGTCGTGACGCAAGCTGGCTCAGGAGCGCGAGTATCTTCGGATTGCGCTTGAATTCTCCGGTTTCGATGGCGAGATCGATCTTGGTTATGTCCTGCGGGACCATGCGCCCCGCCCCGAGATTGAGGTGACCGACCTCGGAATTGCCCTGCGTGCCGCGCGGAAGTCCCACGGGCTGCCCGCTGGCTTCGATGGTGCGCATCGGATAGCTCGAGGCGATACCGTCCATGAACGGCTTCTTCGCCAGGGCGATGGCGTTGGCTTCGGTCTCTTTACGATAACCGTAGCCGTCGAGGATTATGAGCAACGCTTTACGCACGTTTTTACCGCGAACAGCGAAATCTTCCTGATAACACTATAAAAAATATCGTTCATCGTGCAATTCTTGTGCCGGCAGGTAATGCAACATCGTGCCGAATTCATACGGCTCTCCTCTTTCCGTGTTCACTTATGATTATATTCGACCCAGGTGCTGAATCCTGTTATCTGATCAGTCCCCTGGCCGGTGGTTTATTCTGTATCAGCACAAAACGAGCCGGGAAATTCCGGCTCGTGTTCACTTTGAATCAAATACCGACTATATACTTACCTTGCCTGAGATGTTCGCGTAAAACGGCTCTTTGTCCTGTATCCGGACCTGTTTGTAGAAGATCTCGTTGCTACGGATTATCGTCAGCTTGAAGATCTGGTCCGGCTGCATGGCCATTATCCTCTCTTCGAGGTCCTTGATGTCCTCGATGAGGTCGCCATCGACTCTCAGGATGAGGTCCCCCGTTCGAAGCCCGATCTTGGCAGCAGGGCTCGTCACCGCGATGTCCTCGAGAAGCACGCCGACCAGTTCATAGGGTTCGCCCGTGTCAGGGTTGATCTCGTCGATGGGGATGCCGATATAAACCGCGAGCTGCTTGTCATAACCGGTGTAAGGGAATACACCGAACCATGGATGAAACACCTTGCCGTTCTCGATGAGCTGGCTTATGACATCCTGGATCTTATTCGCCGGGAGGCAGTAGTTGATGTTCTGCACCCCGCCGGTCGATTTCCGGTTTACGACGCCTACGACCTGGCCATCCTTGTTCAGGACCGGGCCGCCGTAGTTCCCGGGGTTGATGGATGCGTCAATGACGATGGCGTCGACAACGAGGATGCCGTCCCATCCGTTGGGGCCGATCATTCGCATATCGCGTATGTTCGAGCAATACCCGTATGTCATCGTATCGTCGAGTCCAACCGGGTCACCCATGACGATCATGGGGTCGCCTCGCTGGACGCTTGATGAGTCGCCCCATTTAACGGGTTTGAACTCGCGCCTGGCGGGATAATCATCGTACAGCGGGTCGCCGGGTTCCGGCCACCATACTTTGAGGAGGGTGACCTGGTAATATTCATCCTCCGCTTCAACGGTAGCCCTGTATTCCTTATCCTCGATCGTCACGGTGACGATTTCCGAGTCCTCGACGGTCTGGGGGTAGCTCATGATATATCCGTCGGAGGTGAGGAGAAATCCCGTGCCGCCGGTGCGCGTGATGGTTTTCTGGAATACGTTCAGCGACGATACACCGGCATAGGGCAGCGAGACCGACTCGATGCTGACCATGCTGTTCTTGATTTCCTGGTACACCGTCACCGGCGGGAATTCTCCCCTTATGAATTCCGTGGAGACGTCCTTGGCTGACACAGGTGTCGCAATCCCTACGATCATCGCCATCATAAGGATGAACACTATCACGCTTACGGTGTTTCTCATCGATATGTATCTCCTTAAAAGCTTCGCGAAAATAATTAAACTCGCGCGCCGATCGACTGCAACCGGTAAATCAATAAGTAATCGGCGAGTGATATGTCTGAATGCTTACATTGCCGATATCGTAGCCAAGCAGCGTGCCGGAGTTGACGTCTGCCCCGAAGTACCTGATCTTCTTCTCGCCGACTTCGACGTTGATCGACATCGGGATCGTCCCGCGTCGAATCTTGAATTCTATAACCTGTCCGAGGTCGGCATGCAGGAAATACTTGTAGATGTCGAAAATATATTTCATCCTCTCGCCGTCGATGCGTTCGATGATGTCTCCTTCCCTGAGACCGGCTTGATATGCGGGGCTGTAAGGATTGACAACCTTGATCTCAAGCTTGTCGGGTCTGGGATTGAACCAGATATCGTTGACCATACCCTGGTTGAACCGCTGCTCGATATCGCTCTCGGGGATTTCCTCGTGAAGCGCTATTCCCACCCAGGGCCTTCGCACACGGCCGTAGCCGATTATATCCGCCACGGATTTCTTCAGCAGGTCGGTCGGTACGCTGAGTCCCCAGTTCTCGAATGCTCCCGCGCCACGGCCCCACGTGTTTGTACCCACCGCTTCGCCATATGCGTTGAAGCATGGTCCGCCCGAGTTGCCGCTGTTGATGGCGGCGTCGACATGGAATAAATATTCAAGCGCCGTTCCATAGTGCTCGCGGCGGGAGGGATCCCAGAAGAAATCGTAGAACATGAACGTGAATGCCTGCTCGAAAGGCATGATCTCGGTAAGTACGCCCATGTTGATGTTGAAGTATTCGAGCCAGCCTTCGTAGGGGTCGCTCGGGTTCAGGTAATTACCGCGCTGGGCCGAACCGCCCGGGCTCCCGCATGTCGCCACCACGTCGCCAACTTCCAGGTCGCCGGATATGCCAAGCTTCACCGGGTGGAATTTATCGTAGGGGGCTTCCACCTGGATTACCGCAAGGTCGAGGGCGGGGTCTTCGGCGAGAAGCACGCCGCGATGACGGTAACCGAGCTTCCGGCTCTTCTCTTGCTCGCCCCAGAAAGCGACCTCGAAGTAGGGATGGCCGTCGGTCACATGCCTGTTCGTGATCGCGTGGCCTTCCTTGTCAAATATATAGCCCGAACCGGCGCCACCGCTCCCGGTGACAGGATCGGAGCTGAATATCTGGATCACCCCTTCGTGCACGGCGTTGAACAGGTCCGCCCCGCCGTCTATGAGATCGGCGAGGAGTTCCCGCTCGGGGAGTTTCTCGAGCTGTGCCTGGCTTCCAAGGATGGGCCAGACAAAGAATACCGCCAGAGTAACAATCAGAGTTGCCGCCTTGAAATGAGTTCCGAAGAAGGGTTTGTAGGTATTCATACTGATTCAAACAACTCCTTTATTTGTGCGAATTTATGCTCTCGGCATAAAACTCATTAACAGGTTCGAGCCCGGCTGCATCCAAACCGGGTTTTGCTCTTATTACCCCGTTTCCTCATCTATTCCTCTCGATTCAAGCGCGAACTCGGTGGTGAATACTTCGAATTTCTCATAATAGCGCCTGAGATATGTAAGGGTGACGACGTCGCCCACCTCGTATTTCTCAAGCTCGTTGTTCAGCACCGATGTATTCTCGATAATCTTGTCCTGGAACATCCACAGGATGTCGTTTATCGCCAGCCCCGCGCGGTCGGCCGGAGAATCTTCTTCAACGTTGATGATAAACATGCCCTCAAGTAGTTCCGGTATGAAGATGACATCCTCTCCACGGGCGTTCTTCCCGGTTTCGAAAGTGCCGTCTTCGACCTTTCGAAGCACATGCTCCGGAAGGTTGGGCAGGTAATCGATTTCAATGGTTTCCGGGATATCGTAAGCCCTTCTCAGGTCGTCCGTGAAATCGAGCAGCATGAATCCGAACCATGAGCGACGGACTTCACCCGCGCCGATTATCTGGTCGACCACGTCGCGTATGACATTCTCCGGCAGCGCGAAGTGTATCTCCGTGATTTCGGGATATGGCGCGGCACCGGTGACCATGGCGACCATCTGGCCGTCAAGGTCAAGTAGTATGCCGCCCTCGTTGCCGATGTTGTAGGGGTAATTGACCTGGAAGAACATATTTTCCGTTTCCTCCAGCGCCGGATACTGCGTTCTCAGCGCGGAGATAATTCCCGATGTCACCTGCGCCGCGAGGGTCTGGGTACTCCAGTTGTGCCCGATAATCGCCAGCGGTTCGCCGACGACCACCTCGCTCGAATCGGCAAAAGTTACGGGGGAGTAAAATTCCGGATCCAGCCTGTCAACTTTGATGACAGCCAGCGATGTCGCCGAGTCGTACGCGATAAGACGCGCCGGGTAGGCCTTACCGCCGCTGAATGTAACCCGGATAAAAGACGGGGTATGGAGCGTATCCCGTCCCTCCTTGAAGGAGCTTACAAAAGAGGAAGGGAAATACAGGACCGTCGAATAGTCGCAAACAATGTAGCCTTCATCGTTGTAGACGAAGCCTGTCCCGAACTTGCTCGCGATGTAGATTGTCCTGTAATGATCCTTATCCCAGACATTAGTCGTGAAACGGGTGTCTATCGCTACGACCTGGTCGAGCGCACCTTCACCGATCTTTTTTAAGTAGTCACTGTAAGTGTGACCCTGGGAGAAGGTCTGTGCTTCCGCTACCGGCATTCCCATGGTGAGGATTCCGAAGCAGATGATCAACGCACAAAAATAAGCAAATGTCTTCCACGGACGTATCATACTTGTAACCTCGCCGTCCAAGGATATTTAATGAGTTCCAATCGACGGCGCATTATATCATAACTGATATGCGCCTTGCAATTACGGCGCGTCCTACCAGATAGACAAACTCCCCCGGGGGGGAGTTCAACTGTTTTTCCTGTTTATTAAGAATTTTCACAGCGGTATGGGAAGCGGTTTTCAGCCCTTTCAGGTCCTCGCGCGTATTTCCGCGAGCATCTCCGTGGCAAGGCTGCGGAACCTGTAATTTTCGCTGATACGGGGCAGCTTGGCGACACCGTCCTTCGTCGTTACGCGCAACCCGGAAGGGACGAAATGGTCGGGGGGGATCTCTACATTCATCACGAACGCCCCGGGTTCGATTATCGTCCCGGCGCCGATCTTCGCCCAGAAAAGGTGCGAGCCGTTTCCGACGAGGCAGCCCGAGCCGACGTAGCAGGGCCCGGTGAGTTGAGCTTTAGGCCCGACGACCGCATCCTCCCCGATGAAAAGCGGGTACTCCGCACCCTCGACCTTAACCAGGCGGGATGCCACTTTCACGCCGCTGACGCGTACGGGCAGGATGGTGAGTACCGCGCCTTCAAAAAGCGCGCATCCACGGCTCAGGCAGATAGGCTCATCCTCATGCGCGGAAATGATCGTACCGGCGGCGATGTGGACATAATCCCCTATGAGAATATTCCCGCGGATATCCGCGCCCGGATCGATCTTGGCGGATGGATGAACCTGCGGACGCCATCGTCCCTGGAAAACTGTCGTTTGTGTCGGAGGCGGCGGCGGCGTGTATGTCGTCGGAGGGGGAACCGTGATCTGCCCGGGCGCGCTCATGTGCGCGACGGCGGCGCCGCTTCTGACCGACGATGGCATGTCGGTAGGAACCTTGTAATCTTCGCCTATTACCGGCGAAACGTATTTCTCTTCCTGGTAGGGCACTCCCGTTGTATATTCGCCATGTCCCTCGCGCTTATAGAGATGGCTTTCACCGGAGCCTCCCGCGCTGATCTGCATCGGGCCTTTACTGTCGAATATCGACTTGCCTTTCGCTTTCTTATCATCGGATTCGAACATGATTCACGTCCTTCGCTGCAAATATCAAACTTGCGTCCGGGTGCGATGGAAAGGGGACTCCGGCACTTCGCTATTTATTCAACTCAACAGCCGTAAGAGCTAATTCACATGCGCGTCGTAATTTCTCTCTCGAAGATCATCGGCGACCTTGTTGGCTTCTTCCTGAGTCTGGAACGGGCCGACATACACCTTCCAGTAAAGCTCCCCGGTCTCGTATTCAACTTCCTGAATATACGCGCTGAACGATTCCTTCCTCAGGTCGGCCATGAGGTTTTCAGCATTTGTCTTAAGGGCGAAAACACCTATCTGTATGCGGTATAACTGCTTGTTCTCCTCATCCGAGGCGCCCACGTCGAGGCTGAAAATACTGCCGGGATCCTCGTCGCCTCCGGCGGCAGTTACCGGCTCGATGGATACGACCGCGCTTGCGGAACTATCACCCTCCTCCGGTATCGTGCCCATGGACAGTGGGAAATGCTCTGATGTCGGGCCGTTATAGGCGTAGGGCGCCTGGGTATGTCCCGCGAGGATCGGCTCATTCTCCACCGGCTCATCCGCTTCGCTGATATGCTCCCCGAGCTGTGCCTTACTGGAATTCATCAGCTCGAAGCCGAGTATCCTGCCCAAGAAGAAGCTGACCACAACGCTCAGGATGAGCACCGTGAGGATTATCATCCCCCGCGTAAAATTCATCGAAACTCACTCTCCTCATGTCTCGCTTATTTATTGTACTCTCAAGCGGGCTTGCCGTCAAAATTCCCACGCAGAAGTTTCCGGATATGGCCCGCGAGATACAGCGATCCGGTGACTATTATCCCCTGGCCCTCCGCGAAGCTCGACAGCGCCATCTCGAGAGCGTCCGCCGGGTCATCAGTCGCGCGGACATTGCCGGATGCCAGGCCTTCAGCCGACGCAATCCCGGCAAGCCCTTCGGGCTTATACGATTTAATATCCGGTATCGGGCAGGTGAATAGCACATCGAGATGTCCGCATGTCTCCCTGAGAAACGCGCGCGGATCTTTGTCGGACTTCATCCCAACAACCCCGATCCAGTGGCGTGGAACCATCTCGAGCGTTTTGGCGAGACATCGCGCGCCCGATTCGTTGTGAGCGCCGTCGATGGCTATGAAGGGCGATTCGCTCACAATCTCGAACCTCGCGGGAAGCCGCGCCGATGCTATGCCGGACGATATATTCCGCGCGCTCATATCGAGATCGATGCCGCGCGGAATACCGATGTCACGAAGCGTCATCGCCGCCGTTGCCGCGACTTTCGCATTCAGTCCCTGGCAGGCGCCGTTGATTCCGAGGCGGATATCGTTCAGGTTGAAGTTATCAATGTTCAAACTCGCTATGAATCCCCGTTCCGCGAAGTAGACACCGGGCTCGTCAATAAGTTGCACTTTCGGGCCGGAACCGACATCCATGAGGGCTGCATCGATTGTCGACATTGCCTCGGGATGCTGCGGCGCGCATACCACGAAAGCCCCTTGGCGTACGACCGCCGCTTTTTCACCGGCAATCGACGCAAGCGTGTTGCCGAGCCGGTCGGTATGGTCGAAGCTAATGGGCGTGAGGATTACGAGCGGCGCGTCGACCGCGTTGGCGGCATCGAAACGCCCGCCGAGGCCGACTTCGAGGATTGCGATCTGCACCCCCGTATACGCGAAATGCACGAGCGCGGCGGTGGTAAGCAACTCGTGATATGTCGGACGCTCCGTCTCATCCCACTTCCCGTCAATCAAACCGGCAAGCTTGTGAATAAGTCGGGCGAATGCTACCGGCGCTATGTCTTCGCCGTTGACGCGGATTCTTTCGCATGGCTCTTCGAGGTGGGGGGAAAGGTTCGTGCCGACCGACAGCCCTGCTCGAAGCAATATGCTTTCGAGATTAGCGCACGTTGAGCCTTTGCCATTCGTGCCGGCGACGATTATCGACGGGAATGCATCCTGCGGACGCCCCAGCAATTCGAGCAGGCGCGTGATGCGTTCCAGCCCGAGCTTGATAACGGCGGGCGGGTAGGTGGTTTCGAGATATTCAATCGCACGAATATATTCCGGCGACCGGAAGTCAGGGTCGGGAGGCGGGAGAAGGGGAAGTATTTCCGCGAGGGATGTCATCCGATTTTCTTGAGGCGAATGATGATATTCTCTTCCGCTTCAGCTGGTTTGAGCGTGAGAATATGGCTGAATCCCGGCAAACCGGAATCTTTCCAGTCATGTTCCGTATCGGCAATCTCGTAATCATCCGGTATGCCCAGATAAACCTCTGTCCTGAGCCCTGGAACACCCCACATCCTGTAGGGCGCGGCGGCAAGGGCGGGGGAGTCGGCGGATACATACTGGCTGTATCCCACCGCCACGGCTCCATGATCGAACGGAGGAATATCCACCTCAAAAGTAATTCCATCCTTCGATGTCATCACGAACGCTTCGGGATAACTCTGGTCTCTCGAAATGAATAACACTTCCTCGAAGAATGGGTCGGATACATTCGCCGATGCGCCCACCGAGTATTCCAGCGGAAGGGCTGCGTTCATTGGGAGGTGATTCTTGAATCGATAAACCGCGGTAACCGACTGCTTCCGCCCGTCGAACGAAATATATATCGTCTCGCTCAGCAGCGAAGCCGGATTGGATGTGCGCCACAGGTAGTAGATGGTGAATACCACCGTGAAGGCTATCACGATGCCGACCATCAGCGCGAATGCGGCGTCCCTGCGTTTACGCAATGCCGAGCCTCACTTTCAAACCGGCGAGGGCTTCTTCCGTCGCGTGCCGGGCATGTTCATAGCCATATGTCGTATCGATGACCACGTTGGCCTTCGCGGATTTTTCATTCTCGCTAAGCTGATTCTCCATCCTGCGGACAACCGCATCGCGCTCTGCCCCGTCCCGTTTCATGACGCGGCTGATGCGCTCCTCCCTGTCAGCGGTTACGAGCCACACTTCGCCGAATTCATCCTGCAGCGAATTTTCGTAAAGAAGGGGAATCACGACGAACGCATACGGGGCGGTACATTCTTCGGCGGCGAGCTGCCATCGACGGCGCACCATCGGATGCAATATCGAATTCAGCACGGCGAGTTTCGCTTTATCCTTGAATACGATATCCGCCATCGCTTTACGGTCGAACGTGCCGTCGTCGCGGAAAACCGCATCGCCGAATTTGTCGCGTATCAACGGCAGCGCATCCGAGCCGGGCTGAGTGAGCTCGCGCGCGATGCGGTCCGTGTCAATGACCGTCGCGCCCATCTCGGCGAGGTAGCCGCTCACCGTCGATTTGCCGCCGCCGATGCCGCCGGTTATCCCGATAAGGTATGCCATTTCTTATATACCCAAATTATATAAAAAAGACGGGCATTCGCCCGTCGGTATTGCATATATTTCCAAACTATTTACTTCTCGTCGAGTTCGCTTCCCTCGACGAGGTCGATATCATCGTTCGTGCCGCGGACGTTGGTGCGTGGCGGCAATTCCCGTCCCAGCGTGGCATCTTCGAGTTCATCGCCCGATATCAGATCCATATCCTCCGACGATGCGCCTTGCTCGGGCAATTCACCGGCGGCAGGTTCCTCCACCGCGAGCTCCACGACCGGCTCGATTGCGGGCTCCGTTTCCGCGGGGGCAGGCTCGGGCTCCAAGGCAATGACCGGCTCCGGTTCCGGCGCGGCTTCGACAACAGGCTCTTCCTCGACTGCCGGGGGCTCTTCCGCGATGACTTCCGGCGCGGGGGCTTCGGCTTCCACCTTGACCGGCTCCTCCACTTTCTCTTCATCGAGGGCCGATTCGGGAAGCATAAACCCATCTGCCGGGATGCGGAGCGTGTTCCGTATGTCTTCCTGCTGTTTCAGGTAGGCATCAACTTCGCGACGCGCTTCCCTCTCGACCGCGCGCTTCACCGAAAGCCTTATCCTACGGCGCACCTTGTCGATCTCAAGGATCATCACCGTGACTTTATCACCTGGTGAAAGAACTTCCTTCGCATGGTTTATCTTGTTGTCCACCAGTTCCGAGATATGCGCGAGCCCTTCGAAATAATTATCGATCTTGATGAACGCGCCGAAACTGGTTACGCGCACTACCGTGCCTTCGATTATCTGGTTGGGGTGGTATGTCTTGTCGACTTCATCCCACAAATCGGGAAGCAACTCGCGTCGCGAAAGGCGGATCTTCTTCTTTTCGCGGTCGATGTCGATAATCTTGACATCGAATTCCTCTCCCACCTTGACGGCTTCGGAGGGGTCGCTGATGCGTTTGCGCGACATCTGTGAAATATGAAGCAGGCCGGTTACGCCGCCGAGGTTTACGAAAGCCCCGAAGTTGGTCAACTTCTCGACTTTGCCCTTGACCACGTCGCCGATCTTGAATTTGTCATAAACTTCATCCCGCTCGCGCGTGAGGTCCTCTTCGAGAACCAGCCTGCGGCTTACGACAAGCCGCTGCGGGCGCGAATTCCTGTCAAATTCGAGTACCTTTACCTCGAATTCCTGCCCCACCAGGTCGGCCACTTCGATACGCTTGATATCTGCGTGGCTCTGGGGAAGGAATCCGCGGATGCCCATGTCGAGTATCAGCCCGGCGTTGACCACCTGGCTGCCGATAGCTTTCAGGCGCTTCCCGGCCTTGGCAGCTTCCTCGACGGCGTCCCACATTTTATCTTCCTCGGCTCTTTTCTTGCTCAGGTAATATGTGTCGTCATCCGCCTGCTTGATGACGATCATGTCCATTTCCTCACCGACCTGGTAACCTTCGGTGGTTGGCGCGGGAACGAAGCTGAGCTCTTCGCGAGGGACGATGCCCTCGTTCTTGGTGCCGATGTTGACGATGAGGCTGTCGTCCTTGACTTGGACAATCTTGCCCTTGACACGGTCACCGAGTTTGTAGATCTTCGGGCCGGACATCTCGGACATGAGAATCGATGCCTCATCCGATGCCGAATGTCCGTCTTTCTTCGAGTCTTCCGACGGGGCTACATAAACTCTGATCTTCTTTTCATCCTCTGGATTCTGGCTCTTAGCTGGCTCTTCCGGGGTTTGGGGTTCCATCTCGTCCCCCGGATCATTCGGGGAAATATTCATGTCTGACAACTGTGTCCTCCACAACTCGCTCGACGTACCGCTCGCTTGACAATGACATAGTGCAATGACAACGCAACTACGGCCGTGACGCTGTGTTTGTTCGTGAACCGGAAAGTATATCAGAAAATTCAGCCCTTGTCACGGATAGGATTACATCAAATTGAATAATTCCGCCATCCGGATATGAAAAAAGGGCACCCGTATGGATGCTCTTGTGAATAGCGAAATTGCGTTAATCAGTCGCCGCCGTATTCAACCTCGTGTTCAACAAAGATGAACGGCGCCTCGTGCGGCGGTATCTGCGCCAGGTAGTACGCGAACGGCTGCGTAATAACCTGGTCGACGGGAACATCCGGTCCCGGAACAAAGAAGTCGTAATCGACAATCCATGCGTTTTCATTCTCGTTGAAGCAGATGTCGTTCAGCTCGATGAAAAAGCCGGTTGTGGGATGATCACCCTTCGCGATCGCCACCACGATGTAATGCTCGAAATTGACCGGCGGGGGCGGCTCACCGGGTGAATGAGTCGTCCAGAACTCATGCCATGTCGCCATCTCGAAGAACACCTGGCGGTTCATATTGTGCCAGCCCGAATGCGGGCCCTCAACAAGAAGCTCGAATGCAAGGCAGTCTTCGTCGGGGCAACCGTATATCTCGACGTTTTTCTCGAAGATATACGGTACCGGATGTTTGGCCATTACAACGAACGCATACGGCTGGGTGATGACCTGCTCGACCTCGCAGTCGGGCCCCGGAATCATCTCTGTATAACGTATGTGCACACCCATGTCGTCTATGCACACATCATCGAGCCTCACCCAGAATCCGGTGGTCGGGCGGTCGCCAAGCATGATGACCGCGACACCGTGCCCCTCGAAGTTGATTGGCGGGGCGGGTTCACCCGGTTTGTGACCGGCATAAAAAGCGACCCACTGGTTATTGTTCCAAATCATATTCTCAATCGGCTCATGTATGTTGCTGTGCTGTCCTTCCTCGATAATCTCGTGGGGTATCGGCTCGCAGGGCGGGCAGTCATAGATTTCCTCATGCTTATGGAAAGCAACTTGCGCGCCTTCGAACCTCTGCATCCCGATGATGATATACGGTTGTGTGATGATATCCATGATGGGGCAATTCGCGCCCGGGACCATCTCGGTATAGTCGATGTGTATCGTGTCGGTTTCGTTGTCGATGCACACCTGGTCGATCCTTATCCAGTAACCGGTCGTCGGCCTTTCGCCGAGCGTGATGCCGGCAACCTGGTGATACTGCCAGAATATCGGCGGCGGTGGGGGTGGCTCGGGGGCTTTCAGCCCGTTCCACCAGTCCACGAACGGAGCTTCCTCATAGAATATCCATTCCCCCGCGAAACCGATAGCCGAATGCGGACCCTCCTCCACAAGCCAGTTCGGTATCGGGTCGCATGGAAGCTGGGCTTCATGATACACGACAATATCGTTCTCGAATGAATGTCCCTGCGGGTCCCATGCTTTTACAACGCAAAGGTAATGCCCGGTGGGAGCTTCCAGCATAAAATCCGCGCCCCACTGGTAATCATTGGCCAACCCGTCACCGTGCTCGCCGTCATCATACAGGTCGAATACGAACGGGTCTTCCCCGTCAGCTATCTGAATAATTCCCTTTACGACGAGCTGATTCGAGTAGGGCGACTGCCAGTCCCTTATATTGGCGCCGATGTGATAATTTCCCGGAGGGGGAATCGGCTCGATATGAAGGTCCTCGACATAGGGCTCGAGACGCGCTCCGGGGTACCACGCGTCGATGAAAAACTCGACCGGGTTAAGCCCCGGATTATCCGGCGGAATGTGAATGACAATCGTACGCGTGCTGTGATGCATCGGCTGGAAGATCCGCTGCTCGGTGTCTTTGGAGTATGCTATTACCGGGCAACGCTTCGGCTCGCCGGGGGGGGAGGGGACGAAGAGATAGCCGTCTTTGTTGAGTATCGGCTTGCCCCCAAGCTCGGTGAACACAACCAGGCATCCCCAGCCCGTGTAATTCGTATTATTGGCGATTCGGACGTCGATATACCAGTTACGCTCCACCGGATCGAAATGATAGCCTTCGATGATAACGCTTGCCCACGCGGTGACGTTTTTCTGGGCAGTACGGTCAAGCTCCACAAGGCTGACCGATTCGGCGGACTCATCGAGAAGCAACTGGTAATTGCCAAGGTTCTGTCCTCCGGCATATGGCGTTACAGCGAGATAGTCGCGGGCATCGGCGTTGCCGTTTACGGGTGTTACCGGGACGACAGCGGTGCCTCCGTCAGAACATCCGCCAAGCAGGACCACTGCAAGGAGAAAGGCGGTGATGATCAGGAATCTTGGATGCATCTGTTCCCTCCATAGGATGGTGTTATTTTCAGATATGTAAGAAATCGAATGTTAGTCATGTTCCTCAGGATGGCAATTTCGGAGGTTTTGAAATTATAGCATATTTTATCGTTAAATAGCAGGCCGCCTCTCCACCGGACGAGGATCGCGTAAAACAGGTTATTTAGTCGAACGGGGATAAAAAAAGTTCCCTCTTTTCGAAGGGAACTTTCGGGTTTTTCAGGTTGAAAGACCTACGCCCACACATCGGACGGCTCATAAATTTCCTTATCGTGCTGCTCGATGTTGTTCCTGAATGCCGCCATCTTGTCGATAAACGTCTCGAAAATCGGCATCTCCTTCTGCAACTTGGCCTCGACAAGCTTCTTCAACTCCTCGCCGCCGAGGAACCTTGCCGCGAGTTCCTTGTCGAGTTCGACACCCGATGACGTGGTCATGAATCCATAGCGGTATTTATCGCTGATGACATCCGCGAGGTAGACGACAGCCACGAGTTCCGGATGGCTCGTGGCTTCGCGCGGCGTGTGATGATATTCGATAGGTTCGAGAAGCGTGTCAGGAAATCCCCACTTCTGGCAAAGCACTTTCCCCACCTGCGCGTGATTCAAACCGAAGATTTTATTCTCAGCCTCGTAAAACGTGAATTCCCCGTTTGCGACCTTGCCGGCGATGTTTAAAAATTCGCCCGGGTAATGCTGGTAGAGGATTATCTTGCCCATATCATGGATGAGCGCCGCGCATCCAGCGGTCTCCGCGTCCTTGATCTTGTTGTGTTGCGCGATGGCATTGGCGATAAGGCTCGCCGCGAAGCTGTGACGCCAGAACGCCCGCATGTCGATTTCCTCGGTCGAGAATTCCAGCAGGCTCATGGAAAACACCAGGTTGCGTATATTCTGAAACCCGAGCATCGGTATCGCCCGCGCGAGCGAATCGATCTTCTCGCGTCTGCTGTAGTATGCCGAGTTGACGAGCTTGAGGATCTTCGTCACGATCGCCTGGTCGTGCGAAAGTGTCTTCTCAAGATCCGCCGCCGATGAATGGGGGTCGTTGATGACTTCCGTGACCTTGAACACAATGTCCGGCAGGGTCGGGATTTCGGCTACTTCCTCGACAAGTGTTTCGAGGTTCGGAGGGCCGCTCGATTTAAGTTTCGAATCCTTCCCGGATCCCTTGGAAAACCATTTGAGCATTATACACCTTCCACTTGTTGGTGGACGCATATCAATAACTATAATAATCTCAGCCTCGGGGCTACTGGATTACCTATATGATTTAAAGCGAATCTATCGATTTAATGCTGAGATAATGCGAGCTAAGAGGGCCGTCAAATACGCTTTGGAGTAGAAGCGTAGTATAATATTCAAAGGGAGAGCTTAAAATCCGGAGGAATCGAATGATTCGAAATGCATTGATTGTTCTCTTGATTACGATGTTTTTCCAGTTTCTCGGATGTTCCGGCGGAAGCGCGACCACGCCGGTTTCGCCTGATTACGCAGTCCAGGCTGCTCATACGGGGGGCGCGGGCGGACATATCCTCGGAGTATGGCAATTCGCCGCCGACCCCGCCGCCGGGACAGTTGATATCGCTGAGCTGCGCGGCTCCGATTTCGCGCTCAATGTCCTCGGCTTCATGGAACCGCCGGCGCTTCAGAACCTGTCCATCGACTTCGACACCCTCGACATCGATGCCGAGAATAACCGCATCAGCGTCGACGTTATCTTCACGCATCCGTTCGTAACACCGACCGCTACTTTCAGGGGATTCGATGTCAGGGGCATCGTGTTCGGCCCCGCCGTGGCGAACGCCGACGGCTTCACACCGATCCTGCGCCCGAAGGATTTCAGCGGCGAGCCATTCGGCTATGTCGACGGTTTGCTCGGCGCGCCCGATTCGTTCGCGAATTACTCCGCCGATGAAAACGGCTACAAATATTTCTGCGACGGTCTCGATGCCGATACCGAATTGTGGGAGTTTTTCTCGGATGAAGATAACATCGCCATGAGGGGTACTTTCAGCGAGGGCGAACAGAACCGCAGGCATTACGACCTCGATTTCGCGGCCGGGGAGTCCGATTTCTTCGTATTCAACTATGCTGTCCTCGCCAGCTATGACTGGCCGGCGGGCGACCCTCCCTACGCCATCGAAGATTTCTCCATGAGCACCGCGAATACCGCGGAGCCGTTCGCCTTCAGCTATGCCGTCGTAGAAAATAACCTGTACTACAACGGCTCAGAAGGCGGCGGCGATATCACATTCGACATCGAAGCCTGGGACTGGCAGGGGATTACATCGGCCCATGAATGCACCATCGACGCCAAAGCTTTCGGCGGCACGGTGCCGGCTTCGTCCATTCTGCCGGGTAACACATCAGCGAGCGGCATCTTCCACTTCGACGCCGTCCCCGGAACTCCGACCAGCACCGCCGACATCGAAATCGAGCTGACGGTCGCGGATACTTCGGAAACATATGGAAGTTTCTGGTTTCTCGACCTCCTCAGTCCGGGGAACGATTTGTATGACACTCCGGTCTACACAAAATGGTACTTCACCGTACCCGTCGGCCCGGGCTCCCAGATGAAAGAAATTATCCCGGTTGCCGGCCAGACGAACCTCGGCATCGTGGTCAGTACATATCCCTACAAACCGCCGGCCGATATCGCTGTCAACTCCTTCGATGGCAAGCCGAAAGTGATGTATACGCAGGACACGGCTTCCGGCGGTCACAATGTCTACCGCTTCCTGCCCGACTATGCCGCGCACGATGGCAACCTCGTCAATTACAGCCATGTCTGGGCGGCGCGCGGATTCGACACCACCAACGGCTGGACAGTTACCGGCCATCCGTATCAGCCAGTCGACTATCCCGACTTCGGCGGTGCGGTGAATATGTGGGGCAATATGAACGAAGCGGGTTCATACCCCATCGGCGTCTACTGGGCGAGCGCATATCCGTTCATGGAAATCATGGATGCCTTTGAGACCGATGACCCCAGCCACGAGGACTGGCTGTGGGCCGTGTTCGATGCAACCGTAGACGGGGGCGGCATGAGGTTTTACTACCATGATACGCATGAAGCCCAGCCTGGAACTGCCCATGCCGCATGCTTCTGCTTCGCCCAATTGAATCAGCCCGACGATCAGGGAATCTTCGGCGCTGACGTGAGAGGCATTGAGGCTTTGAGAAACCAGTTCATGTTCGTCTTCCTCGAAGGGGATTCGGTCGAGCTGTGGTACATCGCCTCTTCATCGACGCTCGGTTACGGCGGCATCACGATTACGGGCTTCGAGGATGCACTCGACGTTTCCGTCGATTCTGAAGACTACATATGGGTGCTCGATCAGCCGGGCGGCGAGCCGCGGCTGCAGGCGTTCGATCCGGCGGACGGCTCGCTTGTCGCGGTTTCCGGGGATATCACTTCGTCTATCAACGGTACTCCGTTGCGCATCGACCTCGACGAATCCGACGACCAGTGCCACCTCTTGCACACCGCCGGCGTATCAGTGTTTATGATCGATTGGTAACAACAGCAGCTTGTGAAATAAGTAACGGAAAAGTCAGGACAGTCCTGACTTTTTTATATAATTTTCTTCCGTATCCATCCGGAGAACAGGTCGAATGCCAGCACCACGATTAGCAGCGCGATGAGGGCGGTCGATACGCGCGAGTATTCGAACAGGTTGATATACTCCATGATATACAACCCGATGCCGCCCGCCCCGACGAGGCCGATGACCATCGACATGCGCACATTGATGTCGAGTATGAACAGCGAATAGGCTATCAAATATGGATAAACCTGCGGAAGTATCGCATACCATACCAGTTTTGGCTTGTTTCCGCCCATTGCGGTGATGGCTTCCACCGGTCCCTTCTCCACCTGCTCTATAGATTCGGCGAACAGTTTACCCAGTTGCCCTATCGAATGAAACGCCAGCGCGAGCGCGCCCGCGAACGCCCCGATGCCTATCAACGACCCGAGCACTATGGCGATAATCAGCGCCGGTATCGCGCGCAGGAGCGAGAAAAATGTCCGGAAGATGAAATAGATGGCGCGTCCGACAGGCGTCGAACCGGTGATGTTGAATGCCGCGAAGAAGCTGAGGGGGAATGTGATGAGAACGGCGAGGACCGTGCCGAGTATGGCGGTCTGAATCGTTTCCTTCATCAGCGGGAGGATACGGTCGACCGTGCTTTTCGACAAATCGGGATGCGCCAGCTCCGTCAGCATCTTGGAGAATCCGCCCACCCTCTTAAACTGCTCCATGTCATAATCCATGCCGACCCAGGACCAGTGGAGAATCACGATAGCGACGATGATGCCGGGAATCAGCCAGTATGTCATGCCTCCGGGCGGTTTCACGGGGAACTTCGGTTTTTCGGTTTGCTTATCCAAATTTATCAGGCCGCTATAGCATAACCGGCTTCACGCCGTATACAAGTTCGTATGTCTTCGCGTCGACCCCATCCGGCGGACCGTCGTATATGAGCCTGCCATCCGCCAGTCCGATGATCCGGTCGGAATATTCCTTCGCGAAACCCAGGTCGTGAAGATTGCATATGATGGTTATCCCGTCCTCGTGGCATATCCGCCGAAGGTGTTCCAGGATGGTGCGGCTGGTGGCCGGGTCGAGCGACGCCACAGGCTCGTCGGCGAGGATCATCTCCGGCTGCTGCATCAACGCGCGCGCGATTCCCACGCGCTGCATCTGTCCGCCCGAAAGCTGGTCGGCGCGCACGTGGGCCTTGTCGAGTATCCCGACCCTGTCGAGGCTCCTCAGGGCATAGTCGCGCTCTTCCCTCGTAAACTTGTGGACCAGTGCTTCGCCGGTGGTCTTGTAGCCAATGCGTCCGGCGAGGACATTCTTGATGACCGTAAGCCTCGGTATGAGATTGAAATGCTGGAATATCATTCCTATCCCGCGCCGGTACTTAATCAGCGACTGCCCCTGGAGCCGTTCCACCCGGATCGATTTCTTCCCCGACGAGTGGAAGGTTATCGCACCCGATGTCGGGTCTATCAGGCGGTTGATGCATCGAAGCATCGTCGATTTCCCCGCTCCCGACAGCCCGATGACCGAGATGTATTCCCCGCGCTTGACATCGACGTCGAGGTTTTCAAGGGCGACCGGCCCGCCCTTGTATTCCTTCCGCAGGGCTTTTATTTCAAGATGGTTGTCCGTCAATCATATTCCCGTGCCGAAGAGTCGATACATTGCGCGCCACTCATAAACATGGAATAATACATTAGAGGCTGGCGCGTATCAAAGGCTGTTTATGAAACGTCGCACAAAAACTATTTTCATCATCCTGCTTATCTTCGTAATCGCTTGCTTCTCACTGGTTGGAATCTATGCGAACCTGAAGAAGGGTTACCAGGAAAAATATGTCGAAACGATACGCGCGCAGGTGCTCTCGGTAATCCCCAACTGCCCTTACGATAAGAAAAACCTCGTATTTGTCGTCATCGACGGGATGCGCTATACCGAAGCCTTCGATGCCGGCGGGCAATATATCGACCACATCTGGAACGACCTCGCGCCCAAGGGGACAATCTTCACCAACTGCTGGATCGATTCCGCCACACTCACCACGACGTCGCATTCGGTGATGATATCCGGCTACAACCAGTTCCTGAGCAATCTCGGCAACATACGGCCCACATTCCCGACATTCATCGAGCTTTACAGGGACGCTAGGAAGACCTGGTTCGAGGATGAATTCGCGAAATTCCCGGAGCCGAGCCGCTATTTCCCGCTGACCGATGAAACCCGCGCCGAAGTGCAGGCGCTGCTCGATGAAGCCGCCTCCTTCCCGCCGGAAAAAACATACTGCATCATGGGCAAGGAGCGTATTCTCGACTCCGTCGACTTCTCCTCGCATCCGGCGTATGGCCAGGATTACAGGTCGGTTATCTACACGAACCTCCGGGATGAGCCCGTTTACGACCTGTTCGAAGCCAAACTGAACCACGACAAGCCCCGGATTATCTTCATCAACCTCGCGGATGTCGATGAGGAAGGCCACACCGCCGACTGGGACCGCTACACATTCGCCATACGCCGCGCCGATGAACTCGTTTACCGCATGTGGCAGGACCTGCAACGAAGCTCGACTTACCGCGATAAAACCAATTTCATCGTCATTTCAGACCACGGCAGGCACGACCCCGAACACGGCGACTTCGCCCACCACGGATGCCGTTGCGACGGATGCCGCCATGTTGCGCTTACGATGCTCGGCCCAGACATCGTCCCCGGGCAGGTCGTCGAAAGGCGCGTAAGCGAATATGACATGCAGCCGACGTTCGGGAAAATGCTCGGCATCGAGACACCGATGGCTCTCGGTACCGTTCTCGAAGAAGCATTCACCGATGAGGCTTCCTTCCCGCCGCCGATGGAGAATGAACGCACGAAATCGCTTGAAGAAGAAATGAAGATTCTTCAGTCCGACCAGGTCACTGCATGGTTTGATTGGGCGAAGAAGAATATCACCCCCGATAAACTTGCCGGACTCGATGATTTCTCCCTGATGACATACCTGCTCGGCGTATCCGAATGCGTGACCATCCGGGGAGAAGATGCCGAATATTTCAAGTCGCTCGTCGCATCATTCAAAGACTCCCCGGGCATTGTCGTACCGGTCGTGAATTACATGAAATCCACCGGCGATGAAACCTACGCCACCGCTGTCAAAACCGCCGCCGAAGCGATTTACAATAATGTTTCGCGCGGGGATACCAGCGGGCTTTCATTGACTGAAGTCGCCCTCTTCGCCCCGGCACTATGCCGCGCGGGAGCATATTTCGGCGAGAAGACATGGGTCAAAACCGGCGCGGAGATTCTCATCGACAGGATTACCGCGCTCGAAGGACAGGTCGCGCTCGAGGGGGACACCAATCAATTCGTCTCGCGCTTCGATTATTACGCAGTCGACAACCGTATGTATATCCGCGACTTGAGCAAACGCGACAAGGCGCTTTTCATCCTCGCGCATGGACTGGCGCTCGAGGATAACGAAGCCGCGTTCGATTCCGAGGAGCTGTATCTCCTCAAGCGGAACCT
>CAZSPL010000022.1:24806-26829 GCA_964608735.1 uncultured Planctomycetota bacterium | reverse complement strand
TCGAAGACCCGAACATCTACGCCGGCGAGCTCATCACCGTAACCGTCGCCGCCGAATCGCAATCGGTACTCGGCGACTGCTATACCCCCGGCGAAATCACCACCTACGACCCCGACCTCACCACGCCCACGCCGCTCGATTACTCGTTCGAAATCATCACGCCGCCCACGAGCGACCGTAAAGGCGACCTAACATGGGATACCCCGCCGGGCAACATCGCCATGTGGCGCGCGCCGAAAGTCGATGATGTCCCCGGGCACGAAACCGGCCTCGCATACATCATACGCGTGGTCTGCATCGATAACTGCGTCGACACCCTCACCACCGGCGAAGTCGCGGTGCGTGTATTCGCCGACAAGGGCCCGCCGCTCATCACGAGCCTCGATGCCGCCACCCGTCCGGGAGGCGATGGCGTTTATACCCTCGAGGAAAAAGACCTGAACGACTATTACGAAGTCGAGCCGTCCGATGAAATCCGCCTCCGCGTCACCGCCACGACCCAGAGCGACCCGTCCCTCTGTCTCGGGCTCAGCATCACCCCCGCCCGCTCGCTGCATTATCTCTGGGAGACGAACAACCCGGGCATCGGCGTTGCCGGAAGCGAAGACCCCGCCGACAACAAGACCGTCTACCTCGATGTCCCGCAGAGTTTCATCGCCGGCGAGACATTCGAAGTGACCCTCGATGTCCTCGACACATGCTCCGGCGCCGATTCAACGAGGAAATTCAAATTCCTCGTCGTCGAACCGCCCATCATCACGAGCTCCACAGTTGTCGACGACGGCTACGAAGTCGATTTCAACCTCTACAGCGGCTACTACGAAGTCCTCGCCGGGGGGCATGATGAAATAGTCGTCAATGTCGAGAACGCCGACGATATGATTTGCTCGTGGAAGGGCTATGCCCTCACGCGCTCCTATGCCTGGCAGGAGACATCGGGCGCGACCCTCAAGCCCGACCTCGTCTATGAAACCACCCCCGCCGAGAATTTCCGCTCGAGGCTCACATTCACGGTGCCCTCCGTATCGAACGGCACCAAATACAACTTCCGCCTTACCGCCACCGACCGGTGCAACGGCCTTACCACCATCCAGAACTACCCCTTCCTCGTCATCGTACCCGCCACCTTCGGCGCAACCACAATCCTCGAAAACTCCGCTCCCGCCGTTAAAAATAATATTACCGGGCGCTATGAAATCCACCACGGCTCGACGATTAAAATCACCCAGCTCGCCACGTCGAATTGCTCCGATTCTTTCTGCACTTCGCGCGGCATCGATCCCGACAAGAGCCTCGAATTCCTCTGGAAGGATGACCTCGGCGCATTTAAAATCGTCTACGACCCCATCCCGCAGCCGAATAATTCCAGCACCATCTACGTGGTGGTGCCTCCCGCAAGCATCGGCCAGATAGACACCATCAAGGTCACCGTCGAAGACCGATGTAACGAGGTCTCCATAAGCAAGAACTTCATCTTCGAAGTCGTAAGCTGACCCCGATATATAAAATCCTTATTCCCTCCCCACATCCGTGTGTGTCCCACCACCTCCGGGTGGCACGGTTTTCCCGAGCCCCGCGAGGGATAACCGTGGCTATGGCAATCCTGAGGAGAAGACCACGGTCAGCGCTCGCAGGGCTCGCGCAGACCGTGCCACACATCACGCAGTAATCTCACATAATGATTATGAAACGCCGGGTTCCAGTCTGCGTCCAAAAACCGTGACACTTCCCCCCTCGATCCCATTGAAAAAATCGTGAAATTAACTGTAAAAAATGCGTCATTAACTAAACCTTTTCGGCACAATCGAGGTCTTATTCGCCGGATGGGTGAGAAGAAGTAGGAATTGTAACAACCAGCGCATCGGTTACTTTCTCTAAGGGCAAAACCTCCTAACAATTATTGCCTGCCCCCTCCCGAACGGGAGGGGGTTACTTTTACCTTTCGCATTCCCTCCCACGCCTTCAGCATAGAACATCAAAGCCCATCTCCCCCCACCGGCGTTAACCGGAAAATCAACGTCCA
>CAZSPL010000022.1:4589-24706 GCA_964608735.1 uncultured Planctomycetota bacterium | reverse complement strand
TAGAACATCAAAGCCCATCTCCCCCCACCGGCGTTAACCGGAAAATCAACGTCCATCTTCCCCCCGCCTTCGCGGGGGGGGACTAAGGGGGGGGCATTCAAAATATTAAATCTCATTAAGCAACTTCCCGTAATTGAGCAGATATTATTCCTGTAGTTAGACTGATGAGGAGGGAAAGAATGAAAAGGATTATATTACTCCTTGCAGGAATTCTCATATTTGGCATAATGGCTTATCCTGCATTCGCAGCCGCTGATACCGTTGATGTCACCATCTCGGTACCGGCCCTCTCCACTTTCGATGCCGGTGTCGATGTCACACTGACCGCCACCGTCGCCGACCTCGACAACACTTACATCTTCAACCAGGACGACTCCACTATGACGCTCCAGGACAACACCGCCGGCTGGACCCTCACCGCACAGCTCGACTCCGCGTACACCGACTACTCCCTCTGGATAGAAGACACACAGGTCGCAGGCAACGGAACCGGCGCGGGATTCGTCGAGATCGTGGACTCCGGCGCAAATGCCCTGGCATCGTTCGCGGGCTATGGCACCACCGGGGATTTCACCTTCGACCTCGACTGGCTCGCCACGGGCCTGAGTTGGACAACCACTCAGAGCAACCAGACCCAGACCGTGACTTTCACGCACACGACCTGATACCCTTTGAAATCAACCAGGGCCGGAGGCATTCTCGGATGCCCCGGCCCTTTAAGGTTTCACGACACAGGAGGGAGGATAAATGACGCGAATACCGCATAAAATCTCAATCAACCTCTACAAGACTCTTCCAGACCGATTAAGTCGGTTTCTCGTCATTGTAATGCTCCTCCTCATTGCCGCGACCCCCGTTTCCGCACAGTCGATAACCGCTCATTCCAGTGTCAACCTCAATGCTCTCTCCACCGACCTCGACGCCGGCGAGAAGGTGTCATCCAACAACACCATCGACTGGACCAGCGGCGTAGACTGGCAGGTACATATCAAGTCGCTCGATGCAAACCTCGGACAGAGCGATGACCTCGTCTACACCAAGCCTCTCGGCGACCTGCTATGGAAACTCTCCACCGGCGGCACTTGGACTTCCGTCACCACATCCGACGTACTCGTCATCGCCGATGTCGCCGGCGGCGGAAGCGGCTCTTTCGATATGGACTATAAATTCCTCCTGTCATGGACGAACGACAGGCCGGGAACATACGGCGCGACGCTGCAATATACGATAAGCGCCTCATGAGCGCTGACGGATTACTGGATTAGAAAACTCGAAATTGGGTTTTTTAATATAAGCTGCTTTTCGATTTCGAGCTGCAAGACTGGAAAGGGTAAAAATCTCGGGACGGTTTAGAAGGAGAAGCGATGATCGCTTGGCCTGTGAAACCCGTCCTGGATGTGCATTACGCGTCACCGCGTACAACGGCCACTGCCCTTTGCTACACACGCAGCCCACTTCACACCGCGCCGATTTCTTCCCGCAACAGGACACTTTTCACGCCCGCGTCGCTGATCCTTCCGGATGATTTAGAACAACCGGGAGGAGCGAATATCGCGTGCGTATAACAGCGCGGCATATTATCGAAATGCTTGCCTGCAAACGGTCATTCATCGGCCGCGTTATCTGCGCGCTATTCGTCTCCTCCTGGCTGTTCATCCTTGCTCAGCCTGTGTTCGCCGGACAGACACTCATTGGAGAGGAAACCCTCCTCTCATCTGAAACCGCGGCGTTCCAGGCATCCGTGGTCGAAATCAACCTCCTCGGGCGGGCGCCGGTTTCCCCCGGTTCCGGCATACGCGTCGAAAATGTCTCGCCGCCTTTCATCGAAGCCGAGCCGCACAACATCATCAGCGCCACGTTCCGCGTCACAAACCTCACCGATACCGAGCGGGAATTGAATGCCGATGTCAACCTTCCCGCGGGATGGCATCTCGTCACCCCGGTTCCACCGTTCCGGCTCGTGCCGTTCGAAGAAAAATACGTGTTCGTGGCCGTAAGCATCCCGCGCGGCGTCATGGCAGGCCTGTTCGAAGTCTCGGTCGATGTCACCACCACTGGGTTCTTCGGAATTTCCGACCACGCATCGATAATGGTCAGCCTTCTCGCCGTCGCTGAAATCGAGCTCCATGCCGTGCCCGGACGCGTGAGCGCTCTCGCCGGGGATACATATGCACAGAATTTCATACTGACCAACAATAGCAACGCGGCGAGCAGGTTCGAAATAAAAACCGAATCCGACAAACCGTGGAATATCACCACCGTGCCGGAATCATTCACCCTCAAACCCGGCGAAGCTCGTGAAATCATCGTCACCACAAGGACACCTTCCGACATACCGCGCGAGGACCAGCATCGCCTGACCCTCATCGCCGACGCACTCGACCTCGATCACGGCACCGTATCAGCGAAAGCGAGAGCCGCCACCATCATCTACCCGAGCAGCCTGCAGGGCGATCTCTACTACTCCCTGCCCGGTACGGCGTCGATCCTCATCGCCTCGAATGACGACAACGACATCGGCGCGCAGTTGATAATCGATATGCAGGGCGACCTCGGCAACGGGCGATACGGCGAATTCCATCTGACCCAGCCGTACTACTCCGATTGGCGCGGATGGCGCTTTCTGCAGGAAGACACCATCCTGATGCGCTACATCAACGGCGACAAGGGATACTTCTCCCTCGGCGATGAAACCCTGTCCATTACGCCGCTGACCGAGCTCTATTTCTACGGCCGCGGACTTGATTTCGAAATCGCCGCCGGCGACTTCAATTTCCGCGGCTTCGCATCCAAACGACGCTCCGCGTACCGGCCCGAGCAGATTTTCGGCGCGCAGGTATCAACCAGGGCCGGAGAGGATACCGAGCTGACACTCACCGCGTACACGAGGAAGGAAGTCGATGTCAACCCGGCGGACGGAACATCCGGTCGCGAATCCATGACCTGGAGCTTCGCCGCCGCTTCGGAACCCGCCGATGGTGTTTCCCTCGAAGCGGAATACGGCATCAGCAATTCCGATATAGGCGATGGGCGCGGCTGCCAATCCGAGGATGCATACCGCGTATCCGCCGATATCTCCGCCGATAAATTTGTCTTCGACGGCGAGTTGGTTCACGCGAGCGACGGCTTCCCCGGCTATTGGCAGGGGACCGACCTCGCCCGCGCATACGCGAGCTACAACATCTGCGACAAACTCAGCGTTTATGGAAGCTGGTCCGACAGGAAATGGAGCATCGCCGGGAACCCGGCACTGCCGCATCCTGAGCAGAGGAACGCCGAATTCGGATTCAACTGGCTCGCCGGCGACCTCGGACGAATCACCGCATACCGCTATGAATCGCGCCGCAGGGATACAAACCTCTTCTCCTACGATGAGGAGCGCGATAAATTCAGCTTCCAGCTTTCAAAGCAACTGGGCGATTTCTCCCTCACCGCCCGCGCCGGATTCGGAACATCGTATGACAAACTCACCGGCGCCGAGGATGACTTCGAGCAGTACCAGGTCATGTTCACTCTCCTCGGCCTGAACGACTCCGTCTTAACCGGCGGGTATAATTGGGATTTCGAGGAATCCGCTTTCGGCTCCACGACCCGCTCGACCGACCAGATGTGGCTCAATGCCGATGTCAGGCTGAGCGGCAATACGTCGCTCGACGCGCGGTTCAGCTCTATCGACATCCCCAACCAGCCCAAGGTCAACTGGCTCAAGACCCGGATCGAGCATGAACTCGGCGGAGGCAAGCTGCTTCAATTCATGAGCCAGTGGCATAACGGCGCCGTGGCCGACACACTCGAACTCGCGGTCAAGGTCACATTCCCCATCGCCATACCGATACCGATACTGCCCCGCAGCGGACGCGTCGAAGGGCATGTCTGTCTCATTTCCGATGAGCCGCGGCCCATACCCGACGTCGTCGTCGTTATCGGCACCGAAAAAGTCGCCACCGATGAAAACGGCCACTTCGTATTCCCGTCACTCGCCGAAGGGCAATACGAGCTCACCTTCGAACGAGCCACCCTCGACCTCGACCTCGTCCCCAGCATCGCTATGCCGGTGATCATCGACGTCGATGCCGGCAAGACCATTCTCGTCGATGTCCCGATCGTGGAATCGGCGGCAATCAGCGGGCAGGTCTCGCTCCTCATCGAGCCCAGGCCGAAGAGCACGAAGGCCGAAACGGTCGCCGAGGGAAAACGCGTGCTCCTGGTCCTCGAAAACGACGGCGAGCGCTTCGAGCGTTACGCCGACAATGACGGCGGCTTCGTCTTCTCCGACCTCCGCCCGGGACACTACAAGCTGTTCCTCGCCAATGCCGAGATGCCCATCTTCCACGAATTGTCGCCCGGCGAATATGAATTCGACCTCGCGCCCGGCGATTTTGTCACCGACGCCGATTTCATCATCGGCCCGGTCGACCGTCCCCTCATCATCACAACAAACTAACGCCTTCCATCCTGAGATTCCATTCGCTGTCCCCTCACTTCCGCCTTCGCTCCGCTTCGTCGGACAAGCACGGTCGGGGCTCGGGTCTCTTCATAAAGATACCAACCCCGGGTGCCACGCCCACTTCGAGTCTTCGAGAATGGGCGTGCCTCAATATCCCGGGTGGCACCCCTTTACAGTACCGCAATAAGCTACGCGAGCGGCATTCCATCGTCCTCTCGGACTAACCTTCAACTATGAAGCACTGGAAAGGGGTGACCTCGCTGCAAGTTTGATTAGCCACCCCTTTCCCGCGCAATTTCAATCGCTGAGGTGTCGAGCACATGCTGTAAGCGCGGTAAAGGGGTGCCACCCGTAACCCCATCGCTGTCCCCCACACAACCCGAGGGACCGCAGCCCGCGGGACTGTCCCCAAACGCATAATGCAAATCCCCTCAACATCCTCCCAAGGGACTGTCCCAAGGGCTGCACCCCCTTAATCAAAATTAAAGCTCTCCCCTTCCCTATCGATATAATATCTATATAACTACCTAAAGTATAGGAGTGGCAAAATGAAACGAATATTGCTTCTCTCGGCCGCCCTTGTCATTTCAGCTCTCATCATCGCTCCCGCTTACGCGGCCGCCGATACCGTCGATGTCACTATCTCGGTCCCCGCCCTTGCGACATTCGACGCCGGTGTCGATGTCACCCTGACAGCCACTGTCGGCGACCTCGACAACACTTACATCTTCAACCAGGACGACTCCACCATGACGCTCCAGGACAACACCGCGGCATGGACCCTCACCGCCCAGCTCGATACCGCATACACCGACTATTCACTCTGGATTGAGGATACGCAGGTCGCGGGAAACGGCACCGGCGCGGGATTCATCGAGATAGTGGATTCCGGCGCCAACGCCCTGACAACGTTCGCGGGCTATGGCACCACCGGTGATTTCACCTACGACCTCGACTGGCTCGCCACCGGACTTAGCTGGACCACGACACAGAGCGACCAGCAGAAAACAGTTACGTTTACGCATACCACGTAGAATTTCGTCGCGAATTCAATAAGGGCCGATGATATCCACCCGGATATCCGGCCCTTTTTTATCCCGTTCACGAGGCTGACTCGTGGTGATGGACAAAGTACGTGAGGTGATGATGGACATGAAATTGCGAATTCTCACATCGATCGCGGTTTTACTGATCGCCGGGACCGTCTCGACGCTATCCCCGCCCCCCGCATCGGCACTCTCGGTCGAGATCGGCCCCATCGAGCTGAGGCTCAAGCCGGGCGATGAACACTCGGGATATATCATCGCGGCCAACGAGGAATCGGAGCCCGTAAACCTGAAGATCTACCTCGGAGACTGGCTCCAGACCGAAACCGGCGAACAATACCTCGACGTCGGCGAGGTCGAGAATTCCCTCTCCCAATGGATGCGCGTCAGCCCGTCCTACGTGACCATCCCCCCCGGCGGCGAGGAGCGTATCTATTACGAAATCAAGATCCCCGATGATGAAACACTCACCGGGAGCTACTGGGGGATATTCTTCGTCGAGGAAGAATCACAGAAAACGAATGTCGAAGACGATGAGGATAACAAGCCGACAATCGGGCTCAACATCGTCCTGCGCCACGGGATAAAAGTCTATGTCACCATCCCGGGTACCGACGAGCCGAAAGCCAAATTCGTCAAGGCCTGGACCGAGAAGCCCCCGGAAGGCGGGCTCGATTTCTACGCAACTTTCGAAAATATGGGAAATACATATCTCAGACCCGATGTATGGATAGAACTGCGCGATCAGACGGGCGAGTCAGTCTTCTCCGATTCGCACAGGACCCTGACCATACTTCCCGGGGTAAAGCGCGATTATAAATTCGAATTACGCGATCTTGATCTGCCAAAGGGGCGCTATTCCGCGCTGATTATTGCCGACTACGGAGTGCTGAGCCTCATCGGCGCGCAGGCGGAGATCGAGGTGGAGTAAGGCATAAAAATGCTCAGTTGGGAGGGTCGCAAAATCCATGACGCAATCCCGCGTCGCGGAAAGGATTCCGTTTCGCCCGGAAATCCCGCCGCGCGCATCGCCGCATGGATTCTCGCCGCCCTCATACTGACCCTCGCTGTATTCCCATCCGAAGCATCCGCCGGCGTCGCCCCGCTCGAAATCTCCAACATCTCGCTTGCATATATCGAGGCCGACCCTCACCAGATTGTTTCCTCCACATTCCGCGTAAGCAACAACACCGATGACGAGCTTCGCATCACCACCGCGCTGAACCTCCCCGACGGATGGTCCGCCATTACCTCCAATCCCCCCTTCAGCCTCGCCCCGCACGGTGAATCTTCGCTGTTCGTTTCGTTCAGCATTCCCGCGGGGAATCCCGCCGGACGCTACACCGTCGAAGCCACCATCAGCGCCGGGGGCGTCAAAGATATGCAGGCCCGGGCATCGGTCGACGTCGAAGTGCTGCCGCTCGCGGGCATCGTGCTTATCCCGCCCGTGGGCGACACCATGACTTTCGCGGGGGAGCGGTTCTCACAAACATTCACCGCCGTTAATCAATCCAACTCCGCAACACGCATCATCATCGAGTTCAAGTCAAACCTCGACTGGGATATTTCATACGGCCCCATCGCATTCACCCTTGCACCAGGTGAATCGCAACCCGTCGTCGTCGAAATTTCAGCCCCGAAAGATATAGCGCGAGAGGAACGGCTCAATATCACCCTCAACGCCCGTTCCCTGGACTTGGGCCGCGGGAAGATCTCCGCCAGGGCGGTTGGGAAGGCGGTTATCTACCCGCGGCTCCTTCCGGGGGAGCTGTATGAGACAATGGATGGCACCGCGTCATTCATTCTGTCGCGCAATGACGACAACGAGGTCGCCGCCCAGATGCAATTGGACATCGAGGGCGAGCTCGGCGAAGGACGATACGGCCGCTTCCAGCTTACCACCCCTTTCTTCTCCGATTGGCGCGACCAACGGTTCCTTGACGAAGAATTCTTCCTCCTCGAATTCATCGACGACGCAGTCGGAAGCGTCAACATCGGCGATGAAACCATCCATGTCACGCCGCTCACCGAACGCTACTACTACGGCCGCGGGTTCGATATCGAAAGCTTCTCCGAGCCCTTCAGCTTCCGCCTGTTCGCGAGCAAACGGCGCGGCGGATGGCTGCCGGGATATCTCGCGGGCACCCAGCTTGAATACACGGCCCCCGATGATTCACGCATCGTATTGACCGGCGTCGCAAAAACCGATAAGGGCTCGGCATACTCATCGGACATCAGCGACCGCGAAAGCCGCTCTATGACACTCTCCGCCTCGACATCTCCGGACGCGGACGTTTTCCTCGAAGCTGAATTCGGCACGGGCGATTATGACCGCGGCAACGGTTCCGGCCGTAAACCGGGCGATGCATTCCGCATCGCGGTCAACGGCGACACCGGGCCCGTCGACTTCGATGCCGAGCTTGTGCGCGCCGGCGCGAATTTCCCGGGCTACTGGCGCGGCATCGACTTGAGCAGGGCGTATGTCGGCATCGATATCGACGACGGCATCAGCCTGTGGGCGAATATCTCCGAAAACTCATGGAGCTTCGGCGCCGAACCAAACCTGCCCCATCCCGCTTATGCCATACGCGATTTCGGCGTCAACTTCTCGACCGGCGGGATAGGCCGCCTCAGCGTGTCGCACAAACAGGACCGCAGGCGGGACACGAATCTCTTCTCATATGACGATGAGCGATGGCTCACGAGTTTTCAGCTTACACGCACGTTCGATGATTTCACCTTCACCGCGCTCACCGCATTCGGACGGAAAATCGACAACCTCACCGGCATAGACCGCGACATCAGGCAGCACGAACTTATGCTGACCCTCCATCCCTCCGGCGGACCCGTCATCTCCGCGGGATACCGCCGCGATATCGAAAAAAACGGCTTCGGCATAAGCCGCGATAACGCTTCGCATTTCTGGATAAACGCCGACATCAAAATAAATGACAAGACGAAACTCACCACCCGCTACAGCCGCGCCACCGGCACCGGAAGAAATCCGCTCTCCTGGGTGCGCGCGGTTGTCGAGCATAAGCTCCCTAAAAACCGGGTAATCAATCTAATCACGCAATGGCGGAAATCCGGCACCGGCTCGGATTTCGATACCGCATTGGAACTGACCCTTCCACTGAGCATACCCCTGCACTGGCTGCCAAAAAGCGGACGGTTGCAGGGGTATGTCTTTGGAGGGGATGATATAAATGAAGTCAAACGGCCCCTTCAAAACGTCGTCGTCGCAGTTGACGGCATCAAGCTCGCCACCGATGAGAACGGAAAGTTCGTATTCCCGGCGCTCGCCGCGGGTGAATACGAGCTCACCATCGACCGCGGCACTCTCGGCTTCGACCGCGTCCCCGCCATCATAATGCCGTTCACTTTCACCATCGAGCGGGGGGATACGGTCGAAGTGGAAATCCCCATCCTGCGTTCCGCCTCGATACACGGCCGCGTCTATCTCCTCGATGGACCGCTGCGCGTGCCCGGCGAAACCGTCCCCGATTCCGCTCCCGGCATGCAGGGCTACCCCAGCGCCATGCTCTCCCTCGAATGCGGCGACGAAACGATTCTATGGTATGCGGACTCCGGCGGAAGGTTCGACTTCAGCGGCCTCCGCCCGGGCGCGTGGACTCTCCGCCTCCTCGACGGGCAGCTCCCGGTGCATCACAGGGCCATCCCCGAATATTTCATCCTCGACCTCTCCCCGGGTGAAACCGCCATCGGTATCGATTTTATAATCTCCCCCATCGAACGCCCCATGGAAATAACCCCGGCGCAGAGCAATTAATCCCACCCGGGCTATTACAATCGAAACCGGCGGGCGTCCCGCCCGCGTGCCTCCCAATAAAACCCAATCGCATTTCATCCCCCGAATACAATCCGGTTTTATATACATTAATATTTGCCTTTTTCTTATATAAAATATCCGCTCCCGCCCCCGGGGCCATATCTTCCCCATCAATAGCCGCATACCGAACATCCCGCACCGGTTTTCCTTAATATACATATATTATATAAGCGTATTCCACCGCCGAGACATCTTGACTAACCCAATAATTTGTGGTATATTTATAATCGAAAACTTACGAATAAACCGCACCGATAAAGGCTAACCCGCGGCGACGCGGGGGCGCAAAGGAAGAGGTCTCATTGAGACGGCTCTCCTGCCGAAGTGTGAAGATGGCCCGCCATCTCTTTCGGCAAACTGCATCGGCCGATGAAAAGAGATGACGGTTTTTTTATTCGTAGGCGCGAAGCAAGATAAGTAGGAGGCAACGTATGTTTAAAAAGAACCTTGGACTTACTACGAAACTGGCCTTCGGTCTCTCAACCGTGTTGATCCTTTTCCTTTCCTCGTCTTTTGTCAGCCTGGCCAAGGCCGATGAGGCCATCCCGCCCCTGCCGGCGTTTGGCGATATGCAGGGCACGGACAGCTCCGACCTCGATGCAAGCCAGATAAGCTGCGAGAAGGGGAAGATACAGGAGCAGTTGCGGGATAACGAGGACAACCAGGCCGCGTACCGCGAGCGATGGCAGGAACGCAAGAGCCGATACAGGCTGATCGAGGAATACGCCGCATGGCTCAGGGACCACGAAGAGCCGGGAAGCGGACACTTCGGCCCCGCCGGATTCGGCGATGTCGTAATCCCGCTGCCCACCTTCTTCGACATCATCATGAATGTTTTTTAAGCTTTTGGAGGAAGGGTTTTTTCAGATACATAACCAAAAAGGAGCCTGCATGGCTCCTTTTCCTTTTTTCACTTTTTATCCGGCTTATGCTTCGCCGGTTATCAAAACATTACGCGCCTGCGGACCACGGCTGCTCCTGACGAGCTCGAAGCACACCTTCTCGCCGGGTTCCAGCGCCCTGTATCCGTCGCCGGGGATGAACGTGTAGTGGACGAAGATATCCTCACCTTCGGGGGTGGTTATGAAACCGTATCCTTTCCGGGGGTCGAACCACTTCACGACTCCCTCGACATGTATCAGTTCTGTTGACACCGGCTCATACTAACTTAGCCCCCATCCGATGTCAAGGAAACAACACCCGTGGAGTCCATTTCTATCGCGGTTTTCTGCGCTTTGCGGCTCGCGGCGGGAAGCACGTTCCTCAGCGCGGCTTCGCCGCCCAGCATCGTCGCCACAAGCATCAGAGCGATATTCGTCAGCGCGAAGTCACCGTTCAGCGGTATCGCGTTATCGCTGAACACCATCCTGCCAAGGTACGTTGACCCGTCCAGCAGGTGCACCCATACCACCAGCGCGAATCCCAGTATCAGCGCCGCGTGCCTCGTGCGGAATATCCACGCCGCCGCCAGTCCCGCCGGATATGCCCCGAGGAGGCACACGATATGCGCGAGACGCAAAAGCGGCTTGTCGAAGTAATCGAATCCCAGCATGCCCACTATCATCCCGCCGGCTATATAGATGACCGCGAAAATCGCGAAGCCGCTCAGCATCGCAAGCACGAACCGCCCGAGACGCCGCGGCCACTGGCGGTATTCGCTCGATGTGGAAAGCAGCGATTGTATCAGCAGCCATACGACGAATACGACTGCTATGATGGGAAGCATCGTTACTAAACGTGTTATTACCATTTCACTCCGGGAGGCAAGTATAATGCATGGCGGGATGGATTTGCACGGTCTGTATAGTCTAATTTATTTTAATGTGACGCCGATTCTAATTTCTTGACTTTAAGACCCTGTTTGCTATGCTTCTCACGTGACCGGTGTCCCCCCCTACGCCGGTCACACCTTTTTTCAATTACCTGTCAATAACAAGCATGTATTAACAGCCACGCCCAATTTCTAATAGTGGCCCACGAATCCCATTTCGTGGGTCCGGGTACCACGCCTCGGGCTTCCGTGCGGTGTCCCCTCCCTTCCGCATTCGCTACGCTTCGTCGGACAAGTACGGTCGGGGCTCGGGTCGGAAGATATAATTCTTTCGGTGGTCATGAAAGAAAATAAACCCGGGTGGCACGGTCAAGCGTCTGCCAATTATCATCAACCTGCCAACCCATACGAAGCTTGCCCGTGTCTTCGAAAACGGATAATCAGCCCCGCCTGGTGCCACGCCCACTTCGAGTCTTCGAGAATGGGCGTGCCTCACTTCCCGTCCCCTCTAATCACCGAATTCAAGCCAGCTCTGCTCATCCTTGAACACTGGCGGCTCTTCCCCTTCAACCGGCTCTTCCTCTGCCACGGACTCCACCGGCGGCCCGATGGCGGGCACATCCGGCTCCCGTCGAGAATCCAAGCATGCCTTATCGGGGATGTCATACAGTATCTTCATTATCCTTGGAAGTTCCGATGTGCGATCCACCCTGTCGGCGGCACGGCGGTAGACATCATACGACTCGACGGCGATGAAATCGTTGCACATGGTCGCACGGCGCACACGCTTCTCGATAAGCGGGAATACCTCGTCCATATTCCTCTCGAGGATGAGCCGCTCGACCTCCCTGTCACGGAACTTCGCGAGCGACGCAATCGCATCGTGCGTCTCTAACTGCTCCGGGGTGCGCGGCTTCGCTATCCTCTCCCCCGTCCGCTCCTTGTGCCGCGTCCTCGCGTTGCGAAGTATGCTGTTTTCCTTGTAATAAAAATACACGAAATAAAATATCACCCCGGCTACCGGGATGACCGCCACGAGGACCCAGAACCACGTGCTTCTGTCGTGCGTCGATGCATGGGTGTATACCAGGGCCACGGAAATACCCCAGCACAGGAAAACGAGCACATAAACCATCCCGAATGCAAGTTCGCTGAGATATCCTGTTCCACCCATGGATTCTTCTCCTTCCTATAATATTATACCAACTACTGCGGGAATGCGTGCGCCCGGCCGTAAAAAAGCCCCCGCCGTGAAGCGGGAGCTTTGTGAACTTCGGGTGGAACCACGCTATTTGGTTGTCTCCACTTTCCTCAATCCCTCGGGCACTTTATTCACCCGGGTCGCGTCCATCACTATGCCGGATGTGTCCGCTTCCGGATGAACCGCCGTTTTGTCTATCTGGGTGTGAGCCACCGTGGGCGTGGCGGTGTTGAAAGACGACGCCATCGCCGTTACTGCCCAACCGAGGATGAAGATCACTATCAGCGCTATTATCAGCATCATTATTCTTTCAGTCATGGTCTATCCTCCATCTATCCAATAGGAACATTATCGTACCACTTAAACACGGTGGCTTCAACGGTGCTTCCGTTAAGGGCCAGAACATGAAGCTCGAAATCGGTGTTGTCGACATCCAGCGCGAGCGCATGTCCCGGAAGCGGGTCCGTCTCGTCGAGAACATACACCACGAGTTCCTCGCCCGAGAGGTCCCACAGAAGCGTCTGAACCGTCCACGTGTTGTTCCCCTTGTCTATCAGCACGCACGACCACCCGTACGGCGACCACTCTGTGCCGGTGAACGCCGGGGCGACCTCGACATCCACGAGCTGGCCGTCCCAGTTGTCCTCGGTCGCCGCCGCGACGTAGATGAAGTCGATCGGGTCGTCGAAGTCTATGATGCACATATGAAGCCAGTTCTGGTTGTCGATGATATACATAAACTCGGCGTAATCCGTGTCCGAATGCGTGGTGAAATATGTGCCGGTGTTGTCATCGACCCCCAGCCGGTGCTCCCTCGCGTCTGTATCGTCTATCGGGCCCGGCTCCACCGGGTCCTGCGTGGACATGCCGTAAACACCTATCTGGTCGAGGAACAGCGTCGTGCCGTTGTAGTACGGGCTCAGCCAGCGGTAAAACTGGTACATCCCGTCATGCGGCCCCGGCTGACCAGACGCCGTGGAATACGACCCGATGAAATACATGTTGTTGTCCTGGCCGTTGGGCGACGAGTCATGTCCGACAACCCCGCCGCTCGCATCGCCGATGTCGAGCCAGTATGCCGTCGGGTCGAAACCATTCAAGACCCACACGATATGGTCGGACCCGTCAAACGGAGGCAGGTAGCCGTTCGATGTATTGAACGCAGCCGCGAAACCGCTGTCGGGATTCGGCGGGAACGTCGTTGCCTGGCTGTATGTCGCCAACTGCATGCGGGTGCCGTCGATGGTGACATCGAAATGGTTGAAATCCTTCATGACATCCCCGTACCACCAGTTCATCGAGCCTGACGTGCTTGTATATGCATTATTGAAGAACACGAACACGTCGCTCGCCTGGCGCGCCGTCATGCCGCGGCTCTGGTCTGCACCCGCGGAATATACCCCGAGGTCGGGATCGCGAGCCCCCTGGTTTGGCGCGGTCGGCACCTGGACACCGGTCTGGCCTTCCACCGGGTACCAGTACATCTCGATCTCCGGCTCCCCGGCCGCGACCCCCACCGCGAAATTCTGGATGGTGTAGACATATTCGTTGAAGAAATCGTTGCTCGACGGAAGCAGGTCGAGGAACCACGACGAACCATATGTTTCCGATTCATCGGTCGCCGTTATCTGCAAGTCGAGCATGCCGGTCGTGACAGGCTCCCCCGTGATTCCCGTAAAGTGGAATATCCCGGAGTATGAAGTCGAGCCGGCGTCGTAAGTATCGACAGTCGCCGGACCGAGGATACCGGGCTGCACCGACCGGATCATCACTTCCGTGTTGTCCAGCCCCTGCCAGTCCCAAACCTCGACATCGATATCCACCGAGCCCCCGCCGGTCTCGCCGTCATAGAAAAGCCCGTTGGACACTTCATATGCCGTTATGCAGAACGCCTCGGCCATGTTGGCGCTCGTGATATCGAAGCTGTCAAGGTCGAACGGCGGGTCGCCGACCGGCCAGTCATATGACGCCACGATGGAGTAATTGAATACGAAAAAATCGTAATCCGTGCCGTCCCAGTCGAGGTCGTAATGCCGCGAAATCGTCGCCCCCTCGCTGAACCGCCCCCTGTTCGCGAGATTGTCGGGGTCCGAATAATAATCGACAAGGTTTTCATTCAAACCGATATCATCCGCGAAATATTTATACCCCCAGAATGCCTCATCGTAATGAGCCCCCGAGTTCGGCGCGCCGAGAAGACCGTCGATGTAGCCGAACGGCTCTCCCGCGAAATCCGCCGGATTCATCAGCGGCGAGTACGCGTCGGCGTTGGAAATCCGCGGGCCGTACACCACGCCCCGGACATCGAACCCGGTGAAATCGTGGTTCGCCGTCACGAACGGGTGCGTGAGGATGACGTCGACATAAATGCTGTTCTCATCGGCGTTGATATCAAGCGTGTTGAAGTCGATCGAAAGGTTCACCAGCGGGGGAGGCTCCATGAAGCCAAGGACATTCACTATCAGCTCTGCGCTCCTCAGGCTGGTTATATCGACCTTCGACGTCTGTTTGTCTATCACGACCTGGTACAAACCGACAAGGGCGGTCTTCCCCGCCCCCGAATGCCCCATGTCCGGACTCGATACCCTATCCGGCGCCATAGGTGAACCGCTGCCCGAGCATCCCAATGCGGCGCAAATGATTATCAGTACCGCAATGCTTGAACTCAACCATCTGATGGCCATCGGTACCTCCTGAAGCAATTATAAGTTTTAAGATATCTGGACCCTGCGTTGAAACTGAAATATGCATCTATGTTAAAAATCTTCAATCTAATTTTATCGGACGCGGCGCGTTTAGACAAGAGCGATACCCCTCCCGGCGTTAAAAACATTTTAAATGCCCGGCATCCTGAATTGGAGCCGACGGTCCGGGAATAGATTCCCGCAAGGGTGCCACGCCCAGTCCGAGTCCGCGAGGATGGGCGTGCACTGACAGTCCAGGATTTTATAGCGCCCTCGATTTGGCACTTCATTGATTCTCATGGTATAATCATGATTACTTTCCTCCATCCACATAGGGGCACGGGACGAGCGAATTCCCGCCCCGGTTTTTTGACAAGCGATGCTTTGCTGATGAGCCTTTGATGCTTGATATTGCCTTAAACGGAGGGTTGAAATAATTTTCGTGAGGGAGGACAAGATTATGTCCAGCGTTTCAGCGAGCGGGGGAAGGAATTTCATCGGGGGGGGGGGGGGGAATAATAACTATTAAAACTATGTTGGCGTTGGCGTTGTCGTCGTGTAGCGGAAGCAAGGGTCTCGTAACTCCCGGCGAAAACCAGTCGAATGATAGGGAATCCATTTTCCGGGCAGCGATGTGGGAATCCACTGACCAGGATGTGCAGGGAAACGCGTCGGATCCGGGCGGGCATGTCGATGTAACGAATGTTGTTTGCGGTCCTTCATTTGGTGCGGGGTTTGGATTGGAAGGATATGTCTTGAAGATTGGCGAAATTCAAGTAGGTGGCGCAAGCTTTGATACTGCGTTAAACGTTGCCGCCTGGCACGAAGAATCTGACGGACAGTATAATGTCAAGTATAGAATCCTTCACCAGTGGCTGAATTCTCAGACTCAACAACTTGAGGATGGGATGAGCGATGTTTATACTGTTGAAAATCCGGACGACGCTGACCAGCAATACCCGTCCGTTACGGCGCACTTGGCGGCATTAATTCCTATGAAGGGTATTGAGCCTAAGAGTATTGAGGCTGAATTAAACTTCTATCTCATCATTGATATTGCCTACGAAAAGGTTTTACCGGCGGAGTACGTTATAATCGAGCACCGAAGGTATTACTACGAGGTTACGGAAGATGATGATGACGGTATCGACTACACGTATCTTGATGACGACGGGCCATTTCTGCTGCCTATGCCAGGTGATTTCGTCGGTGATTGCCAGAAGCCGGATATAGCTTATTTCTCCTTTCCTGATGATACTGGACACGAAGGCACGGGCAATAATCAGGTTGATTGCGTATTCGCCGGATACGAGTTTGAGAGCGATATTTCAAGTCCTTACTGGGAGGATTTCTACGGTATCGTTTATGCCGATTTCAGTCAAACGGAATGGAATGACGACTATGATATGTCTCAGTGGTATGAGGGCAGCGGTCACTGCGGATTCCAGACAAGCATTGCCGAGAGTGAAGAAGTATACCCCATGCATCCCCGCATCGATGCGGGTCTCGATTTTACCTATGACGGCATAACAGTTGTCACCACCGTATGGCAGGTTTACGACTACGGTGATACTGGCGATTTTGACTGGGCGATGCATTCAGAGGATATCTCGGGCTGGCCCTCGGTTGGCCCTGTGGCATCTCAGATTGAATCCCCGAACGCCGGCAATATCAACGCATTCTATCCCTATGTCGACTTCGACCCGATCGAGAAGTACTTCCTGGGCGATGAATTGGACACCTACGCGCATTTTGTCTACACAAGAGAGCAGTCGGCTTACAACGGTTATTACGCCTTATATTATTCAAACAGCCATATGGCTGACAATGGTAATGAAGCTGAGATTTTCAGCGAGTCCAGTTACAATTCAGGCTATCCTGCAATTGCGATGTACGCCGATCAGGTGATCAATGACGGTAACGAGGATTTTGACATTGTATTCACGTCTAATCATGAAGGCGGGGATTATCTCGTTTATTCTCAGGAAGTTGAATTGCTTAACGAAGCTTGCACCTCAATAGAAGTCGACGCTTCTTCTGAGGTTCAAATATCCAACTCATCTAATGAATCGGTCTGGCAATCACCGTTCTTTGCAACCATCTCCGGCACTTATTATTATGGTCCCGTGAATGCCATTTTCTACTGGAAATCCGAAGAAGCCTGCTGGACGCATGAAGGCAGTACAGACCAGGTTTATGGCGATTTCGAAATACAGTAGTAAGGGAGGCTTTAAATGAGAGCACTTCTCACTCTAACTATTATGTCAATTGTAGTAGTCGGTTGCTCCGGTTTAAGCCAGACCGTATCACCTGATATTGGAAGATCCTTCGAAGATCAAAGTTCGGCTGACAACCACTGGCTATGGGGCTTCTGGCAGTTCTATATTCCAGCAGACCGCTCAAGGATTGACGTGGTACCGGCCCGAGAAGGCAATTACCATTTTTGCGTAACTAAATTCCTTGAGATATTTCCCTGCCATAATTGTCTTTCAATAAGCAGTCCTGAAATTCAGCCTGATTACACGCTCAAGTACAATGTTACTCTGCGACACCCTTTCCCCAACGCTCCCAAATACACGGGTTTCGATGTGCGAGGGATGGTTTATTTTCCGCCGACAACGAACATTGACACATGGTTATCATGGAATGAGTTGGGTTATAAAACAACAATCTATTCGCCGGATGATCAGAGCGTAGAGCTGTATGACGAATCGATGCCCTTGATATTTTCTCGTACTAAGGACGGAGGAGGCGAAGTACTCAACGCCGATGGCTATTCATCCTACCTTATCCCCGGCCTTGAGTATTCAAGCGTTTGGGATATTTTCAACTACGCGCCTGGTGCAAACGGAATTGAGCCTACACCTGTCACGACAATAACTCCTTACAGGCTGTTTGCATCTGAAGCTGAAAGGCGCATGTTCTTCGTAAACGACGAAATAACGAGGGAATACCATATCGCCTTGCCTGAAGGACCTTTTACATTCGGTTATGCAGTGGATGCATCATGGTGGCCTCCCGTTAAAATTCCCGTCACTGATCCGGCTACTGACTTTCCCCGATTAGCCAATTCAGAAGACCCATGGAAGATCGATTTCGTGCAACTGCTGCCGATATGCGAGGACAGTGTAGATGAGCCAATTTTCAAGATTACTGTACACCATCGCGGCACAGATAATGACTGGTGGGTCTGGATATATTCCTGGGGGATGAACAATAACGATCCTGATGATCCGCAATTTGGCTATGGATACCCGATCATTGTTGATGACTTTACCACGGAGAATACCATTTATTTAACCCCAGAATGGTGGGATTACTACGGTGGTTCACTCGTGCAAGGTAACCATGAAGCGCTTATAATTCTTGAGACTCATCCTGAAATGGAGGAAAAGCCAACCTCTGAACTTGTATGGATATATGCCCCAGCTTTTGTCGAGTTGGTTGTTTAAGAGGAGCGCCAGGTTTTAGTCCAATATATGTCGTTTAATTGCCTTGAGAAATACAGTCAATGTTGCTGTATTCTGTCCAGAGGAATTATGATTAAGCCTTGACGACAGCGCCGACCAGGTATGCGGTGATTTTGAAATACAGTAGGAGAGGAGGCGCAACATGCGGATAATCGTCATGTCGGCATTACTGCTGCTTATCCTCGCAGGTTGCTCCGGAATAGGGCAGCCTGTAGCACCGGGTATTCAGGATATTCACGAATCACGAGGAGCATCTTGTAATCACTGGCTCTGGGGCTTCTGGCAGTTCTATATCCCGGCCGACCGCTCCAGGATCGACGTAATACCCGCGCGAGAAGGTGATTACCATTTCTGTGTAACTAAATTCCTCAAGATTGCCCCTTGCCATGATTGTCTTTCCGTCAGCGCTCCTGAAATTTAACCCGATTTCACGCTTAAGTACGACGTGACGCTTCGTCACCCATTTCTCCATGCGCCTAAATACACAGGGTTTGACGTCCGCGGCATGGTTTATTTCCCGCCTACTACAAATCTGGACACAAGCCACTCATGGAATCAACTGGACTATAATTCTATGATCTATGCCCCCGATGTTATAGCGGAAGAGCTTTACGATGTATCCATGCCGCTGATATATTCCCGCGCGAAAGAGAGCGAGGGTGAAGTTCTCAATGCGGATGGATATTCGTGTTATTAGATTCCCGGCCTTGAATATTCCACTATTTGGGATATATTCAACTATGAGCCGGGCGCCAACGGAATAGAGCCCACACCGGTTACAACAATAACTCCCTTCAGGCTGTTCGCATCGGAGAATGAGAGGCGTATGTTCCTTGTCACCGATGAAATAACCCGCGAATATCACATCGCCCTGCCCGAAGGCCCATTCTCCTACGGCTACGCGGTTGATGCATCCTGGTGGCCCCCTAATAATATCCCTGTCACCGACCCGGCTACGGATTTCCCAAAATTCGCCAACTCGGAAGACCCATGGAAAATTGACTTCGAGCAACTCCTACCGATATGCGAGGACAGCATAGGCAAGGATATTTTCAAGATCACCGTTCATCATCGCGGCACTGATCAAGAGTGGTATGCCTGGGTTTATGGATGGGGAATGAATTATAATGACCCTGACGACCCTCAATTTGGCTACGGTGTTCCGCTTGTAGTTGATGACTATACCACCGATGTTACAATCGACCTTAAACAGATTTGGTGGAATAGCTTTGGTAATTGGGTTGTTCCCGGGCATCACGACGGGCTTGTAATTGTATTTACACAACCCGATCATGAAGGGAAGCCAACCACTGAGCTCTGGTGGGTCTGCGGCTTCAAATTCGTTGACCTCTACGTCGCCGAGTAATAGTCGGAGTTTCATTAACCTGAAAGATTCATTTCCGCGAGCCGATGCCGGCTCGCAATTGTTTTACGGCTGTGAGTGTAGCTTGCCCTTACACCTAACCGTTCTTCGCGTCCCGCCACTCCCCGGGGACAGGCCCCAAAGCACGCATGGCACGAAACTCCGTAAATGCATTCCCCTGATTCCCAAAGCCACGATCTCGAAACGGCCTGTCCCCTTCTGCCCGCTACCCGTTCTTCGCGTCCCGCCACTCCCCGGGGACAGGCCCCAAAGCACGCATGGCAC
>CAZSPL010000022.1:0-4489 GCA_964608735.1 uncultured Planctomycetota bacterium | reverse complement strand
ACGATCTCGAAACGGCCTGTCCCCTTCTGCCCGCTACCCGTTCTTCGCGTCCCGCTGGAAATGTATCACCGTAACCTGGTACTGGCTGTCCGACCCTTCCTCCTCGAGGGCAATTATCTCATCCCGAAGCTTCGCTATCAGCCCCTGTATCTTCTCGCTGATTTCGCCGAGTTTCGCCTTCGGCACTTCGATTGCGAGCCTCGTCGCCCCCGCCTTCACCGGAGCATCCACCGCCTCCAGCTCTTTCGTGTACTCCTTGTAAGTCGTCTGGATGAGGTTCTCGATGAGGTTCGATGACAGCTCCTTGGGGAGAAGGTCCATCTTGAAGCGCATCGCGTCCTCGACAAGGCAGTAATACTTCTCCACCAGGTTCCCCTTCTGCACCTTGCGTTCGAGCTTCACGAGCCCCGCCTTTTCGAGGACGGTCATATGGTGATATAGCGCGTGATGATCGATTCCGAGGCTGTCGGCGATCTGCTTCACCGTACGCGGCTCCCGAAGCTTGTAAAGCATCTTCAACCGCGTCGGATCCAGAATTGCCTTGAGCTTACGCTCTTGCGTCTTCTCCAAGTCGATCCCAAGTGGCAACATAGTAAACTTCCCCTTATCGGTCAAGATTCCCTGATTGGTAAAGGAAAGTTTACAGAAAAAATGTCCGGGTTGTCAAGGGTTTGAAATGCTTTCACGCCATAAGAAATTTGAAGATGATTCGCGCCGGAATGCTATAATACCCCCGATGTTCCGCGGCATACGAAAACGGATATCGGGGATTTTTTCATCCCGACGCAGGATGGTGAATAACATCATCTTCTGCTGCGTCGTGTTCCTGCTGTGCGCGCATTCGGCGCTTGGCGGATACAAGGATGATTCCCCCGATTGGCCGAGGCTTAACGCCCGCGCGCTCGGCATGGGCAACGCGTTCGCCGCCCTCGCCGACGACGAATCCGCCATCTTCCACAATCCCGCCGGACTCGGCAAGCTGCATCGGATGCGTATCGGCTCATCCCACTCGCTGCGCCACTTCCCGGGCCCCGTCGAAAACCTCGACCAGTTCGACTGCGACCCGACGGTCATCGTATACCCGACCCGGTTCGGCACCTACGGCGCCGGATTCACCCTCCAGGGCGAACTCGGCTACGACTACATGCAGCGGAATTCCGACATCTTCCCCCGCGAACGCCTCTGGGGATGGGAGCGCTTCGACGGCTACGGCATCGGCATCACGCCGTGGACATATTTCGGCTTCGCGCATCGAACAAATGAATACGACTTCAACGACGGCTCCCGCGAGTGGCACGAATCATCGTGGCGCAATCGCGGCGAAGGCGGCTCCGTGGGCGTCATACAGACGATAATCCCCGGCGTCGATTACGGCTACTCGCATCACCGGCTCGATTATGACATCGACGACGGCCGCTCCGGGCGCACCAATCGCGACATCCACGGCATCGACATCAGCCCGAGCGCATGGCTCGACCTCTGCTATCAGGTTGAAAATGTGAATCGCAAAAAGCGCGAGCCGACCGGCACACATGTTGAGACACAGCGCGTGAAATCATCCGGCGGCGAATTGAATCTCGGCGATGTTTTCAGGCTCCGCTGGGGGAATTTCGACGGACATCGCACGTGGGGCTACAGTTGGAAGATACTCTGGTATGAGAGCCACCGGGCGTATGTCGATGATATGCTTCCGATGATGATTGACGGATACCCCGATGAATTAACCGATTACGCCTGCAAGGGATTTTCGGTGGAGTTCTGATAGAATATAGGACGATACAGCGCAGTTGATAACGCATCGCCTTGTACTTCTTGACAATCGATGCGGATTCCTGGTAGCCCGGGGTTGGAGCCATCCTGTTTCCATGAAATAAATGGGCTCCTACCCCGGGCCACCACGGATAACAGGGATTGACGGAGGAAAACATGAAATTCATAAAAATCGTTTTGCTCATCGCCGCGATGATTCTCCCCATGTTACTCGCCGGATGCGAGCTCCAGGCCGACAGCGGCGTGATAACCGGCGTCGTGTTCTACTCCGACAATACCACCATCATGCAATTCCCCTGGGTCGCGGTATACGCATCGGGCGACACCGACACCATCTTCCGGCTCGTGCAGGGGGATGAGGAAGGCATCTACGCGGCGAATGTCCCGGCCGGGGATTACATCGCCCTCGGCGCGACATCGCAATCCGGCCCCTTCACCGGGATCGACACCGTGTTCGGGGTCATCGCCTCCAACACGACGGTCAAGAGAATTACCACCGACGAAGAAGCGCCGTAGCGTAAATCCGATTATTCGCGACATCCCTCCCCGCATCTAATAAGGCGTAGTAAGCTTCTCATCGAGGAGGTTAATGATGAGACACCTTGTTGCGACATCTATTGTTCTACTTATATGCGGCTTGATGCTCGGATGCTCCGGCAATACGGGGCCGTTCGCACCGGATGTTTCCACTCCACAGGAAACCGCCGCCCTGAACGGCGCACATTCCATATGGGGCATGTGGCAGTTCTACTGTGACCCGGCGAGTGAAACCCTCGAAGCGACCCCGCTCCGCGATGCCGATTTCCATCTCAACGCCATGCGCTTCCTCGAACCTCCCGCCAACCTTTACCTGACCATCGCAAACATCAATTTCACCGGGGGCAATGTCGAAGCCGACCTCGGCATACGCCACCCGTTCCTCGGGCTGTATAAATACACCGGTTTCGATGTGTGCGGCATCGTGTTCACCAACGGCTCGGTGACCGGGTTCGCGAATCCGGCGCTGCGTATGGCCGGCGATGGGGATATCCGCATCCTCAACGCTGACGGCCTCACCCGCTGGTGGAATCCGCTGGAATTCCCGCATACGGAAACGATGCTCGGCTACAAGGACGGCCTGCTGGGCAAACCCTATGCCGAAGCCGGGTTCAACTGCACGCTCAACGCTTATAAATATTTCTGCGATGATCTCGACGACGTCTCCGACCCTATGAGCGAAGTCACCATCGATGGGCGCGGGATGTTTTCCGCGGGGCAGAAGAATTCGCGGCATTATGTCATCGCGCTGGGTACCGGCGAGCTCGTGTTCAACTACGCGGTCGATGCCTGCTGGAAAGTTCCCGGCGGGACGTCCCCCTACAATGTTCCCGATGATTTTCCCCCCGACGCCAACCGTCCCGAGGCATACAGGATCGATGTCGGCGAGATAAAAAATACCCTCTACAACGATGAATCATCGAGCGGCGGCGACTTGTCGCTGTCGATCGATGTCTACGACCATTACAACGGGTGGCTGAACGAAGTCAGCATCGAATCGCCGGGAGTTTTCCCGCTGGTGACGTCATCGATTCCCACCGGCGGAGGATACGGTTATTCGACATATGAACTCGATGTGTTCGATGCCACGCCCGCGGGCAAGGAATTCGTCGACATACTGATCAGCGTCAAATGCGAGGAGACCGGATACCAGGAGTTGCTTCCCGGGGAACCGGTTTGCGCGTATTTCACCCATCGCGCCGCGGTCGAGGGAGAACCGCCCGTGAAAGACCACGTCGTAATCGGGCTTCCAGACTGGTGTTCGATGACCGAGGGATGCACATCGGGCGTCGACAACCTGCAGCTCATCACGAATATCGTGACGCAGAATTTGGATGGGCCGTACAATGACGGCACCATCGTGAAATGGTGGGAAGGGCATCTCACATGGAACCCGCCGTATTCGACCAGCATCATCAACAGCCACATAAATTCGCTGGGATATACATTCATCCGGACGAGCGAGACGGCGTTCGACCCGACCGGCTGCCGTATGTTCATCGTTGTATTCATCGGCGCCGGGACGACATACTACACGCAGTTCTCGCAGGCGACGGCCGATGCGATGAAGGACTATGTCGCGGGGGGAGGCATCCTGTGTTTCCTCATCGAGCATCAGAATTATTTCAACGATGTATCGCTCGAGCCGCTGATGGACATGCTCGGCGTGCCGCTTTCATACGGCGGCAATGTCGAGCCGCCGTCGACGTATACAATTACCACCGACATCACATCGCATGCGTTGACATCGAACGTAAATACATTCCAGTATTGGACCGCCGGTGAATGGACGTTCGAGAGCGATGACTGCGTATCGCTCGTGCGGAGCCCCACCGGCGAGCACATGGTCGTCACCGCGCCGATAGACGTGGATTGACGGGCTAAAAGCGACAATCTCCAATTTGCGCCGGTTATCTTCCCGGAGGCGCGGACATCCTGTCCGGCTCTTTTGACATTATCGCCTCAAATATCTATCATAATCTACCGCTGGAGGTCGCACCAGTGACGCAATGAAGAGGGTTGCGAGAAAGCCAATAATATCACTGACGCTGGCCGTGGGTTGAAAATTGAAGCCATATATTCCTGAAAAGCTACCCCCTGCCCTGAACTGGGCGGAACTGGTCCCGTTGATAGGAAGGGCAAACGCCGCTTTGGCAAGATTCGACGGCATCCTTCAAAGCAT
>CAZSPL010000021.1:0-27135 GCA_964608735.1 uncultured Planctomycetota bacterium | reverse complement strand
CGGTCTTGCCGTCGCCATCGATATCGAGACCGATATAGATGGCAATATTTACATAGCCGGTGATTTTATAGGTACGGTGGACTTCGATCCCGGGCCCGCCATATTCGAAATAACCTCTTCCTCCCCTGTGATATTTGAGCCATTCATGCTCAAATTGAATCCTTCGGGCGAATTCGTATGGGCACTGGCTTACGGAGGCGAGGGAGCGTGCAGTCATCCTTACTCCACGAGCATTGAAATAAATAATGCATCCTCCAGCATTTTCACTACAGGCTACTTCTACGGAAGCCCTGATTTTGACCCCGGACCTGGGGCCGAAATACACACCGCCCTTGGCGAATATGACATCTATTTGAATAAACTCGGTATGGACGGGTCGTATTACTGGACGCGCACCTGGGGAGGCGATTCGGATGACGAAATAATGGGAGCCGATATCGAAGCAGGGAATGATTTAGCGACAGATGCCGGAGGCAATGTTTACATCTCAGGGACCTTCTGGGGTTCGGTCGACTTCGATCCCGGACCCGGAGAAGACATCAAGAGCGAATCACCGGCTGGCGGCTTCATAAGCAAATTCGATTCCTCCGGTATTTACCAATGGGCTGATACATGGCCCGGTGTAGGATTTGCCATCGGGTATCGCGACAGCTACCTCTACGTGGCCGGGCGCGAAGGCGAAGGATCGATCATCAAGAAATTCGACCTGTCCGGCGGCGAGCAATCGACCATCGCCTGGGGCACAAGCGATGTCTATGACATCAAGTTCGACCAGGACGGAAATATATTCGCGGCGGGAAATTTTCAAAATACCATTGACTTCGACCCGGGCCCGGAAATCCTCGAATATTCTTCCAATGGATCCGAGGATTTTTACATCAGCAAGCTTGATCCGGCTGGAAATCTGCTGTGGGTGGATACTTTCGGTGGCACTCACGATGATTATGTGACTCAAGCCGTGCCTGATTCCTCAGGAAACATTATCTCTGTCGGCTTTTTCAAGGTTTCAGTTGACTTCCGGCCCGGTATCGATGTTGAGAATCATATATCGAAAGGCAAAGATGATTGTTTTTTACTCAAGCTCTCTCCCGATGGCACCTGGTAAACAAAAGCCCCGTTTGATCGGGGCTGCGTTAACCGATAAATCCGCTCTATATCCTACACAAACTCCTCGATAAACCGCGACTTGAGCTCGTTTATCTTCACGCGCTTCTGTTCCATCGTATCCCGCTCCCGCACGGTGACCGATTCATCCTCGAGCGTGTCGAAGTCCACCGTCAGGCAGTACGGCGTGCCGATCTCATCCTGCCTCCGGTACCTCCGCCCGATATTCCCCGCCTGGTCGTAATAGCACGACATATATTCCCTCAAGTCCTTGTAGATCCCCTTCGCGACGCCGACCAGCTTCTCATCCTTCTGCAGCGGGAACACCGCCACCTTCACCGGGGCTATCCTCTTGTTGAATCCCAGCACCACGCGTTTCTCCCCTTCCACTTCCTCCTCGCGGTACGCATCGAGCATCACCACGAGAAATGTGCGGTCGATGCCGCCGGACGACTCTATAACGTAGGGGATGAATTTCTCCTTGGAATCATCGTCGAAGTAGCTCAAATCCTTTCCCGAATGCCCGGCGTGCGATTTCAGGTCGAAGTCCGTACGGTTGGCGATACCCTCGAGCTCGCCCCATCCGAACGGGAATTGATATTCAACATCGGTGCAGCACAACGCGTAATGCGCGAGCTCATCCTTGGCGTGCGGACGCAACTGCAGATTCTCCGCCCTGATGCCGAGGTCTTTATACCACTGGAACCGCTCGTTCACCCAGAAATCGAACCATTCGCCGTCGGTACCGGGCTTGACGAAAAATTCAAGCTCCATCTGCTCGAACTCCCGCGAGCGGAAGATAAACGACTTGGTGGTAACTTCGTTGCGGAAACTCTTCCCTATCTGCCCGATGCCAAACGGCACTTTCATCCGGCTCGTCTTCTGTATCAGTTTGAAGTCGACGAATATACCCTGCGCGGTTTCAGGGCGCAGGTATACATCGACGGCGGTGGCTTCACTCGCCCCCGCTTTGGTCTTGAACATGAGCTGGAATTTCTGCGGCTCGGTGAATTCCTTCCCCCCGCATACCGGGCACTGCCCGCCCTTGAGATGATCGACGCGACTGCGTCCCTTGCACTGGAGGCAATCGACGAGCATGTCGTGAAATTCGCCCACGTGACCCGATGCCACCCACACTTCGGGATGCATCAATATCGATGTATCCACGCCGACGACATCGTCCCTGCGACGCACCACCGCGCGCCACCAGGCATCCTTGATGTTATTCTTCAGCTCAACCCCGAGGGGGCCGTAATCCCAGCAGCTCGCGAGCCCGCTGTATATCTCGCTCGACTGATAAATGAATCCCCGACGTCCGCACAGCGACGCTATCTCCTTCATCTTGTCCGTGGGCTTTGCCATGTTTCAACGCCTTTGCCGATGATTTACCGTACCCGATGCATTAAGACTTATTAATATCCATCCAAGTATAACGCCGCGAGTCGATTTTCGCGCATTATCCATATTTCTATATTTAGACATATGCAAAAGTTGAAGGGGGATAATATCAGAGCGGCTATAAGTAGTCAAACTGCATTGATGATTAGTGCGGCACAATCTCAGATGAAAAAAAAAAGGAAGACTTGCGCCTTCCTCTGAATTATCTTCCGTGCTTCAGCCCGCTATCAGACCCGCGCCCATAGCGAGATGGTGTTTATGCTGTTGAGTCCGCGCAGGAACACATCCCAGTTCGGACGCCCGACTTCCGGCACGATGATTATATCGCCGTTCTCGATGAGTATATTCTGGCTGACGTCGCCCTTCTCCTGGTAGGCGAGAAGGTCGCAGATGTGATGTTCGAGCAGCCCGGTTTCACTGTTGAGGCGAAGTACGAGTATCTGCTTGATATCGCACCGCAAATCGAATCCGCTGGCGATGCCGATGAGGTCATAAAGCCGCTGGCCATCCTCGAACAATTGCTCCCCGGGAGCCCTGACCTTGCCGATAACCGTCGCCTTCGGCAGGATCTTCGTCGGGAAGACGATGTAATCCCCGGGTTCGAGGGTGTAATTGAGATGCACATCCCCGGCGAGAAGATTCTCCAGGTTGACATCATGCACTTCATCGCCGCGTATGAGCTTCACCCGTTTGAGATCGGCATCCCGCTGGTCAAAGCTTGTAACGAGATCCAAAAGTGTCATACCCGGCTTGTACGAATATGGTCCGGCATCGGCGACTTTGCCTAGCAGATAGACTTTCTGCGGCGTAAACTCGCTGATAATAACATTGACGATAAGATCATAATTGTAATACGGCTGGAGCGCTCTCTTTATCGACAGGCGCGTTTCCTCGGCGGTCTTGCCTTCGACAAGGACATCGCCGATTATCGGGAAGCTTATGTAGCCGTCGGGACGCACCGTCACGCTGACATCCAGGTCGGGCTCTCCCGCCACGCCCAGCGCAAGTTTGTCTCCCACCTGTATGCGATATGTCCCCTGCCTTTCGAGTGAGCCGGTTTGCCGTGTATTCTCCTCGGCCGCGATGAGGAATTCGGTTTCTTCGAGCTTCACTAATTCCTCTTCCTCATGGTTCTTCGCGAAATACGCCCTGATTACGCTCTCTGCTTCAGTGCTCAGATGCAATTCAGCTTTATTTAGAGAAAAATAATGTCCTGTGCCCGTTACCGGGGACGGCGCCTCTTCGACGCGTGGCCCCCTCGCAATTGTATCGACATTCTTGTTTTCCGGGTTGTTCCTGTATGACACCAGCACAACGCCATTTCCATCGATATTCACATCGACCGATAAACCGTTGAACGGGTGTGCGATGAATGTGATCCTCTCGTGCGCCTTGTCATGCGTGAATTCTATGCTCTCTACGCCGCGCGAGCCGTCCGAGAGTATATCCTGGTATATTATGCCCTCGCGGAATCCTTCCGGCGCGTTGACCGGGTCGATCCCGACTATAAAACGGTCGGGAAAACCTATCCATTTGGATTTGATCTCCTCCGCCGAGGGTGTGCGGTCGAACGTGAGCTTCATCGTAAGTTCGCCTTGAGGCGTGAGGAAATCGACCGACTTAAGGGTCAGATTACCTCCCTGGGCGAACAGCAGGCCGCATGGCAGAAGCACCGCGCATATGGCTGTTATGATTATCGGTAAGCGTTTCATCGTTATCATGTTCCTCCCCATACTGCCTGAATGTATCTAAAAAACAAAAAACCGCTTACTTGGCATTGGCGCCGTTTCCGTTGGACTCGCCGCCCACCTGCTCCCGGCTCTTGACGCCGATATACTCGATGAACATGACGAGAACCAGCGCGAAGAACACACCGCCTATCGTCGCGAGCGCGATCCTGAATCCCGGCTGGAACCATAATTCGCGTCTCGGGGTTGCTATCGTAGCCCTTTCGACAATGTCCACCCGGTATCTCTGCTTGGCCTTATTCTCTTCAATTACGGCTTCCGAAAGTTTCGATTTAAGCTTGCCGTATGTCTCGGTATCTATCCTCAGGTCGTTTAAAATCCTGTTATACTCGATCCTGTCCACAGCGAATTCATCCGCCCAGATATCGAGCGAATTGGAATCCCCGCTGACCGACCCCAACTGGCTCGACAGCTCGCTCCGCTCGGCCTTGAATCCGTCGATCTCTTCTTCGAGAAGCGTTAGAACCTCTCCCTTGAGTTCCTGTTCCGCCTCTGCGATGCTGCTGTCGAGCTTGGCGATCACAGGATGTTTATCGCTGTACTGCCCGAGCATCTCGGAACGGTCGAGCTTGAGTCCGAGCACGCGGTCACGCATTGTCTGGAGATTCGGGTTCAACTTTATCGCGGGAGGGATATTCGTGCTGACGCCGCTCCTGTAATTTTTAAGGTCATTCTCCGCTGTACGCAACTTCGAATCCACCGCGGACACATCAGCCGAGAGAGTGCTTTTGCTGAAATCGAGCTGAACCTTTCGCGTCGCTATCGACTGGTCATCCGCCGTCTGCCCGAAACCCGGGTGCTCCTCGAGGAACACGCGAAGCTTCTTCTCGTGCTCGGCGATGCTGTCGTTATATTCATTTACCTGGTTTGTGAGGAATTCCCTGTTAGCCGTTACATTGCGGGTCAGCATCTCGACGAATAGCTCCGTCGCCGCCTCGGTCACGCCGTTGACAAGCTTCACGGCGAGGTCGCCGTTGGAATGCCTGCAGGTTACTTCGATAAAGCTGGTTCGCTCATCCTCGCCGCCGATCTTGATTACCTGTACGCTCGCGTTCAAGGCCAGCGACGCGGCATATGGGCTGATATCCACCCCGGCAAGCTCGATGCCGTCCCGGATTACGCTCTCAGTATTGAACAGGGCCACGAAATCGAATGCGTTCTGCTCGACCGGGATGCGGTATCGCTGCAAGTCAGTGCCGAGTTCAACTTCCTGCGGAAGCGCGAAGCTGAAGTTGAGGATAGTGCGCGTTTCTTTTGGTATCTTCGCGGTCTTGGCGGAAAGGAATGACGCAACGAACGCCACGACGATGATGCCGATGACCAGCCATTTTCGCTTTCCGACAACCTTGAAGAAATTTAATAGTTCCATAAACCGCTCAAGCCGTACCTGACGGCCGGAATGATTAAGGTTTACCGAAAATCTTTAACTTCCAAACAGTACTATATTCGACCTTAAACTCTAAGTCAAACCTATTTTATCTCATTAATTATTCTCGCGCAGAACAGGATAAAATTTCCCATATCATTTAATGTTATAATCCACTTAGACAAGAAACGGCATTTTACAAGCCCTGATTCCATGTCCAGCGCCAAAGGGAAAATATCCGGATTTCTCCTTATTTCAATCCTCGCCCTGATCCCGGGCGGACATTCTTACCTGCATGCCGCATCATTACGAGAAGCAGTAAAGCTAACGCCCATAGTTTTCGACGACCCATCCTCGCTCATATTACCCTGCTCGGTATTCACGCAAAAAGGCGATGAGTTCACCATCGTCGACGCAGGTTCTAATTCGGCGAGAATTAAATCATATTCATCTACAGGTAATCTTATCGACAATAAAATGAATTCTTTATCCACCGAGGATGCCACAACCCCCGCTATGTCCGGCTTCAACCCGTTCGGCTATGCCCGGTGGGCCGAAAATGACCGCGGGATTTCCCTGCTCGAAAGGCATCCCGGCGAAACCGTGCTCAGGACCGTTACCGACAATGGCGCTAACGCTTTCACCCTGAATTCCCGGCAGGATTACGGGCTCGTCATCGGGCCCGGCAAATATGCGCTGTTCAACACAGGAAACCTTTTCACTGATGATGAAAACGGCTCGATGAGCCTGAGTCTTTCGGCGTATGACAAGGTCGCCATGTCGCCATCGGGAGCTGTATTCGCGCTATCCTTCAGATCCCTCGCCAAATTCAATGAATACGGGATACCGCAATGGGTGATACAGTTCCCGGACAGGGATGACGGCAGCTTCCTCCCATTCAGTTTCACAGCATCCGACAAAGAGATAATCGTAGCCGGTGTCGTACTTCCGCCCGGACTCTCCGTCGTCGATTTCCGCGGGGATTACGAAGCGGTCTATGCATCGAATCCCGCTCTCCCTCCCGGCGATATCAAGCGCCTTTACGGTTACCTCACCGATTCGGGAACCCCGCTCCTGTTGAGCTATTCGCCGATGGACGGCTCCCTTTCAAAAGGGCTCGACCTCGAAAAATGCCCCGTGTGGGTCGACCGGGATGACGCCGGTAACGCATATGTGCTCATGTTGGATGACAGCACTGCGGGAGTATACCGGATTTCCCCGGATTTCAGTTCGGCCCTCCTGCTGTTTGAGCATCCTCTTGCGCCGCAAGCCCTCGAAGGAGTTTCCGAGATAGCCGTCGCCGGGGATTATCTTTATTATGATAAAAGCGAACTGCTGCCCTCGGCTGAAGATATCTACCGCGAGCAAATCTCAATATTGCGATGTCCGCACGACAACCCCGCTGAATCCGAAGAATTCGCCTCCCTGCCCGCGCAGGATGGAGGCTATCTCATCACCGGGCTTGAAACAGGCCCTGATGGCGAAGTCTATATCGCGGGCGCGAGGTTCGGCTACAATCAGAACAACGAAGTCACGCCTGATGGGTCTTTCGTTAATGAATACGGCATCGACGGTGCGGAAGCGCGGAATTTCCTCGCCGATACCGACGTGCAACTCATACCCAACGCCATAGCCGTCGCGCCAAACGGCGATCTCCTTGCGGCGATCCTTCACGGCTCGGGGTCGCTGTCGACGTCGTGGGCGTTTCTCTTTTCACGGGAAGGCCGCCTCGAAGCTGAATTCTTCCATCTCGGAACGGGCGACATCAACGAGATAAACATGGTCGCGGGGGGCACTGTCGGCATCTCCGACGAAGGTTATATCTACCAGTGCGATAACATTCGCGATGCCAATCCCGAAAAATCATATCTGCGACAGTTTGACCTGAAAGGAAATCTCACCGGGGAGTTGAGCAAATTCTCCCGCATCAATGCTGGGCTGCTCGGGGTAGTCGGCGACAACGCGCTCCTCGTCTGGCAGAATAGATACCTGCTCAAAATCGATGGCGGGAGTATCATCGCCGACGCCGACCTCGGCGAGCATTTCGAGCAGGCCGAAATGACGGACATTGCATCCGGAGCCGGCAAGTTGTATATACTGGCATCCGACGGCGCGATCTACACCATGTCGCTCGACGACGACTGGTCGACCGAGAGTTTCATCGTCGGCGATGTCGAAGAAGCAGCCGAAGAAATACGCGGCCTGATCGTCGACTATTACAACTCATACGGCTTCCAGCCTGAAAAAATAGACCGTGAATTTCTCGAAGTCCGCGCCGGGGATTCCGAGGCTGATGATTTGCTTGAGTTGTTCTACGGTGCCGGGCCGTTCGATTATGAGACATCCGGCAGGGATGATTTCAGCCTGCTTCTCCTCGGGCGGGATTCATTCCAGAAATTATTCAGCGTGACGCGCGATGGGGTAAGAGAGCTGTATTGACCGGAGACACAGTATACCCATGGGGGATTCGTCCGAGGGCGGAAGCGCTTTTCATCATCGGCATAGTCCTCAGCGCGATAATCGCCCTTGGCGACTTCACCATACTCGGGCACGATTTCGGCACCGATTCGTGGAAGAGCCAGTATCCCTGGGCGAACGAATACAAGCTGAAGGATGTCCGCACCGTTAATTACGATGCCATCCTCGAACATCGGCCCTGGTTCGAGCTGGCGCGCACGGAATTGATGGCCGGACGCATTCCTCTCTGGAACCCCTACTCGTTCTGCGGCACGCCGCTCTATGCCAATCACCTCTGCCCGGTGCTCTATCCACCGCTCACGATAGCATTGTTGCTCTTCGATGAGGACCGGATTGCCGGATGGCTCGCCGTGCTGCACCTGATAATCTTCGGCATCTGCATCTACGGTTTGCTCCGGACATTCGGCATCCATCCCTGGCCCGCGTTTCTCATCGCATGCGCGTCGCAATATACCGGAGCATGCTTCGTGTTATGGCATCCATGGGCGGCGGCGGTGGCATGGAGCCCCGCAGTGCTGGCGTTCTACGAAAGATACCGCCTGACGAGGGATATCCGGAACCTCGCCTATGCCGCGCTGATATACGGCATCATGTCGATGGCTGCATTCCCGGTAATCGCCGTCCACTTCACATACCTGCTATTCGCCTACATCGTCATCCGTGAAACGACCGGCTCGGCGAGAAAGCCGACCCTGATAATTCCGTCGTTCCTCGGTATCCTGCTTCTCGGGTTCCTCATATCGGGCGTACAGAACATCCCGACAGCGTTTTATTCCGCGGACACCTACCGCTCGATAAAATATGAGCATTCCATGGCCTTCCTCGACCCGCCCCCGCCTCCCGCCGCCATGGAGCCCGAGCGCCCGGAAAACCTGTCGCCGAAAGTCCGGTGGGCGCTGGCGAGAGGAAGATTCGTAGCACCGGTATCGCGGCTCAGGATACTCGACAACCGGAACTACATCGGCGCGGCGATCTTTATCTTTGCGCTGTCGGGGCTGTTCGTTCTGCCGCGCGGACGCAGGCACTGGCTTTACATTTTCATCATTCTTTTCGCAATCAGTTACTACGACCCGCTGTACATGTTCCTCATGAAAACCCTTCCCCTGTGGAAGATGCGCATGTATGAACCGAAGGAAATGTGGCAGTTGAGCGCCCTCGTATGCGCCGGGTTCGGTCTCCAGGCGTTGTTGGAGCATAAGGATAACCTTCTCACACCCTTGGCCCGGCTTGCCCTTATTGTCATCGCGATTTTGGTGGGCATCTATTCAGGCTTGATAACCAAAATGAATTTCAGCGCCGCCGCGGGGATGTATTCACTCAACCTTGTTCCGGATTTGCCGACAATAGTACTCTACATCATCGGCATCGCGCTCATTCTGCATTCGCTGATACATCTCATCATCAGGAGCAAGCCCCCGCGCGCGATACACAAATATCTCCTTCTCATCGCGATAATCGTGTCCGGCGTATCCGGGCGGCTCATCGCCCTGCCCTACACCTCCGATGTCGAAATCCTCACACCGCCGCAGACCGAGTTCACACGCTTCCTCGAAAAAACGACCGGCCCGGATCATCGCATCGCGCGCATCACATCCGAAAAATACTGGCTGAATTTCCTCAAGCGCACCAAACTGCCGTTCCTCGCTAACCTCTCGACGATGTATACGATACGCGACGTCTCCGGCTATGACAGTTTCATCACGCAGCGGACGGTTGATTATCTGAACCTCGTGGAGGATTACAGCGTACAGAGCCTCCGCGCGCATTTATCGTTCACAAACCCGGGCGTACTCCAGACCGACATGTTCCGCGCGATGGGCGTAAGCACGGTCATAAGCGACATGCCCGTGCTTGCCGGGACCTCTGATGCAAAGCGCTTCGGCGACATTTACGTGCATACAATAGCCAATCCCGCGCCGCGGTATTACTTCGCGCGCGATGTCAAGATCGTTGATTCCCGCGAGAAGATCGCGCCGCTTCTCATGCACAACGGATGGCTCGACGGCCGCGTGGCATTCATCGACGGCTCGATGCTCACCCCGGGGGAGCGTGATGCCCTCGGCATTTCGAATCCGCCCGGTATCGAAGCTTCGACCATCGCCCCCCTTGGGGAAAAGCTTCGAAGCGTAGCATTCGAAGTCGACACCGTATCACCTTCGCTGCTCGTGCTGAATGACGCATACGCTCCCGGATGGGTCGTGCGTATCGACGGCGCGAAAGGGAAATGCCTGAATGCCAACATGCTGTTCAGAGCGGCCTATGTACCGAGAGGAAAGCATGTCGTCGAATTCTCATATGAGCCTTCATACATGGCGTGGGGATGGTTCTCCACCGCGATAGGCCTGATCGCTTTCCTGCTTATCCTTATCAACGTGAAGCCGTCGCGGCAAGATATATGATGCAGGCCACGAAATACCGGCCCTGTTTGTCGATACTAATAGGTGAATGAGATTTAAATTCCTCAGCAGATGGCGAAAGTAAAGGCAAGCGAAATAATCATCTCCCATCCCAGCGCCGATTTCGATAGTTTCGCGTCGATGGTAGCCGCGTCGAAACTCTACCCCAACGCCGTCATGGTGCTCATCGGGGGAATGGATATCGGGGTGCGCGAATTTTACGCACTCTACCGCGACAAGATTCCCCTGATACTGCTGAAGCAGATCGATTTCGATTCGGTCGAACGCGTCATCGTCACTGATACATCGAGGCCAAGCCGCCTTCGCGCGATAAACGAGATACTCAAACGCAAGGATGTCGAGGTCCACCTCTACGACCATCACCTCGAAGAAGAAGGCGAGCTGGACGCCCACTTCCGGCACTGCTATAAATACGGCTCCACGACAACCATCCTCGTGGTGGAAATAGCGCGCCGGGGAATAAAGCTTACCCCCGAGGAAGCCACTCTTCTATGCCTGGGCATCTACGAGGATACCGGCAACCTGACCTTCTCGTCGACGGTTCCGCAGGATCTCGATGCCGTCAAGTATCTCCTCAAGTCCGGCGCGAACCTGAGCCTCGTGCGCCGCTATGTCAGCCACGAGCTCAGCGCGGAGCAGAAAATCCTGATGCAGAAGCTCACATTGAATACTCGCGATGTGCTCATCAACGGCATCAGGATTCATTTCTCCACGGCGAAGATACCGGGCTATGTCGATGAAATCGCGTTCATCACGAATAAAATCCAGGACATTGAAAACGCCGATAGTATTTTCACCCTCGTTGAAATACACGAGCGGGTCTATATAATCGGGCGCAGCCGGATATCCTCGGTGAATATCGCCCATATACTGAGCCATTTCGGCGGTGGCGGGCATCCGTCCGCCGGAAGCGCCATGCTCACCGGCACCGACCATCACAGGGCGCTGCAAGAACTCGTATCGATATTGCGCGAGGAGCTGCATCCCTACGTCATCGCGCGGGATATCATGTCCAGCCCCGTGCATTCGGTTTCACCCGGTATCACAATCGACAATTGCCGCCACCAGATGATCCGGTTCGGGCATTCGGGTATCGTCGTGCTCGATGACGACGACCGGCTCTTGGGGATAATCTCGCGCCGCGATGTCGATAAGGCCATCCTCTCGGGACGTTCGCACGACCCGGTAAGCGAGCACATGATGGGCGATGTCATCACCGTAGGCGAGGAAGCGGGGCTGCATCATATTGAGAAGCTGATAGTACGGAACAATATCGGGCGTATCCCGGTCATTTTCGGCGGAAAGGTTACCGGCATCGTCACCCGCTCTGATATAATCCAGGCGTTGCACAAGATTCAGCCCGTTGGGGATGAAGAGATCGAAGAACTTCCGCTGGATGGAGGCTTGATGCAGGAGGATGTTTTCCAGGGACTTCCCCGCTCCGTGCTGGATATTCTCATCCTCGCGGGACGCGTCGCCGACCGCGTGAAGCTGCCCGTCTATCTCGTGGGCGGCATCGTGCGCGACATCCTGCTCGGACGCCCCAGCATGGACGTCGACCTCGTGGTCGAAGGCAACGGCATCGTATTCGCCGAAGCCCTCGGCTACGTCCTCGAATTGCGTACGGACATCAACCCGCGATTCGGCACCGCCAAGATACACATCAGGTCAGGCGGAACCATCGACATCACGGGCACCCGTAAGGAGCGCTATCCCGAGCCGGGGGCGCTTCCCGAAGTCGAGCCCGGAAACATCGAGAACGACCTCAAGCGGCGCGATTTCACCATCAATTCGATAGCGATACGCATCAACCATTCGGCGTTCGGTGAGATACTCGACCCATTCAACGGAAGAAAAGATATCAAGGATGGAATAATCCGCATACTTCACGATGAATCGTTCCGCGACGACCCGACCCGCATGATGCGCGCGATACGCTTCTCCACGCGGTTCGGCTTTGTAATCGAGCCGCATTCGAAGGAGTTGATGGACGCCGCGCTCGCCGACGGCATGCTCGACAGGATCACAAGGCAGCGGATTCGCGATGAATTATGGCTGATTCTCGGCGACCAGGACCCCCATGGCGCGCTGAAGATGCTCGATGAAACAGGCATACTGAAACTCATCCACCCGCATATGTCGCTCGCGGGAGCGCTCCGGGGAGCTACGGACCCGGTTATCCCGGTGCTCGCCGAGTATGAGCTGTGGGACCTGCCATATACAATCCGCGCCCACCAGGTCTATCTCTGCATCCTGGCGTGGAATTTTACCCAGGATGAAGCTGATTCGTTCGCTCAGGATTTCCAGTTGTCCGGAAACGACGAGCAGACCATCAGGGAAATACCCCGCTTCCGTGAGACCGTGGACGAGTTGTCCAGCACCGATGCGGAGCTGAAACCGAGCGAGATATTCAGGATGCTGCATTGGGTCGAAGTGGAAGCCCTGCTCGCTTATCTCGTTAACGGTGACAATCTGGATGTCAGCGAAATAATACGCAGTTTCCTCAAGGTGATGAAGCCAACCAAACTCGAAATCACCGGCCAGGACCTCAAGAACCTTGGATTTCCGCCATCGCCCGCGTTCAAGAAGGCGTTCCAGGCGGTATTCGACGCCAAGCTCGATGGTGAGATTCATGCGCGGAGGGATGAAATCGCACTGGCGGAAGAGGTCTTGAAACGGGAAACCGATGAACCTGCTTAGGCCATTACATCTCTTAAGAATGTTTCCTGATAAGGAACTGCCGTTTGAAACCTGTTATAATGAGGTCATCTGAGTAAAAGTATGGATTTCTTATTCGCCATAGGCGTTTTTGTGCCGATATTGCTTCTCTCCGTAACGATTCATGAAGTAAGCCATGGCTATTCGGCATACCTGCTCGGCGACCCGACCGCGAAGAACGCCGGCAGGCTTACGCTCAATCCCATCGCGCATATCGACCCCACCGGCCTGATAGTGATGATAATCACATCGATTGCGGGATTCCCATTCGGATGGGCGAAACCGGTGCCCATCGATCCGCGCTATTTCAAGTCGCCTTTGAAGGGTATGATGATTACAGGCGCGGCTGGGCCGCTCTCGAATATCGCGTTAATAATTATATTCAACATCATCTTCAGGCTTACACACGCCCTGCAAGTGCAACTGCCCGGACGCCTTGACGAGATGATCGCCTGGATCATCTTCATCAACATTATACTCGCGTCATTAAACCTCATCCCGATTCCCCCTCTCGATGGCTCCCGCATCGTAATGGGCCTTCTGCCGCCGAAATACCGCTATGGCTATGCGTCAATCGAGCGGTACGGTTTTATCATCTTACTCCTCCTCGTATTTACAGGAATGCTCAGGCTGCTCATGTCCCCGATAATGTATGCAATTTCCTTCCTGCTCTGGGTTGACTGGCATTCGCTCCTGGTGGTTTTAAACAAGTCCTCGGGAGGTTAACAGCCCGGTCTGCTTGTCATTGCAAGAAGCGCGCAATTCTAATATAATGAAGAACCACATCTATAGCCGGCCAGGGTTCTCTCGTCTGAAATGAGCCGGTGCGATATTTCATTCCTCTGAGGTACATACGCATGCGCAGTACTTTGATTTCCGCTGCAATTTTCTTCCTTGCCATGTTGCTTGTTGCGGGCTGCTCCGAGGGTAACTCCAAAGCTCCACTCATCCCGGATGGTCAGGATTATGTATCCCCGCTCGCGGGAATACGGGCGGTCAATACCGAGCTTGACGATATCCGCATCGATGGTGAATCGGTGCTGACATCGGCTTATATAAACGTCAAGCCTGGTAAAAATACTCTACCGCTCGAAATAGATACATCGTCCGCCGGGTCGCTCAGCGTAGACATCCGCGATGGCATGCTCCTCCTGCCCGACGGAACCCGCGCGGCGTCTTATGAAGGCCCCGTGAGCCCCTTGCAGGTCGAGCCCGGTATCGCCGACGGTCTGGTCGAGCTCAATGTGGCATACACGGGAGATACCGAACATCTGCGCAGATACTGGCTTGCCATAGACAAGCAGGATGACCTCCCCATCCCCCCGTTCACCGGGACATTGGTCACCACGCCCGAAGGGGATGAGATGGAAATTTGCGCGAATGAAATGCTCGTCGCGCTTCATCCCAATGTACCCGGGGAAGATTTCAATGAGCTTCTCAAAGCTCTGGATATGCAGGCGCTCGAACGAATCATCGACACCGATGTCTACCGCGTCGGATTCGCGCCTTCAGTCGATATTTTCGTCGCGATGCGTACGATCGAGATAAGCCCTATAGTGGAATATGCCGAGCCGAATTTCATCAGGCACCTGGATATCATTCCCAACGACACCAACTACAACTACAAATGGGACCTGAATATTATGGACGGGCCCGAAGGATGGGATATATTCCAGGGCGACTCGAATGTAATTGTGGGCGTCATAGACACCGGCATCGACAGGGACCATCCCGACCTTGTAAGCAAAGTTGTAAACGGTGAGGATTTCGTGGACGGCGGCGACGGGCTTGGGGGCGAAGTCGATGGCGACGGCGTGGATAACGACGGCAACAGCCTTATCGATGACAATGTCGGCCACGGAACACACGTGGCAGGTATCATCGGTGCCATGTCTAATAACAGTAAGGGCACCGCGGGCGTCGACTGGTCCTGCAAGCTTATGGGACTGAGAATCATGCCCGCCAACGGTGACGGCGGCGCGGCAACATCGTCGATCACATCCGCGCTCAACTACGCCAAGAACACGCAGAATGTCGTAGCCGTGAACATGTCAATCGGTGGCGGATGGTTTTCCCAGACCGAGCAGAACGTATGCAACTCCGTATTCAACGCCGGCGTGGTCATATGCGCGTCCGCGGGGAACAGCGGCTCATCCCAGTACAGCTATCCCGCCAGCTATGACCATGTGGTCAGCGTAGCGGCAACGAATTCCCAGGATAAGAAGACCAGTTTTTCCCAGTATAACGACAAGGTTGATGTCTGCGCGCCGGGTCAGGATATCTACTCGACCTATTACAACAATACCTATGCATTTGCTTCCGGAACGTCCATGTCCTGCCCCGAGGCGACCGGCCTTATGGCCCTGGTCAAGGGATACTACCCGACATATTCCGCGCAGGAAGTCGTCGACCAGGTCAAATTCACCGCCGACAATATTTATGATAAGAACCCGAATTACGTCGGCAGACTCGGTACCGGAAGGATAAACATCTACCGCGCGCTCTACCAGCAGTTGAGGCCGGAATACAATATCCTCGGGATGGAATACGACGACGATTTCGAGGGGATCACCCACGGGAACCGCGACGGATTCTTCAATCCCGGCGAAGTAATCGGAATCGGCCTGACGGTTCGAAACGACGGAATCAAGGATGCCGATGACCCCGCAGGACTTCTCGATATAAACGACCCGTACGTTCACGTTATCAAGGGCGAAATAGCGTTCCCCGATATTCCCAAGGCCGAGACTAAGAAATCCGATGAGATGTTCATCATCTCTATCGACGACGACTGCCCCGACGGGCACGTGGTCCAGTATATAATGGATTTCGACGACGCTCTCGGCTCCGGGCCGCATGAAAATCCCGGCTCGTGGAAAGTGTTCAAAAATGAATACACGGTCGATGCAATCTGGCTCGAAGGGGAGAACCTTCCCGAGAACGGGAAGATCTTCAAGGGTATCGACAACCAGGCGCTTATACGCATCGATGTATCGGGCGACGTCAACTACGGCACCATCGACGGGCTGGAGATAATCAAATTCGGCTCCGTGGCGACGGACGCCATCACCGGCGTACGGCTCTACCATGATTCCGACGGCGACGGTGTGTTCGACTTGGACGGCACCGACAAACAGCTCGCGACGGACGATTATTACAACGCCGGTTATTCCGGGCAATACGACAATTTGAACGACCCCAATTCGGGTAATCCCGGCGGGTCGAACGATATCCCCCACCCGCATGTCGATTTCAACACCGACAGCAAGGCGGTATTCCACGGCATCTATCTTCCGGCCACAAATACCCAGACCAACTCGTTCTTCATCGTGATCGACCTTGCCCAGGCGGCTATCTCGGGCTCGACGCTGCAGGTCGGAATAATGACCGAATCCAACATCAACCTGAGAATTCCCGACGCTATCGACCCAGACTGCCTGCCATTGATAAGCGACGAGTTCATCGTCGCATCGACATGGGAAACCGACGTGAAGATAACCGGGGGCAACTCCGACTACTCCTGGCGTCCCGAGGGCGCGACTAATTCACAGGGAGATATTTTCATCGTCATCGATGACGACCGCAACGGTAATCACGACATCTATCTCAAGAAATCGACAGACTTCGGCGCCACATTCGAAGACGACATGCAGCTTTCCACCGATGATGCCGGTGATTTCTATCCCACTATCGCGATCGACTCTGACGATGTCATCCACGTGGTCTATTATTCGACTATGTTCGGCGGCAACAACCGCGAAATTATCTATATGCGTTCCGAAGACGACGGCTACAGCTGGACCGAGCCGGTCAGGATCACCAATGCTTCAGGCGACAGCCGCGTGCCGGATATCACCATCGGCCCGGACGACGTGATCCACGTGGTGTGGACCGACGATCGCTCGACACCCGGTGAAGGCATCTACTACAAGCAATCCGTAGACGGCGGCGACAACTGGTCGGATGACCTGCGCGTGGCCGCCAACCAGTATTACAACGATTGGCCGTCACCCTGTGTCGCGGTGGGCGCGAACGGGAATATCAATGTCTGCTGGGAGAGGTGGGTCGTGTCAGGGCCGTATGTAACGGGATTCGATGTCTACTACGCGAAATCCGAGAACGACGGCGCGAGCTTCCTCAGCCCACAGAACCTTACCCCCGGCTCCGGCGGTTATGATTACGCCATAAGGATGGTATCCGACCCGGATGGTAATCCGTACCTCGTCTACCATCATTCGACGGCATCTTCCTATGACATCCTTTGCGCATATTCCACCAACGGCGGCGATTCGTTTCTCTCGAAAAACCTGACCAGCGATATAGCGACAAGCTGTACCAGGCCGGATATCTCCATCAACGCGGACGGTTTCATCGACGTGGTTTACAAGGACAATCTCGGCGGGACAAACAATGTGTATCACATCTTCAGCGAGACCGGGATCAACGGTTTCAACGACCCGGTGCAGATTTCGTTCGGGGCTGTTATCGAGACGAAAACCGAATGGCCGCGCGTGATACGCGGTCCCGAGAAGAATATCTATGCTTTCTGGGCGGACCTGCGCGACGGACAGCATGAGATTTACTTCAACAGGTATCTCTATTAAGACGCAGCCGCGAAAATCACGGCTCGCCATTGAGCTTTTCAGCGCCTACGCGTGTCCATAATATGCCGGGCTTATGTTGACTTTCTCCGTCCCGTGCCGATAAATGAAGTAGACGCGCTCACCCTTAAGCGAAGGGATAGAGGCGCGCGGTAAAGGGGCTCTGCAGGTCAACCGGGCGCGAGTAAAAAAGATATTATTCATGCGGGCAGGACCCTGTTGACTTAGGGGCATTTATCGAGTATATTACGGATAGCATTTAATCGTTCCTGACCCCTGTCTCCGATTCCAGATTAAGCAAGGTGAATTTTCCGAAAGTATGCTGATTTCTATTTTTATTCCGTCAGGCAATAATGTTTTTTCATTCCGGGGGAAGCTACCCACAAGAAATGCAGTCAAAACGATGCACCTTAACAATCCAATATTAAATGATGTTGAAGTCAAGGCGGAGGCGTGATATGTGCCCGTTGTATTCGACAAGGGAACTTTTCGAGGATGCCGAAAAAAGGACCTATGCCCTCGGGGCTTTCAACACGGTCAATCTCGAAGTAAGCCGCGCGATTCATTTAGCCGCCGTCGAGGAGAAAAGCCCGTTCATCATTGCCGCGACAGGGGGCGCGATCAAGTATGCGGCTGTTGAGAACATCGCCTGCATCGCGCGGAACCTCAATGCCGAATACAACACGCGTAACGCGCTTCATCTCGACCACGGCCCAAGCCTGGAAATCGCGATGCTATGCAAGAAGAACGGGTTCACATCGGTTATGTTCGACGGCAGCAAGAATCCGCTTGACGAGAATATCCGGCTTACGAAGGAAGTCCGCGCTGCCCTTGGAGACCCGGAATTCCCGCTCGAAGGGGAGATCGGCAGGCTCGCGGGGGCCGAGGATGACATCTCCGTGACCGATCGCGAAGCATTCATGACCGACCCGGACGAGGCGGTGCGGTTCGCGAAGGAAACCGGTGTCAATTCACTGGCGATCAGCATCGGAAACCAGCACGGCCTGTACAAGGGCAAACCGGAACTCGATTTTGAGCGCCTCGAGGTAATAAAGAAGCGCGTGGGGCTCCCGATTGTTTTGCACGGGGCGTCCGGGTTGAGTGACGAAGACCTGAAGGAAGCCATAAAGCTCGGTGTGAGGAAGATCAATTTCGACACGGACCTGCGTCACGCTTTCAGGGACGGCCTGGAAAAATATTTATCGCAAAAGCCCGACGAATTCGACATCAGGAAATATATGGAAGCAGCCATTCGAAACGTAGCGGATATCGTGAAACATAAAATGCAGGTGCTCGGTTCGAGCGGCAAGGCGAGTTGAAGCTCAAGGTAGGTAAGTAAAAGGGATTTCGATAAACCCGTAAAAACACGGGAAAACCTGAATGGGTAGATTTCAATTTACATAATGGTGGTTTTTTAAATGCCTAATAATTCTAAACAGAGAACTGCGACAAGGGAATCAAGCGAAAGCAAATTCGATGTCGCCGAACTCGAGGAACTGACCCTCAACGACCTTCGCGAAAAGGCCAAGGAGTATGATATCTCCGGGGTCACGGGAATCAAGAAGAACGACCTGATCCTGAAGATAATCCAGGCCCAGACCGAACGCACGGGGCTGATCTTCGCGGAAGGCACTCTCGATATCCTGAGCGAAGGATACGGTTTCCTCAGGAGGAACGGCTATGTTCCGTCGGGCGATGATATCTACGTATCGCTGTCGCAGATAAAGCGATTCGGTCTCCGCACCGGGGACTATATCGCGGGCCAGGTGCGTCCGCCCAAGGAAAATGAGAAATACTACGGGTTGCTTCGCATCGAGGCGATTAATGGCTTCGACCCCGACAATCTCCAGAACCGGCCGATCTTCGAGAAACTGACGCCGGTTTATCCTGATGACCGGCTGATACTCGAAACGCAGCCAAAGGAAGTCAGCACCCGGTTGATCGACCTGCTGTCCCCCATCGGCAAGGGCCAGCGAGGCCTTATCGTATCGCCCCCTAAAGCCGGCAAGACGATCCTGTTGAAGAAAATCGCGAACGCACTCGCGCAGAATCATCCCGAGTGTATTCTCATCGCCCTGCTCATCGACGAACGTCCCGAGGAAGTCACCGACTTCCACAGGAACGTCCAGGGCGAGGTCGTGGCGAGCTGTTTCGACGAGAAGCCGGATCATCATATCGTCGTCGCGGATATGGTGCTCAACAAGGCCAAGCGCCTGGTCGAGATGAAGAAGGATGTCGTCATCCTGCTCGACTCAATCACCCGCCTCGCGCGGGCGTACAACCTGGTTATGCCGTCATCCGGCAAGACCCTCTCTGGCGGCCTCGACCCCAACTCGCTTCACAAGCCCAAGCGGTTCCTCGGCGCTGCGCGAAATATCGAGGAAGGCGGAAGCCTTACGATTATCGCCAGCGCGTTGATTGAAACGGGAAGCCGCCTCGACGATGTCATCTTCGAGGAATTCAAGGGCACCGGCAACATGGAGCTCGTACTCGACCGCGCCCTCGCCAACAAGCGGATATTCCCGGCGATCGATATCGTCCAGTCATCCACGCGCCACGAGGAACTTCTCTATACGCCCGAAGAGCTCGAAGCCGTGCGCAACCTGAGGGTCATCCTCGATGCCTGGGGCAAGGACCGCGGCACCGAGTTCGTGATAGACCGAATAAGCAACAAAGCGTTCCCGAACAACAAGCTGTTCGTCGATGCCGTGCCCGGATGGTACAGCATCTTCATGAAGAACGGGCAGTCCGGAAACGGTAAGTCCTTCGATTGAAGTTAAATCGATTTAAATTACCCTGATCGATGCCGGCCTCGCGCCGGCATTGTTTATTCGGGCATAGATATCGATTTGTTTTGCGGCCCGGGCGCGACTATCATTGTGGCCATATGCGGAGCGATTCAGTTTATCGCCGTCCATGGTGGCTCGGCCTACTTGTATTCGCTATCGTCCTCGGAGTCGATATAACGCTTCTCGCGCCCGGGGTAAGCTGGATCCACGATTCACAGGATTCCGGCGACCTCATATGCTCGGCATACTTTCTCGGCATACCCCATCCAACCGGTTATCCACTGTACTGCATGCTCGCGAAGATTTTCCAGACAATCGTCCCGGTCAACTCTATCGCGTGGCGCACCAACCTGTTCAGCACGCTCTGCGCGGCGCTCGCATGCGCGGTACTCTCCCTGCTGATGCATCGACTTCTTTCGAAAGACCCGCGACGCCTGGGGCTTCCAGCCTGGATAATCCCCATGGCTGCGGGACTCGCGCTCGGATTCTCGCGCACATTCCTCTCCCAATCGCTCGTGAGTGAAGTCTACACCCTTAACGCCCTGTTTGTTACTGTCGATTTGCTTCTCATACTGGAGGTATTTCATCTTCTTGAAGAGAAGACCGGCGATGCGAAAATCCGCCGGATATTCATCGCCCTCGCGCTCGCATACGGGCTGACCCTCACCAACCACCTTTCATCGGCGTTTATCTTCCCGCTCGTCCTCGCGCCGTTCGTATTCGGACGCCGCGCCCTGAATGGAAGAACAGCGCTGCTGAGCGTCGTCGCATTCTTCATCGGGCTGCTTCCATACATTTATCTTCCCCTGCGTTCCGCCGCTAATACCCCGTTTGACTGGGGCAATCCGCAAACCCTTGGAGGCTTCTACTGGGTTATTTCCGGCTCTCAGTTCAAGCACCTGATGTTCGTAAGCTTCGATTACCAGGTGATACATCGCCTGTTCGACAGGTTCGAACCGACCGCCGAGACGGGATTCGTCCTCACTATATCCGCAATCTGGGGCACTGCCGCCGCGTTCATGGGCGGTTCTAAAGCCCGCGGGGCGACACTGGCGCTGTGCCTCGTGATGCTGAATATCACGCCGGTGATGGACTACCATATCGGCGACACACAAAGTTTCCTGCTGCCCACATTCATCGGTCTGGCGATTCTCGCTATGATCGGGCTTGACGATGCAATGCGCCGGCTGGCCTCTTTTCGCGCGGGCGGACTCGTGCTACCGGCGTTCATCGTGCTGGTGATTGCGTGCGCGGTGCCGTATGCCGGGAACCTGTCCTGGGCGGATGCTTCCGGTGAATACCGGCCGATGGAATACGCCGATGCCGTCTATGAAACGCTGCCCGAGAGATCGCTACTCATCGAGAAGTATTACGGGCAGGCGTTCACCATGTGGTACAAGCACTATATCGACGCCGGGGATGAACGCAAGGATGTCGCCGTCATCTACTCAGAGCACCTTCAGTTCGACTGGGGTGTCGAATCCCTTCGGCGGCAATTCCCGTGGGTGAATTTCCCAGATGCCAATCCCCACGAGGAGGACGCAATAGCGTCGCTTGTCGAATTGAACGCCCGCACAATACCGACATATATATCGAGGGACATCTCTTCGCTTAACGATTCATGGATATATGAACCGTCCGGCGAGGTCTTGCTTCTCAAGCCCCTGGAAAAGTAGGGGCGATATGTTATTTCTCTGCGTATTTCCTGTTCAATGCGCGGCAGAAAACGCCATGATATTGCGGGCTTCGCATTTCGGCGATAATCGCGATCAATGTAAACGGTAACTGAACCAGGAGCGCCATCTTGTACCATTCTTCCGCACCAAAAAATGAGGTGACGGCGCAGTTTATAACAAACAGGATCGCCCATATGTATTCATACACCGGTCTGATTCTGAATACATTACAGAACAGGAAGAAATTCACAACGACGAAGATGAAAATCGAAACAATGGATTTCCACTGCCAGGATTGCCACGCGATGAGCGCGGCCGCGACAATCACGACAGCGTCAATCCATGAGAATCGGAATCCACAGGTTCGCTTCCGCTCGGCGTTTTTTGCAATTTTTTCAGGCATCTGAGCCTTCTGTCCCACGCAAGTATAAAACAAACCCCCGCGTTTGCGGGGGTATTTAATCTCTTTTCCGGAAATTCTACAGCCCGTACTTCTCGATTATCTGGTCCTTGGTCTTTCCGAGGATGTCATACTTCTTGCCGATCTTGGTGAACGCGGCGATGGCCTTGTCGATGTGCTCCATCTCGTGTCCGGCTGAGAGCTGGACCCTGATGCGAGCCAGGCCCTTTGCGACGACCGGGAAGAAGAACCCGATGACATAGATGCCCTCGGCGTAGAGATCGCGCGCGAAGTCCTGCGCCAGCTTGGCGTTATAAAGCATTATCGGCACTATCGGGTGGAATCCTTCGCGGATACCGAACCCGGCGTCGGTCATCTTCTGGCGGAAGTACTTCGTGTTTTTCTCGAGCTTGTCCCTGAGGTCCGTAGTGCTTGAAAGAAGCTCGATAACCTTGATGCCGCCCGCGGCAATCATCGGCGGTACGGCGTTGGAAAACAAGTAGGGCCGTCCGCGCTGTCGGAGCATCTCGACGATCTCCTTCCGACCGGTGACATAACCGCCCGACGCGCCGCCCATTGCCTTTCCGAGCGTCGAAGTAATCGCGTCGACTCGCCCCATCACGCCGAAATGCTCGTGGGTACCGCGCCCGGTCTTGCCGATAAAGCCGGTACAGTGGGCGTCGTCGAACATGACCATCGCGTCGTGCTTCTCGGCGAGTTCGACGATCTCGTTCATCGGCGTGACATCACCGTCCATCGAAAACGCGCCATCGGTGATTATCATCTTGAACCTGCATTCCCCGGATGCTTCCACCAGCTTGCTTTCGAGATGCTCCATGTCGAGATGCTTGTAGTTGAACTGCTTGGCCTTGCAGAGGCGGATGCCGTCAACTATCGACGCGTGCACCAGCCTGTCGGCGATGGTGGCGTCTTCCGGCCCGAGGACCGCTTCGAATATCGCGGCGTTGGCATCGAGGCAGCTCGCGAAGAGGATAGTGTCCTCGGTCCCCGAGAACTCGGTGATCTTCGCTTCAAGCTGCTTGTGAAGATCCTGTGTGCCGCAGATGAATCGTACACTGGACATGCCGTAGCCACGGCTGTCGAGCGCCTTGTGCGCGGCCTCGATGACCGCCGGATGACTGGAGAGACCCAGGTAGTTATTAGCACAGAAGTTGACAACCTTCTTCTCCGCTGCTCCGGGCGGGTATTCGACAACGATATCCGCGGCCTGCGGCGAGTGGATATACCGCTCCTCCTTGTACAAGCCGGAGTCCCGCATCGTCTGAATTTCGTTCGCAAGAAATTCCTTTGCGCCTGTGAATGCCATGATTTCTCCTTTCCTTGCGCACACCGGTTCGCGGAGGCGCAGCTCCTGTATGTGATTTTACCCCCCGCCCTTTGCCAACCTAAGCGTTCTTTCTCTGCTCGACGAGCGCGAGGATCTTGGTCACGGTCTCGAAATTATCCACCGTGCCCATCTCATCGGGTATCGTGATGCCCGCCTTCTTCTCCAGCCACCCCTTCAGGGATACGATCGAAAATGAATCGATGATCCCCCCGGAAATCAGCTTCGTGCTCTCCGTGACGTCGCTGTCGTCTTCGACATACTCGTCAACGATGTACTTGATCAATTCTTCTTTATTCATAGATAATCCTCTATATGTAGTGATCAACTGCTTCCGGCCCCCTCCAGCGCGTTTGAATGCCCTGAAAGGCGCGGATGATAAAAATACGAAAATCGAGGCGGATTGTCAATTGGAAGAGGGATGAGGGCGTGGGATACCTCCCTGCACGGCGCGGAAAATAGCGCCTCTTGGGCGGGCGCGCGACGTCAATTCACATTAAAATATTTACAATGACAGCAATTGCCTTTGCCATTCTTACAAGCTGCCTGGCGCGATCACAATCCCCTCCCCTGTGGCAGTTATCGCGTAATCTGGCGCTCCATAAGCAAAATGCGACCTTGCCAAACCCCGGGCAATCCATTAAAATCGATATCGTTCGTTTGCTGTGAAAAAATGATTCCAGCTATTTAAACAGCAACGGTTTGCATCTAATTAAGTAAATCAGGCAAGGTTGACTGCATAGCGGCGGCTGACAGTAAGTCTCCCTATCCCTCTCCTGGGCTTGGGCTAACATATATATAGTGTGTTCTTAACAAATATTATATTTCTTTTTAGGAGGTTTCTATTTTGAGAAGCTACATTCTATGCCTGACTCTCATCCTGGTCCTGCTTGTTGCTGTATCCTGTTCCGGCGGTACCGAGGTCACAACCCCGGCCCCGGGGCATGACGCCGTCGTCGAGTCGGCTGGTGGTACCATCTGCACGGGAACATGGCAGATCACCATCAGCAAGGACAGCAGCGTGGACATCACGCAGCTCAGGACCGCCGATAAGGTTCTCAACGTTCTCGGTTTCATGGAACCACCGGCGTTGAGCTTGATGGGGCTCAATAACCTTCAGGTCGATTTTGACAATTCAATAGTCAATGTCGGTATCGTCCTGACGCACCCGATTCCCGGGGACGACGTATTCACGGGCTTTGATGTCCGTGGCGTATGCTTCGGTCCTCGCGTCGCAAATGCCGACGGCGTAACCGTGATCCCCAGCCCGGAATTCTTCTCCGGCGTGCCCTTCGGCTATCAGGACGGCCTCCTCGGAGCGCCTGACAGCTTTGGCAACTACGAAGGAATCGCGGGATACAAGTATTTCTGCGATGACCTCGCGGCCGATGACGATGTCGCCACGTTCTTCGGTGACACGGACAATCTTGCAAACAGGGGATCCTACGGTGCAGGTGCGACCAACGAGAGGCATTATATCCTCGAGTGGGCACCGACAACCTATGACTTCCTTGTCTTCAACTATGCGATCTATGCCAACTACAATTGGCCGGTCGGCGATGCACCTATCACCATCGATGATTTCGACATCACCACGGCTAACAGCGCCGAGGCCTTCTGCGCCAACGTAACCGAGCTTGCGAACAGCCTGTATTACGCCGGCGGCAGCGGCGGTGGTATGTTCAGCGTTATGGTCGAAATCTGGGACTGGCAGAACAACATCGCCGATGTCACCCTCGAGTGCCCGGCGCTCGGTGTCCCGGAGACAACCTTCAGCACCGACATCGGCCCCGGTTCCACTCCTTACTCGCATATGTGGGACTTCCTCGGCGTTGCCGGTACTCCGACGACTACCGGGGAGGTCGATGTCATAATCAAGGCGTATGACGTTTCCACATTCGGCGAATCATGGTTCTTGGATCTGCTCCCAGCGAGCAACTCGATGTATGATGAACCCATCTGGTGTGGATTCCCCTACGTCGCCACGGTCACCGACTGCCCGGCGTGCGGAATTACCGATATTCATCCTAATTCCGGCGACGGCGTGCTCACCGGTGTCACCGTGACCGGTACGGACATCCTCGACGGCACATCCCTCGGTTTCGCCCTCCAGATGACAGGCGAATCCGATATAGTGGCCACGAATGTCGTATGGGTCAGCGCGACCACGGTCACAGGCGACCTGAACATAAGCACTTCCGCTACTGAGGGCGACTGGGATGTCGTTCTCTACAACGGATGCGGCACGCCGGCCGTGCTCGCTGACGGATTCGCGGTTTCTCACGGCTTTAGCGAAAACTTCGACTCAGACCCCGCGGATTGGTCCTACGACTGCACACAGTGGGAGAGTTGCGGTCCGCAGCCCGATCCCCTGTGGACTTCCGCCGGGCCCAACGGCCCCAGCGGCGCGGGTAATATCCGAAGCCAGAGCAGCGGTACCTCCGCTGATGGCGGCTACCTCTCCACCGTGGTATCCGTACCCTTCGATATCCCGAGCGGAGCTTCAGAGGTCAACCTCAGGGTTTACCAGTGTATTGGATTGGGCCCCGGCTCATGGATCTACTTCTGCAACTCCAACTGGAAGATAGCCCCGAGTTCGACTCCGGGTATCGCCCCGTTTGACGCCACTAACGCCACGGTCCCCACAGGGGGCGCGATTCTGGATAATACAACAGCGCATGGCAGCACATACCCGGTTATCGCGTACGACTGCGGATATGGCCCGATGGCCAGTCAGGGCGGATGGAACAGCACTCAAAGCTATGGCGGCGGCGCGTTCCCCGGAAGCCTGACCGCGTACCTCGACCTTGTCATCCCGGCTACGTACTATGGCCAGACCGTTAAAGTCTGCTTCCAGTTACAGCCTGACGAATGCGGCTACGGCTACAACAGCGGGTTTGCCTTCGATGATATGGAGATTATTACATACTAAGCACTGATGTCTTAGTGTCATTTTTCAGCCCGGCTTAACCGCCGGGCTTTTTTATCGACAAGGACCAGGGCGGGAGCACGCACGCTTCTAAAAAACCCGGCATTCCGAGAGACCGTCTCAAAACATACCGGGATTAAATAAAAAATTACTCGCATTATTAGTT
>CAZSPL010000020.1:0-27437 GCA_964608735.1 uncultured Planctomycetota bacterium | reverse complement strand
CTTGGACGACTCAACGGCTTTCGCCTGCTGTTCGAGGCGAACCCGGTTCATCAAAGACACTCCTCTATCATTATTGCCGCTCATTCATTTCCTCCGTATGTACAACAGCTCCATGAACGCGTCACCGCGTCTCTGCTACACGCCTTTCTTACCGAACACTTTCTTCAAGATGCCCTTGTCCTTACCCCCGCCGTCGTGATCGCCATGCCCGCCCTTGGTGAGTTTCTGGGCTATCTGCGCCACCGCTTTGGCCACGCCCGATGTGGGATGAGTCACCACGAACGGCGTGCCGCGGTTCAGGCTCGCTACGACCACTTCGCCGTCCGACGGCACTTCGAAATCTATCTTCCGCTGTAATCCCCGCTCGACGTCGGCGAGCTTTATCGAACTTACCGACAGAGCCCGGTTGAGCACCATGGTCACGCTGTCGAGCGGATAATTGAGGCTCGCCATTACGCTCAGCCCCAGCGTGGCGTTCTTCAGTGTGAGAAAATCCGGCGCCACTATCATCACGATATCGTCGCTCGCGTCCAGCGCGCTGAGGACCTCCCCCTGGAACGACGGACTGGTGTCGATGACGACGTAATCGTAGATCGACCTGGCGATTTCAAGCACCTTCTCCACCACCTGCGCCGTTACCACTTCGGCGTACTCGGGCTTTATAGGCGCGGCGAGGACATTCACGCCGTAGGATGACTCTATGACATTCTCAATGAAATATTCCGGCTCAAGCTGCGCGGGGGCTACCTGCGCGAGGTTGGCGATCGTCGACTTGGGACTCACATTCAAAAGCAGCGCGAGGTCGCCGAACTGCAGGTCAAGGTCGACAAGAAGCACTTTCTTGTTCGTCTGTTTCCTTATCTCGACCCCGAGGTTCGCGGCTATCGTGGATTTACCCACGCCGCCCTTGGTCGAGAAAACCGTTATCACCCTTCCCCGTCCGGAAACCGTGCTCGCGATGACTTCCCTTCCGCTCGGCATCGCGTCCCATTTCAGTTTTTCCTTCTCGATGACGGACTGTATCGTACGGAAAAGCTCGTCCGAATCGAACGGTTTCACCAGGTAGTCCTTCGCACCCGCCGTCATCGCCCGGCGCATGTAATCCACTTCGTCCTGCACTGAGATGATTATTACGCCTGTACGCGGCGACTTCAGGCTGATTTCTTCGGTCGCCTTTAGCCCGTCCATCCCCGGCATGTTGATGTCCATCAACACGAGGTCGGGCTTGAGTTCGAGAACTTTCTCGATGGCTTCCTCTCCTGAATTGGCCTCGCCCACCACCTTGATTATCTCGTTAAAGGTGAGCAGGGTCTTCAATGTCTCCACCATCTCGGGAGAATCATCCACAATCAGGAGGCGTATCTCGTCGGCGAACATAGGCACGTCCTTCCATTTTCACTTATGTTGCAGCCATACCAAGGCTGATATTCTCAAATGTAGTATCGTTAATGAGAGTAGATAATTACACTATATCCCACATAATTAATTAATGTAATTATTTCCATTTTTCCATCGTGCAGCCCGCCTCGGGCGCGGGTTCTATATTATCCGCTGTTTGTAGCAAATCGTATTTTATTCGATTTAATCCGACTTAATATATTCTAATACAACCCAATAAAACCGGCCCGCTTGCTTCCGTACCGGGCCACGGTATGTTACAATCCCCATCCTGAATTAACGCTATGGAGATGGTTTTGCAATGATAGAAGCCGGACAGCTCAGACCAGGAAAATGCTTCATCCTCGACGGGCAGGAGACGCTCGTACTGAATTTCAACCACGTCAAACCGGGCAAGGGGCCCGCGTTCGTGCGGATGAGGCTGCGAAACGTCATCACCGGTTCCACAACAGAGAAAACTTTCCGGCCGGAGGATAAATTCGAGGAAGTCCGCCTCGAGCGTCGCGAGATGCAGTACCTCTACAGCACCGGCGACAACCTCGTGTTCATGGACCTCGAATCATACGACCAGCACGAGATCCCGAAGGACATGCTCGGCGACGCAATCGGGTTCCTTCCGCAGGAGGCAATCTGCATGGGACTCGTGTCTAAGGGTATCATCCTCGAAGTCGAGCTTCCCCGCACCATCGAGGTTATCGTCGTCGAGACCGACCCCGGCATGAAGGGCGACACGGCGTCGGGCGGCTCGAAGCCCGCCACCCTCGAAACCGGCGGCGTTGTCCAGGTGCCGCTCTTCCTCAAGCAGGGAGAAAAAATAAAAGTCGATACGGCTGAGAGGAAATATCTCGAAAGGGTGAAGGAATAAAAATATCCGATTGAAAAAAAAGCCCGGTATCCACCGGGCTTGATTTTTAATTTCCGCGACCCTACCTCATCACCGTCCAGAGCAACACTCCCATCAGCGTAATCACCACTCCCACCAGGGCCAGGAGATGCCCCCATAGGTGCCGGTGAAGGTTGGCATATGCATCCGAGCCGCCGAGACGCTGCCGCATCGGGTAATATGTCTCGAACAACTTCCAGTTGGCGATGAAATCAACCACCACGAAGAACACCCATCCTATCAGCGAACCCGCAAGCCCCATGGCATTCGATTTCCCTCCCTGCTCGCTCACCATTATCACGATGAGGAAAACGAGCGGCCACGAGAGAATCAGCGTCAGCACAAAGGAGTTGCTTATGCGCTGCCGCTTCGATGTGTTAGGCTGGCCGGTCGGAAGAAGCATGCGCGCCGACAGGAACACATTGACCATGTACGCCACGAGATAAATTATTACCCACGTGAGCCATCCCAGGCCAGACGGCCACAGGCTTACCGCCGTGAGAGATTCGATGCCCGGTAATCCATCGTATGCTGTCACTGTACCTGCTCCTCAACCATGATTCGGTGGTATCTTCAATATCGCCGCTCAAATGATAATCACATCGGGCTCGCTTGTCGAGTGCAACGCGGCGGCTTTCCTTGCCCATACTCCCCCGCTGCCCTATAATTCCATTTCCAAATAATCCTGGAGAACGTGTTATGCGACTGAGTAGATACCTGATGCCGACCACGAAGGAGCTTCCGGCCGATGCCGAGGTGAAGAGCCATCAGCTTATGCTGAAAGCGGGACTCATCCGGCGTCTCACAGCCGGGATCTACAATTACCTCCCGCTCGGATGGCGCACCCTCCGCAAGATCGAGCAGATAATCCGCGAGGAGCAGGACCGCATCGGCGGACAGGAACTGCTCATGCCGGTCGTGCATCCGCAGGAACTCTGGGAAAAGACCGGGCGTAATGAATCGGTCGATGCGATCCTCTTCCGGCTCGTGGATAAGAAAGGACGCAAGCTCCTTCTCAGCCCGACCCACGAGGAAACCATCTCCGACATCGGCGCCGCGTTTCTCAAGTCATACCGCGACCTGCCGCAGCTCTGGTACCAGATACAGCTCAAGTTCCGCGATGAGCCCCGCCCGCGTTCAGGCGTGCTTCGCGCGCGGCAGTTCATCATGAAAGACGCTTATTCGTTCGATGCCGACGGCGAAATGCTCGATGTCGATTACAAGAATGAGCGCATGGCATATGCCCGGACTTTCGCGCGATGCGGCGTGGATACATTCATCGTCGGCGCGTCATCCGGACAGATGGGCGGTTCCGATTCCGAGGAATTCATGTGCATAAGCGACGCCGGCGAAGACCGCTGCGTCATGTGCGAAAGCTGCGGCTATCGCGCGAACATGGAAGTCGCCGCGAGCAAACTAAATTGTCCCGAACCGCTCGGACTCCCCGTCGAGGATGTCGAAACCCCCGGCATGAAAACCATCGAGGATGTATCCGGGTTCCTCGGCGTACCGCCCGAACGCCTTATGAAAGTCGTCATTTACATCGTCGACAACAGGCCCGTCATGGTGCTTATCCGCGGCGACCAGGAAATACTCGAAGAGAAATTCACCGCGCGCTTCGGCGACACATGGCGTCCCGCCGAGCCTCATGAGATCCAGGCGATGGCAGGCGCCGAGCCGGGATATATCGGCCCTGTAGGGCTTAAGGACGAGAATGTGCTCATCGTCGCCGATACGTCGCTGCATACCGAAACAGATTACTATTCAGGCGCCAATCGCGACAACCATCACCGCTCGGGCATCCAGATTGGCAAGAATGTTTTCCCAGCGGAAACCATCGACCTTCGCGAGGTAAAGGAAGGCGAGGCATGCATCGAATGCGGCAAGCCGTTGCGGATACTACGCGCCATCGAACTCGGACATATCTTCAAGCTCGGCACGAAATACGCCGAAAGCCTCGGCATCAACTACCTCGACGATGAAGGCAACGAGATGCTGGTCACCATGGGATGCTACGGCATCGGCGTGGAGCGCATCATGGCATCGGCCATCGAAACCCACTCCGACGACGACGGCATCATCTGGCCGGTCAGCATCGCGCCGTATCACGCCATCGTCCTCCCGCTCGACCCGCGCGAGGAACAGCTTACCGCCGCCGCCGAAAAATGCTACGCCGGGCTTTGGGAAGCCGGCGTGGAAACGCTCCTCGACGACCGCGATGCATCCGCCGGATTCAAGTTCAAGGATGCCGACCTCATCGGGATTCCGATCATCGTCATTTTCGGGCTGAAATCGTTCAAGAACGGCGAGGCGGAAATTAAAATCCGCGCAACCGGCGAACGCCTGAAGGTCCCGCTGGATAAAGTCATCCCAGAAGTTACGAGCCGCCTGAAAAAAATGTTCGATGAACTTGAAGCAAAAGCGGATGAAGGTTCATCCAATCCGTAACTTCGCATCGTTAAACCTGGTTTGATTCACGCCCAAACCGAGCGCCGCACCATGGATTTCCCCGGGTACCCCACACTTCAGTGTGGGCCATGTAAATTTGTTAAATGCCGGACCCGCATGAGATAATTTTCGACCGTAACAACATCCACGGATGGCTCCCCGTCATCCGCGCCTACGGCATCTCCCTGGAGCCGGTCGAACCGCGCCACGTTCCAAGCCTTTTCGCATCGCTCGATAATGATGTTACCGAATATCTCTCCTTCCCCACCCCGGCGAAAGATACCGATACGCTTGCATGGGTGGAGTCCAACATCGAGCCGATGCGCGCGAAGAAGACCGTCCCCTTCGCTATATGCAATAAATCCGGCGATGCGGTCGGCGTAACTACGCTTATCGACCTCCGGCTCGATTCTCGCACCGCTGAGATCGGTTCCTGGCTCGCGAAGGCTTACTGGGGTTCAGGATACAACCTCGCATCCAAACGCATGCTCCTCGGTTTCGCATTCGATGCGTTGAACCTCGAACGCGTCAGGATTACAACCTTCGCCGAAAACGAGCGTTCAACGGCGGCCGTAAAGAAGCTCGGCCTGCATTACGAAGGCTTGGTGCGGCGCGATGTGTTCGTCAAAGGAAAACACTGCGACCGCCACTATTTCAGCGTCCTCGATGGCGAATGGCCTGATGTACGGAACCACATTGAGGCGCAGCTCATGTCGCGCCTGCCGCTTCCCGGCTAAACACTTTTGTATAGTTTGAAACCTTTTCCCCCCGGTGTTAGTCTATGCTCTTGTAGAAACTATTCCGGTTTCCCGAGGTGGTTCATTGCGTCTCGGCAATGCTTTCAAAGTGGCGTTGAGAGGACTTCTGGTAAACAAGGCCAGGAGCCTGCTCACGCTTCTCGGTCTCATCATCGGCATCGGCGCCGTTATCACCATCCTCGCCCTCGGCGGCGGCCTTAAAGCCGAAGCCAACCGCCAGGTGAACGAGATGGGCGCCAACCTCCTGTTCCTGTTTCCACAGCTCTCGGAGGCGGAGCGAAAGCAGGCGAACACGTCGGTACGCGCGATCCAATTCAAGCTGTTCAACCGTGATGACGTGACCGCCCTCGAAAAGGGGCTCACCGTGCCGCACCGTATCACCGCACTCGTCAACGGCCAGGCGACGATTCGCTACGGCAATGAAACGATGACCACCGACACATACGGCATCGATGAAAACTACGAGCAGTTGTTCAATTTCAAAGTCGATAAGGGAAGGTCCATCTCGCGGGGCGATGTGCAGTCCTCGGCCAAGGTCGCCATACTCGGGCCTGAAGCCGTCAAGAAATTGTTCGGCAAGGATGATCCACTGCATAAGGATGTCAATATCAACGGCGTCCGCTTCGAAGTCGTCGGCGTATTCGAAGAGAAGGGCGGCGGGCTGGGTAATTTGCCCGACGAAAGGGTGCACTTGCCGCTTTCGACCGCTCAGAAAAGGATTTTCGGGTCTCCCGACGATATCCATTTCATCACTATCGGGCTTGACGACATCAAGGACATGGATACCGCGAAGAAAGATGTCAATCGCGTCCTGTGGGCGCGACGCCGCATCAAAAGCGAGGATGAAGAGAACTACCAGCTCATGTCTCAGCAGGACGCCCTCGAGAATTTCGGCCAGTTCCTCATCATCATCACTTCCGTACTCGGCGGCATAGCCGCTGTAAGCCTCCTCGTGGGCGGAATCGGCATCATGAACATCATGCTCGTCTCGGTCACGGAACGTACGCACGAAATCGGACTCAGGAAAGCGGTCGGCGCGCGCAAGGTAGATATCCTGCTGCAATTTCTCATCGAGGCGGTCGTGCTATGCGTCATCGGGGGCGCGGTCGGAATCGGCCTCGGTTATCTCGGAGCCGTGGGACTATCGGCCGCCATCGCCGCCGGAGCCCCGGAAGCCGCATGGGACCCGCAGATAACACCCATGTCAATCATCATCGCAATTGCATTCTCATCGCTTATCGGGATAATCTTCGGAGTCTACCCGGCATCCGCGGCCGCGAACAAGGACCCCATCGAAGCCCTGAGATACGAATAGCATTTCGCAAAAACCCGGCGTCCGTTCAAGAGAATAATAGAAGTTAACCTTGTTTTAAATGTCGTTTTGCGATAAGTTATCAGGAGAGGCTTATTATGCACGGCCGAATGAAAAATCTCACATTATGCCTGCTGTTTATCCCGTGCATCGTCATGATTGGCGCGATACCGGCATCGTCCACCGAGCTGTATACGAACCCGTCATACGGCTACGAAATAGACATCGTCTCGCCTCGCTTCATAGCCAACAGCTCCGAATCCCCGCACACGATGCTCTGGCAGATCGGCGACACGGGTCGGATGCTCATCGAGCCAGTCGAACTCAATGATGAGGATAACCTGCTTGCGGCGCAGGACTACGCCGACCACGCGGTGTCGAATCTCGAAAACAATCTCGATGAATTCCTCAGCCTCGGCGATGGCTGGTTCACATCGCTGAACGGCATCGAAACATATGAGATAACTTTCGAATTTTATTCGGACGATGTATTGAACCGTGGAATCGCCCGGGTCGCGACCGGCGATGTCAATCTTATGCTTCTCTACTACGACATCCCCTCCGAATTCGACTATTACATCCCCGACGTGCGCGCGACATTCGATTCGCTGCGCATCGACGCCTCGCTCATCGATGAGTCAGCTATCCCCGAACCGGCAGAGACTGGTGATTCGGTTGATTTCATCGACCCGCTGAAAAACATATATCGCAACAGCCTGTTTAACTACCAGTGCTCGACGCCGCCCGGCATCGTTGCAGAGGAATTCGCGGGCCCGCAATGGATTGTCCTCGCGCTGGCCGAAGGCGAGATTGCTATACGCTACCTCGATGCCTACTACGGCACACGCGAAACACCGGATGTCTACATCGAAGAAATACTCCCGGAAATTTTCGTCTCGTTTTCGAACTATGAAACGATACTGGATGAAACAGTTACGCTGAACGACGGACGCGAAGGCTACAAGTACGAAATCGATGCGACCCTCAACGGCGTCGACTGGTCCGGCATATTCATCGGATTCGCATCAGACAACGGTGACCCATTCCTCGTCAGCATCCTCGCCCCGGTGGAGGAATTCGCGAATTACCGCGATGCATTCGACAACATGTGGATGTCATTCACATTCAATCCCGACATTTAAAACCTTCATGCTTCTTGAATGCAATAAACACTCATATATGATTTGCTCCGATTAGCAATCAATAGAATCAATGTATAAATCCACCACGGGCGGGGACGAGACTATTTCACCAAACCGTTAAGGAGGTTTTCATGAGGGTTAAGTTTACATTTTTTGCCATCCTTTGTCTTTTACTGATGCTGACTCCCGCTGCCTTTGCCAACGATACAAAGAATTACACGGACGGGGAATGGGGATACACTGTCCAGTTCCCGGGCGGATTGCAGGTTTTCAACGAAGGTGACGGCTCCGTGAGTTTCCAGGATGCCGACGGGGTTGAAATCGTACGCATTGATTGCTACGCCGATAAGGCCACGCGCAACAACGACCCGATGGACAACGCCGTGTCCGGCATCAAGAAGCTCATCGTCGAATCGTCAGACGACTGGGAAATCTACACCGAGGAATACGAGGAGACCTGGCAGAATCACAGCGCCGGAGAGCTATGGTATACGACCATCGACGGCAATAGCCGTTGGGAAGAGTGCGACTACATCATTACCACCAACGAGAATACCTACCTCATCTCAATGATCTGGCCCGAAGCTGAAATGGCGGATTACTGGGATTCCTTCTACACACTGGTCTACTCGTTCGAAGTGCTGTAATTATTTCAGGCTTTTGGAGATAAAACCCGCCCCTGCCGGGCGGGTTTCCGTTTTCCCTCCTCCCTTTGGGATCGCGGGCTGCCAGCCCGCATACTCAAATATCCCCCACTGGGACCGCGGGCTGCTACCACGCGGGTTGCCCGTATCAAACCATGTGTTATAATTTCACTCCGACGTTGTCAGCATCTTTTGAGGTGCAACCGTGCTTATCATCATGCAGAAAAACGCCCCCAGCGGCGACATCCTGCGCGTGCAGGGTCTCGCCAAGGATATGGGCTTCCGTACAACAAATATCTCCGGCCTGCAGAAAATCGGCGTCGCCCTTCTCGGCGACACAGCCGCCATCGAGACCGGCATCTTCGAAGTGCTCCCCTCGGTCGAGCAGGTGCTGAAGGTTTCCCGTCCATACACGAGGGCGGGAAGGTCCGAGCATCCAGAGGATACCATGGTCGACCTCGGCGACGGCGTGGTGTTTGGCGGAAACAACTTCATCGTCATCGCCGGCCCGTGCGCTGTCGAATCGAAAGACCAGGTCATCGAAATCGCCTACAAGGTGCAGGAAGCCGGGGCGCGATGCATCCGCGGCGGAGCCTACAAGCCAAGGACAAGCCCCTATGCATTCCAGGGCCTCGGCGAGAAAGGGCTCGAATACCTTGCCGACGCGCGCAACGCCACCGGCCTGAAAATCGTCACCGAGGCAATGGATATCGAAACCCTCCCGAGGGTGGCTGAAATCGCCGACATGGTGCAGATAGGCTCGCGAAACATGCAGAACTTCTCCCTGCTGAAAAAAGCCGGCGAGCTTGAAGTGCCGGTACTGATGAAGAGGGGCGTCTCGGCGACTATGGAAGAAACCCTCATGAGCGCCGAATATATCCTCGCCAAGGGGAACAAGAATATCGTCATATGCGAACGCGGCGTGCGTAACTTCTCGAACCACGCGCGCAATCTCCTCGACCTCAGCTTCGTGCCGGCGGCCCGGGCGCTCACACACCTCCCGATAATCGTCGACCCGTCGCACTCCACCGGCAAGAACAGCCTCGTACCGCCGATGGCCTATGCGGCTCTCGTCTCCGGCGCGCACGGGATAATGGTCGAAGTTCACACCGACCCGCTGCACGCAAAGTCCGACGCGGCGCAGACCATCGACCCGGCGACGTTCAGAACCATGATGTTGAAGCTGAAAGAACTCGCCACCATTTTCGGCCTGGATATGCCGTAGCTCTCAATCGCGAATTACTGAAATCTCAAGACCTTGCTTGTTATATTCCTGAGATTCCTTGTCATCATCGGCCTCATATTCGCAGCCGCGGTATGTATGAGATTTCTTATCGCATACTTCAGGAAATCCGGAAATCAGAAATAGCATGAAAAAAGGCGCCCCGGGGCGCCTTCGTTGTTTCATATAATCCGCGACAGCCTAACCGCCGTTCATGAAATTATCCAGTACTTTCAGCAGGTCCTGCCCGTGAGCGTTGGTCTCATTGGCAAGCTCATCGGCATTGTTTTCGAGGATATACTCCGCCTCGCCGACATCGCCGCTTATATATCCGAGCAGCGCCTTCAGCGCGAGCATGTCCCCTTCCTTGACAGCGTCGTGTCTCGGGAGGGTCGTGAATCCATCCGGCTCCTGCAACGCGAGGCACATATTCTGGTATGCCCTTCCGAACGCAACCGTACCCTCGGCTTCGACTCGGTCAAGCTCTATCCCGCACAGGGCTATCCGCGCCTCGACATTGCGCACTTCCTTGACAGCCTCGTGCAAGTAACCGGCGGCTTCATCATAGTCGCGGTTGAGCATCCACGACGCCCACCCCATGCCGTTGAGAGCGTCGCTGCCGCTGGAGCCGTTAAGCTGGGACTGAAATTCGGCTATCGCCCCGGCATAATCGCCCTTGCGATAATCCGACCATCCCGCCTGGGTACCTGTATCTCTCAAATACAGCGTGAGGTCGAGAAGCTCTTTATTCCCGAGGTTGACATGCCCGATGTAATTCAGGGCAAGCCCCTTTGGGATATCGGCATATGCCGCGATGACCTCATACTGCCCCGGGTCGGTCCTGTAGAAGAATTCCCCGAGCTTGTCGGTGGCTATCTTCACGCCGTTGATGGTGACCACCACGTCGCGGTTGTCGATTGTTACCCCGTAGTTGTGCTGCAACTTGCCGCGGATCATCGAGCCGGCTCCGCCGCCGGATGTGCAGGACCCGAGGAGAGCAAGCATCGCGATACAGGCCGTTACCAGTAATATGATTGATGTTCTTTTCATCTGTCAGCCCTCCTTAAAGGTCCTTGATGATATAAAGCAGTGTGAGCGGTGGAAGCGTCTGACCGCCGACCATACCGGTCACCACCACGCGCACCTGGCCGTTGTAATCCGTGTTGAACGTGCCGAAATAGAAACCGTCGTCACCGACCGGCTTCATCTGAACCTGCCCCTCGATATCGAGCGCGTCAATCGCATATGTGACGAACGGGGCGCCGTATATCGGCTTCTTCAATCTTACGAAGACATACACGTCATCCTCGAATACCGGGCTTCCGCTCACCCCGACATCGAAATATTCACTGCTGACCTGGTCGGGCGGACTCAATGCCGCGAGCGGATTGACCAGCCCGTGGCCGAAGTAATCATCAACGCCGTTGTGGTCCTCGTCGAGATTCCCCAGCGGCGTCGCGGTCGAGAACAGGCGCTGCATGATTTCCGCGGGGCCAAGCTCGGGATAGCGGCTCTTAAGCAATGCCGCCACGCCCGTGACCATCGGGCAGGAGAACGATGTGCCGTCGATTTTGCCGTATGGAATCCCCGGGTCGGGGAAGAGGTAGCATGAATACTCCGGTATCGTCGATACGATCTCCACGCCCGGAGCGTATATTTCGCTGACGACTTCGCCGTAATTCGAGAAGTCGGCCCGCTCAAGGTTAACATCGAGCGCGCCGACACCGATGACTTCGGGAAGCGCCGCCGGGTAGTACAGGTTCTGCCGGTCGGACTGCGTCCCCGTGGCTTTCATATACAGCCCCTTGTTTCCCGCGGCGGCGAACATCGCGATCCCGGCATTCCAGGCTTCCGTCGCCGCCTGCTCTTCGAGGGTCATGGTCCCAAGCCCGCCGATGGACATATTGATGAGATCAACCCCGGCTTCCCGGGCCATATCAATCGCGTCTATCTCATCCCATATGGAACATGTAAGCGATTCGCCCCAGCACGCGCGGATCGGCATTATCTTGACGTTCCACGCGATACCGGTCACGCCCTTGGCGTTGTTTCCGATAGCCGCGATAACCCCGGACACCGCCGTACCATGGCCGCTGTCGTCGATGATGTAATCCGGTTCCTCGGCTCCGTCGCCCACGACATTACCACCGGGGATGAGATTCGGCTTCAAATCCGGATGATCAGGATCGACGCCCGTATCTATAACCGCCACGACCACTTCGCCGTTGCCGGTCTCGACGTCCCATACATCCTCCATGTTCAGCAAGCCGTAGTATGCCTTCTGCATTGAATAGAGGCTGTCGTTGGGGACTATCATCGAATGTCGAAGATAGTTGGGATATGCACCCTTGACGCCCGGCAGGGCTTCGAGCTTCGGTATCAGGTCGAACGGCTTCTCGCCGCTCATGATGAGATACCGCGTCGCGGGGCGATGAGCAAGCTGCGCCATCTCGCGAAGCATGCCGTACGATGCCATATCCGCGGCGCTTAAAGCCCCGCTGTAGTCCTGGAATTCAACAATGACCTCATTGGGGATTAAATCGATATTCACGCCATCATAACCGCCAGGGAAATCAGCCGCGGCTGGAACAACGATGGCGAACGAGAGGAGGAGCATTACGAAAAGGAATCTGGTCAGACAGTAAGATTGTCTCATATCGGCTCCTTTAACGGGTTTATCCTTAACATATATCATTTTCCTTCATGAATGCCTTAATAGCAACACTATACATGTGTAAAAACTGTCACAAATACCCGCACATTTCGCATCAGTGGAAATATCCCACCGATTTTAGTTTCTCATAAATATCCTTTTCTTGTTCCGGCGTAAGCCCTTTCGACGCGGCGCATGCATCGCCCTCTTCGGTGACATATCGCGGCTCGCGCCCCTCGGAATCAGCCTCGCGCATAACCTTGCCGTCAAGCCCCTCCGCAATGCCAAGGCCCATGAGATGAAGTATCGTCGGGGAAATATCCGCGAGTGACGCATTATCGGCGACGCGTCCGTGAGCGATTCCATCCCCCCAGAGCCCGAATATCCCCCGCAGCGAATGCGTGCCCGACCATACAAGCTCTGTTCCCGCGCGCTTCTCTGGCCCGGGAAGGTAAACCCCATCGGCTATTTGAGCGCCGTTGAATGCCTCCCCCGGTTCCGCGAAAAGGCATATGATGTCCGGCGCAAGATGCATCATCTCGCCCCAGAAAATGTCCTCACGTTTCGCCGCGTATGACGCAAGCGGCGCGCCGCCGGGAAGCTTCAGGCTTTTGACGATTTCGAGGATACTGTCCTTGACTGATTCTTCTTCCCCTCCCGGCTCGACAATGCCATTCGGAAACCTGCCTCTCGTGTTGATATAAACTCCGACGCCGTAACTGCCGGGACCGACAAACGCCTTGGTCGACGACCAGTCGATATCATCGCCGAACGGCACGGCTTCGAGAGCCTTCGACACCTTCTCTTTCGCACCGCCGAAGAGCACATTGAATGCATTCCTGATTGCATGAGGCGTGTATTTCTTTATCGCATGTATCCCCCGGTGCGCGATGTCCGCCGATGCACTCGGCCGGTCGTCGTCGCGACGCCGGCGAATCGCGAGCAGCCCGGACGCCTGGAGGATATCCTTCAGCAGGTTGTCCTTGGCGATTCCGCTCGTCAGCGGCTGGCATCCGTGGTCGCTTACAATGGCGATGACATCTCCGTCGGCAGCGTTCCGCATGCATTCGCCGATGAATTGGTCACAGCGGGAGTAAACCTCGGTGATTATTTCGCCATAATTCCCGGCATCGTTTACGAAATGAGGATGCCGCTCGTCGAAATATTTCAAGTAGAAGTGCTGGGCGAGGTCGGTCGCGTTGAAGACAACCATCGCGAGCCGCCAGTCGGTGCCGCCCATCAATTCCTTCGCAATCGAAGACTTCATAGCCACTTCATCGAGCAACCCGGCGGACAGTGTTGCAAGATTCCGCCCCTCGCATAGATCGATCTCCTTCAGCCCGGGATATCGTGCAAGCAGGCTGTCTCGCAATGAATGCGGCCTGATGAAATCGCTCTCCCATGACGGCGTTCCCAGGCCGGAGATGTGAACCGCGACGTCATCGGGGGGCGGGAATGTGAACGGCACGAAAAGGTCGAGCGCCCCGGCGCCCTGGGCGATGCATCGGTCGAACAGCGTGCGCCCCATTCGCCGCGATGCGTTGGCGACCACGAACCTGCCGTCGCTCGCGGGCTGGATGAAGTCGAAAACGCCGTGACGTCCCGGGTTGACGCCCGTAAGCATCGTCGTCCACGCGGGGGGTGTCAGCGGCGGAACCGTCGACAGGATACTCCCGAAATACCCGTCTGATTTTATTGCGGAGATGTTGGGACAGTGTCCGGAATCGATGAGCTTATTCAGAATATACTCATCCGCCCCGTCAAGACCGATTATGATGACTCGCCGGGCCGGCAAGAATAGTGCTCCTCTCCATGCTCACTCCGGGAACACTTCCGGGTTGAGCAAGCCGTCCTTTGAAAACGGTGGGAATCTTAAAAGTTTCCTCGCCTGTTCGGGGACTCCAATCACCTTGAGCGTGCCCCCCGAACGGTTAAGCCCCTTCCAAGCCATCACGAGCGTACCGATACCGGATGAATCGATATAATCAACCCTCCGCATATCGATAATCATCTCGGGTACCCCGGCTTTCAAGCCGGATTTAATGGCTTCCCGAACTTCCGATGACAGACCCACTCCGAAATGCCCATCAATCGCGATGCGCATCACGTCGCCCTCGAATCGCGTCCGCACATCTCCGGAGCGCTTCCTCGGTTCCTGAAGAAAAGGCAACATGGTAAAACCTCCCATGCTTCTTATATAATAGTATCACATTATTACAGCATGGGAAGACCATTACGATTTTAATCGACTATATAAATCAAGGGTCCTTGGAGTACGAACCATCGAGAACTATATCCCCTTCCCAGGCAAGGTTCGCCGTCACGTAGATCTCCCTGACCTTTACTCCGAAACCGGATTTACCAACCCATAGAATATATGGCCCCTCGATGATTTCACCGAGGTCGAAATCTCCATCGAGATTGGTCAAAGTTTCACCGGTTTTGTCGAGCACCGGCACGACGGCATTGAGTGGATATATTGTGATATATGCCCCCGGAATCGAGGCGCCGAGTTCATCGGTTACATTGCCCCGCACGAATCCGAAAGGTGACACGGGCTCGGTCTTGGCTTCGAGCTCGAATGTGATCCTGTCGGGCGATTCGGGATTGAGCACCAGCCCCGCGGAATCGGGCTTATAACCGTCTATGCTGGCGATGACCGTGTAGCTTCCAAGCTCCGGGAGATTGCCGAATGCATATGCGCCGTTTTCATCGGTATATGTAATCTGCATGTTTTCATCGGGACGTCCGAGCAGCACTTCCGCGCCCGGGAGTGGCTCGCCTTCCTTGTTCTTTACAATACCGTTCAACGAGCCGCTGCCGGTCAGCGGGTCGGGAATCCCGATCTGTATCGTCTGCGACGGCTGACCGGGAGAACCGGTGACAGCGAATTCGAACATCGATACGAGGTGTCCATGGCGGTAAAGCCGCCCCTCGTACTCCCCTATGGGAACCGCATCGAGACGGAAATACCCGGTTTCATCGGTCGCGCCGAAAATATTTACGTTATCAACCGTGAAGCGAAGGTTGGGTATGGGAAGCGCGTTTCCGATCGACCGCACACGGCCCCAGATGATGGAGTCGGAGCCGCCCTCCTCGGAGGGTGAGCATCCATAGCCGGCCAGAAGGAGCATCAGCAACGCGAGTATCAGCAAGCCAATTGTGAATCGTCTGTTCATCTGTTTGCTCCGTTTACGCCATTTCTCTCGAACCACATATCCCCGCTTACCGTGAATGCCGCCCAGAAATATGGATGCCATCCACGCTTTATCGCTCTGCGTTGGGCGCCCGCCATGGCGGATGATACACTTCCGACGGATACCAACTCACTGTAGAAATCCTTCATCAGCTCCGCCGTGGGCATATCCGCCACCTGCCACAGCGCGCCCGCGAGGCAGCGTCCACCGCTCGCGAACAACGTCCGGGCGAATCCAAGCATCTCCGACGCGCCCTTCATCTCGCCCAGCGCTGTCTGGCACGCCGACAACACCGCGACATCCGGCGCTTTGCTTCCCGGCTCGATGAGCGGTATGCTTCGCCCATCGGAAAGCTCTATTCGCGGCTCCGGTCCCGAGGCGTTCGAGAAGCTTGAAAAGGATGCATGGCCTGCATAGTGTATCCAGTCGCCGCCACGGGAATTGAGCGCACTCAACTCCGCCGCCGGGATTTCCACGACGCGCCCGGGAAATCCATCCCGCACCGCCGCCGCTTCGGCATCCAGCGCTTTCAATGTACGGTCTTCCCCGCTTATATAGGACAACAAACTTCCGTCAAGGTTCTCCGGTTTCATCCCCGAAAGCATGCGAACAGCGGAAATATTCGGAAATATCGCCGTATTCACACGCTCCACGAGATATGAAGCCCCTGACTTCAGCGCGGGGAACGGTATCCTTCCGAGCACGCCGTACGGTGATATTGCAATGTACACTGCCCCATCGAGAATATCTTCCACCGGGGCGATTATCGATTCATATATTTTTTCAAGCACCGCATCGAGGTTCGCGTCTTTGCGTACCGGCTGCGCTCGTAATTTCTCGGAAATTTCATATGCTTTTATTTTGTCCGCGAAGTCCGCTACGGCTCGCTCAAACTCTTTCCTGTCGAATGGAACTTCCCGAAGCTCGCCCCCCCTGCCCGAGTATTGCCCGACGATCAGCCTGTCGGCTGGAACGAAATAATCGATCGCGACGATCCGCCTTGTTCCAAGCTCCGATGCTATACCCTCAAGGTCGCTTTCATCAATGGTATCCGCATCGCCGCCGGTCATCAGTTCATAAAGCCCCAGGCCCTTTACACGCTGAATCGTCGCGAGGGCGCGATGCCTGTTCACGAGCGCGAGTTCCGATTCGACCAAATCGCTGAAGACCATTTCCCTGTCGGCGAGGAAGTTGATCCTGTCCTCTGCCACGAGCCTCTTGCGCGATTCGGCGAGCTTCGCGACGGCATCCGAAAGTATCGATGCAGCCCGCTCGGCATGGCCTTCCATAAGGGCGAGACGTCCTAGCTGATGCCCGGTGCGCCATATGAACTCATCATCCCCCATCGTCACCGATATCGCCCTGCATTTCTCGAACTCCGCGCCGCTCGCATCCAACTTGCCTTCCGCCTTGTAAATCACACCGAGGTTGAAGTGCACCATCGCCTCGACATCGGGAAAAAATCCATCCACCGATATCTGGTGGCTCTCCGCGAGGTAATCCTTGGCGCGTTCGGGATCGCTTTCGACGAGAATCCAGCCGAGGTTGTTGAGACATCTTGCGACTTCGCGGGCGTTTCCGAGCTTACGCCATTCATCGAGCGCCCTCTGCATGAATTCGAGCGCCTGCTCAGTGCGTCCTATCTTCTGGTACAACCGCCCGATGTTCACGAGATTCGCGGCGATTACGCGCGGGTTGTCGAGCTTTTTCGCCAGGTCGACGCTTCTCCTGAAGGCTTCGATGGCGGCTGAGTTGTCGCCGATATCCTTCAGCGCGAGGCCGAGGTTGTTCTGAAGGCGCATCTCCCACTTGGGATAATCACCCGTCTTCGCAAGCTCGAGCCCCAACTCGGCCTGCTTACGCGCGCGCCCGAAATTCCCGAGGCGCTTTAGAAAACCCGCGGCATCGGTGCAGACACGGAGAAGTTTCTCGACATCGCCAAGCTTCGTGAAGATCTCTCTTGCGTTTTCAATGTTCGCGAGGCCTTCCTCGTATTTATCCCTGTATGCGTGAAATTCGCTCGCGATGAGATACGCTTCGCCCTTCACGCCGGGATCAATGCTCCCTCCCGGGAGGAAAGCATCGATGAATTCATAACCTTTATCGAACTCGCGGCTGTCGATATAATAATCCGCGACAGCGTATAATTTCCCGATCAGGGCCGCCGGGTCATCGCCCGTCACCGCCGCGAGGCGTCCCCCGATGTCGGATGGCGAATGGGCATCGGCCAGAGAGGCGATCTCCATCTTCCCTTCAATGAAGGCAATTAAATCTGAATCCACTGACGGCATCGCCAAAATGATATCACAAGGTACATCTTAAATACGCAAAACCCCTCTCCACACGACGGCGAAATCGGAAGCAAACCGAAGCGGGAGGAGGGGATTCTGGATTCAACACAGATCAAATGTCAACAGCGAACTCGTCTTCCGATGCATCCACCGCAAGGGTCAGGAACTTCTCGCCGGCGAGTATCGCATATTCCGCCGGGATGACCTCTTTGAATACGAACCTGCCTTCCTTTGAAGACACGGTGGAATCGACTTTCTCGCCATCACGTATGAGATGAACCAGGATATTGGCGAGTTTCTCGCCACGGCGGTCGATGAGGAAGCCCTCGATGCGGTCATCCTTGACTGATACGCCCGGTGTGCCGCCACGAACCCCAGCCGCGACCTGGGCACCGTTGGTGACTGCAATGCCGAGCACTTCATCGACCATCTGTCCGATGAAGTCCACGCCCTGTGAACCGCTTGTTTCAGCGGGGAAGACATCTTGCACCCGGAATCCGAGGGCATCGGCTATCTTCTGCCTGCTCAGCGCGGATGGCGTTGTCTCGCCACGTTCGATTTTACTTATGGTCGGCCTCGCCAAGCCGCATGCGGCGGCGAGTTCGTCCTGTGACATATGAGCCTTAATACGGCATTCCTTGACGTTATTCAAGGCACACCTCGTTGCAAAGATTACAAAACGTTACAAGAAGTTACCACATAAAACAGGAAAATGCAAGACCCCGGGGGGAAAAATCTCTATATAGGAATTCCTCTCACTAAGGGCCTGTCCCTCTACGGGGCCTGTCCCTCTACGGGGCCTGTCCCTCTATGGGGCCTGTCCCCAATTTATGATAAAATGCAATAAGTTAATGGAGGCAGGTTATGCATAAATCACGCTATGCGCGGATCTTTATACTGCTCCTGGTGACGGTTATCGTAGCCGGAATAGCAGGATGCCATCGCAAGAAGCCCGGGGAACCGGTTAAAATCTCGGCTCCCAAGGGACGTCTTGCATTCGGGAATCCGAAATCAGCGACCGGGACCGGCGACCTCTTCTCCCCCGACCTCGCCATCGACGCCACCGGCAAAGTGAACATCGCCTATGTCGAAGAGCAATCGGGGACGCACCGCGTCTTCTACGTATTCTCCGAGGATGGCGAGGAATTCAGCCACTTCATCCAGCTTTCCGACAAGGACGGCCACAAATCCGGCGGAATGGAGCTGACATCCGTCGGAGATTCCCTCGTCGCGCTCTGGATAAACGAGACCGATGTCGGCGCGAAGCTCAGCTACCGGCGTTCGACCGACAACGGCAAGACATTCTCACGGGAAACGATATTCAACGCCGAGAAGAACCCGATGCGGTACGCCGTCGCGGGTACCGATGCGATGCCGCTCACATTTTATATCTACGAAGATGGGCAGACGACATCGCTCGCCATGAACAGGAATTTCAATCCGGATGATGAATCCATCCTCCTCGAAAACGGCCTGTTCAAGGATGTACGCGCGCTGAACGGCGGCGCGAGCGTTTTCATGCTCGCGGGAGAACGCTCGCAACTTTCGCCGGGAATGACTTTCAGGCTGCTTCGAAGCGACGACGGCGGCGGCACATTCGACCAGTATTTCCTCTTCGATGCCAAGCCGGTGAATGTGTTCAAGAGCGGTTTTGATATGGCCGCCACGTCGGGAAGCGGCATGGCCCGCCTGCACATGATATGGATGGAGCGAAGCGAAGACCGCCTTGCGCTGATGTATGCGCGTTCTCTCGGAAGCATCACCGAATGGTCGGCGCCGCTCGAACTCGCATCCGTAACCAAAATAGAGGACTGGCTGTGTTCGCGTCCGCTGCTCGCGACCGACGGCGCGAAGCGTGTCTTCATCGCGTATGCATACCAGGACGACGCCGGGGAGCGGGAGTACAGGATGGCGTACCGCCTCAGCGAGGATGAGGGCGAGAATTTCTACGACGAATCATATGTAACCGACCAGATTACAAGCCCGGAAACCATCACCGGCGCGATTACCCCGGGCGGCATCGTGCACATCGCATGGGACGACGTCGACAAAAACGACCTCGCTCAGAAGCGTATTTATTATATCAAGGGGGATTTGAGATAGCGTCAGTTTTGAGCTTCGATCAGCCGAAACACTTCAAAGGCCCGGCCTCTGACTAAGTCACTCATTTCTCCTCTATACATTGTTTTCTCTTTAAGCACAGGGATGGCGGCGCTTGCCGCGGGGCCAATCTGACCGAGATAGCTAAAAGCCTTTCCGACAACTCCGAGGCTTTCCGAATTCAAAGCATCAATCAACCGCTGAAGGTGATATTCGGGATCCTCCCCAAGCATAAATAACGCGTAGTGCGCATCTATCTCAGTCTGATCGTTGTACTCCGCATAAAGCTTCAGGCGGGTGACAGCCCCGGGGGCGGCATAGCCAATCTGACCTATCGCCTCGGCTATAACTGGAGAATCCGCTTCACCTTCCCCGAGGATCCTGACGAGTTCGGGAACCGCCGCCGCCGCATCCGGGCCAATCTCGCCAAGAGCCGAAATATATCGGTAACGCTCACTGGCCTCAACCGTTTTCATATCATTCAACAGGATATCAACGATCTCGGGCTTGAATTCGCCGAACCTTTCCAGAGCAACCGCTGCGGCTGGATGAAGATTCACCTGTTCATCATCCCTCAGAATATCCCAGAAAAGGGAAGCCGCCTGCCTTGCTTGAAATCCGATCTTGCTGAGAGAGACCGCGGCATTGAATCTCAAGCTGGGATTGTCCGCGTTAGCAAGAAAACCGATCAATTCTTCCGTCAAGCCGGCTGCATCAGAGCCCATCTTATTGATCGCCATGAAATCATAGATGGTCAAATCTTCTCCGGACTTCAATTTGTCTTTGAATACAGGAATAATCTTCGAACCGTCAAGATGAATGGCGGTCAATGCTCTGATGGCCTCTTCCTGTACATCTTCGCTCCAATCATCGAGGCGGGCGATCAATTTATCCTCAGCCCGGATTGCATACGGGCCGATATACCACAATGACTGCGCGGCCAACTTTCTGTGCGCGGCGAACGGATGATTCAAGCGCGTTATCAGTTTATCGATGATTTCATCGGGATATGGCGGCCCCATTTGTGACAGACGGTAGTATGCTCCCATCGAAATCGTTGTATCCGAGTCATCCAGAGCCCTGAATAGAATGGGTATAGCATCCCATCCGGCAGTGCCGAGTTTGGGTATCGATGCGACAGCCGCGCGGCGCATCTCCACATCATCACTCTCATAAGACTCTATAATCAATGGAAGAGTTATCACGGCATACTCAGGCCCCAGCTCGCCAAGGGACCGCAACACATCGCTGTTGTTTTTTAATTGCACCGCATCCCTGAGCTTCATCACCGTTTGTTCCGACACAGGTTTAATTTCCAGGAGAACACTCGCTGCTATTGCGCGGAGAAGTTCGTTGTCCCCTTCGAGGAAATCATATAAATATAGTATGGCATCGGCTCCAAGAGCAATAAGAGCTTCCTCGGCGAAGCCGGATTCACCGGTTTCCTCCACCTTTTCGACTATCTTTTCCACGAGCTCGGCGGGGTCGGGATCCAGGAAGTTGATAACTCTTTCCGGGACGAAGCCATTCCCTGACTGGAACCATAGATAATCGAAAAGCAGGGGGAGGATATCATCGGCATCGGCCCCTATCCTGGCAAGCGTCTCAACCAGGAGGGCACGATATTCCCCGGCTTTAGTGTAGCTTTTGCTTACTACAACCATCGGATCCTCGAGTGATTCAAACGAAACCGACGGCTCCTGTTCCTTTAGAATATACAGGAGTAAAGGAACCGCTTTGCGTGCAGCGGGGCCGATGGTTCCGAGTGTCCTGAGCGCTCTCTTGCTGATACGGGCATCACTGCTGTCAAGTCTCCTGATGATGGCATCGGTGATGAATTCGTATTCACCCGAAGCATCGGCAAGGGATTGCAGCACCCAACCACTCCCCTCGGGATTCTCGAAATTATCCATGAACGCGAAGACGGTGCGGCTCGATAGGGGCTTCATCAGGGACAGGATGTAGCTGCAATAGGTGAATTTATTGTCATTACCGGAGTACAGGGCCTCGATGAGGGCGGGCTCGGCCGAGCGGTCAACTTTCATAAGGGAATCATAAGCGGCTCGTACCACCAGCCAGTCATCATCGACCAGGGCGTCGATGAGCGTCGGGACGGCGCAATCCGGTGGTGCGCCGCACTCGCCAAGCGCGACGGCGGCGTCGGTGCGCACGACCGGGTCTTCATCACGCAACATTTCAATGGGGCAATAGTGATGGTGATACAAGCCCCCAGCATTAGCCGACGGCGCAATGATGAAGACAAGGAAAATTAAGAATAGCAAAAAGGGGATTCGCATTTTATTCCTCCGCCAAGCTCTATATCAGAGCGCCTTCGTCGGAAACCAGCCCGCCGGTTTCCACAATCCTTTCCATAACGGCCTACTTCGGCGCTTCACTCACGGCTTCCGTGCTTTCATCGCCTGAGGTTTCCTCCCCGCTATCCTCCCCGCCTTCTTCTCTACCTTCCTCCTCCTTCATTTCCTTCCTGCGTTTCTGGATATATTCCACCCACTGGGGTTTCTGCTTGATGAGGGTGGCGAGGATGCCGTTGACGAATTTACCGGCGTCCTTGCCGGAAAATTTCTTCGCGAGCACCACCGCTTCGTTGATGATTATCGCGTCGGTTATCTGCTCACCCTTAAGCCCCACCAGCACCTCGAAGATGGCGAGCCGCAATATGCTCAAGTCGACCCGCGCGATGCGGTCAAGTTTCCATCCGCGGCTCAACTGCTCGACTATCTCATCCACGTAGGAGACATGGCGAAGCGTGCCTCGTACGATACCGCGCAAAAATGCCCTCGGGCCTTCTTCGAGGTTCTCTTCCTTGATATAACGCGCGAGCACCTTCGCCATGTCCTGCTTGCCGACCTCGATTTCGTAGACGGCCTGGAGGGCGAATTCGCGTATCTGCCTCCTGCTCGGACCTTTCATCCTGCCACCCCCCGCATCGCGGCGCGCATGCCGAACACGCTGTAGATGAGCAGCGCATACATCGCGATGATCACGGCGACGACGACGACGTTGTGAAGCACCATCCTGCTGTCTGTCCCCTTCTTCGCCCACAGGTAGAAGAAGTAATAGCCTGTGCATGCCGCTGCGTAGAGAACGAGCTCAACATAGCGCATTGAATAAATTTCTTTGTTCAATAAGAAAACCTTGTGTGTGAGCGGGGGGAGATTTTCCGGTCTGCCGAGGCTTTCCGTAAGCTGCACGAACTCCCGGTGGGGAAGCCAGACGATAAGTCCCCACGCGACGAGACCGCCGAAAAAAAGAAGGAGGGCATTACGTATGCCGGAAACTTTCATGGTGCATCCTGTAAGAGCCGCCTATTATATCACAGCAGGCAATTATTTCGCCCCCGGGGGAACATTGTCGAGATATTTTCGACATAATACATGAAGCCGATAAATCTGGAGGCAAATATTATGCTGAAGAAGATTACTCGATATGCACCATGGATTACGCTGCTCGTCTGCGGATTGCTGATAACGACCGTAGTAGTCGCGCAGCCGGGCGGATGGGGCGGAGGTCCCGGAGGCAGGCAGGGCCAGGGACAAGGAATGGGTCCGGGACAGGGGTTTGGCCCAGGCGGCGGGCACGACCAGATGGGCATGTTTTTCGGTCCCGAAGGCCCGTTCGGGAACCAGGAAATACGCGAACTCATGAGCGAGATCAGGATCCTCGGGTTCATCGACCGGTTCGAATTCACCTCCGACCAGTTGAAGGAGATCGCCGCGCTCAGCGAGGATACGCGCGGGATCATGGATGATATCACCGGCGAGATAACCGACAAGATGATCGACCGGCTAACCGAACGAAGGGATGCGCTTCTCAAGGGGGAGAAGCCCGATAAGTTCGAGCGTCCCGAAAAAACCGAGATTTCCGACGAACAAAAAGAAGAATTCAAGAAAGCGCATGAAGCCATCAAGGCTAATATCGATGCATTCCTCGACATCCTCACCGACGACCAGAAAGCGATGATGAAAAAGGGAATGGACCACCAGGGATTCGGCCGCGATGGTCAGGACAGGCAAGGCAAGCAGGGTCGGCGCGAAAACCGGAAAGATAACCGGATGCAGGGCCGGGGCGGATTCCAGGGCAGACCGGGTGGACCGAGGGGTGGATTCCAGGGCGGTCCGGGCGGACCCGAGATGGACGGCCATATGATGATACTCAACATCCTGCTCGATCCAGCCACGTCAGACGTCATCGACATGAAATTGAAATACATGTAAGGCAATCGCCACCTTAAGCTTTTTTCTCCCGGCCCACCCTCCAGGGTGGGCCTCTCTGTTTCCTGCTGCTATAATCCGCCCGTGACGCGGAAGGGAATATATGTGCTGATAATCCATGTGCCTCAAACGGTGGAGATACATGTCGGCAGGCTTGGAATCCGGCGATTCCGGGCGGGGTATTATGCCTACGTCGGCAGCGCGCTGAATTCACTCGACACAAGGCTGATGCGGCATTGCGGCTTAACGAAGAAAAAGGTTCACTGGCATATCGATTATCTGCTTCGGAAGGGGCAGGTAATCCGCGCGTACGTGAAAGAAACCTTAGCGCGGGAGGAATGCATCGTGGCGAAGGCTATGGCTGATGACTACCCCATGCCGGTTAAGGGATTCGGGGCGTCCGATTGCCGCTGCCGGTCACACCTGTTTTACATCGGCTCGAAATTGCCCGCGAAATTCGCCTCGCGCGAAGCCGTTCAAAATAAAATTACACTTTCCAAATGGGAACCCGGGGCTTATGAATCGTCCTCGCCGAGAAGACGTCGCACCACGGGAGGAAGATAAACCCCCGATATATCCAGCCCCTTGAGCGTTTCGAGAAGGATCCCGGCTTTTTCATCCTCCGGAAGTTTGGAATCGATGATGACCTCATGCTTATCGCGAAGCCTGTAGCGCCCACCCTTACCGTCATCCATCGGTTCATAGCTTACGGAATACCCAATCCGGGCAAACGCATTTTCGAGAATTTTTCTGAGCTCCTTTGCCTGCATGCCGGAACAATTATATCACCCCAACCGGCTTCAAAAAAAAGCCCCGTTTCCGGGGCGATGTCTTCAATATCAGGAATTCATCAGATCGGTTCGGGCAATTCTTCCGCCGGATGCGTTGGAGTGTAGTCTTCCCGGTAGTTATCGAGCACCTGGTTCACGATACCGAGGATTATCATGAGCACGAATGGAAGCAGGAACGCCCATAAGCCGCTGCCTTCGTCCCCGGTCAGCACGGTAACAACCCCGGTGGCTACAAGGATTCCAGCGACCCCCATGGCGAAATCGAATGCTCCGAGTATAGCCGTGATGACTATTACGAACGGTTTGAAGAGCTTCACCGCGAGTGCCCCGCCAATCACCCCGAGCGCGGCCGCGATGCCTATCGCCACGGGGCCCTGGATGAACGATGTCATGGCGAAGAACCCGAGGAAGCCCAGGCCGACGAATCCAAGGGCGAATACCGCCACCCAGCTAAGGCCATAGAATGCCGCTCCGCCGATTACGGCCCCTATTATCAAGCCGAGGTAATCGAAAAAAGTGTATGCCGAGGGCGCAAGCATCGGGTCTAAGACGACTGAAGATGCAGGTGTCAGGGCGTCGACGAAAATCAGTCCAATGAACGCGCCTATGCACGCGCCCATGGCGATAACCACGACCCTGTAGATTCGGAAACCGTAGTAGCAGACAAGGAGTCCGACTACTATGAGAATGAAGTGATAGAGCAGCCCCATATCCTGGGCCATGCCCATCCAACCCGCAAATCCCTTGTGATAAAGATCCGCGAAGAATTCCGGCTTGAACATCAGCACCGATTCCATTTCCTGCCTCCTCAGCAGCTTTCGCCGTCGGGCTGGAAGAGCCTCAAAAGATTTACATATTTAAACTCCAGCCCCGGCTCTGATATAATCGGGGCACATAATCTGGAGGATCAGCATGCCCCGGACACTTATTATTATCACGGCGATAACAATTTTCTTGTTCAATCTACCGGCATCGGCGGAGGATGCGGCCGCGAGCGACACAACGGCCTGGATCACTCTCCCGGAAGCCCAGAAGATTGCCCTCGCCAACAATCTTGAGATAAAAGCCGCCGCCGAGGGACTCATCGCGGCGCAATTCGGGGTCAAGGCCGCGAATGCCCTCGATCTATTCAGCCTCACCGCGGCCGGCGCGAGCACCAAGTCCGGACCGGAAATCACCCAGGATTTCCCCGGCGTAGGCACGGTGGTTATCTCTCCGAGCAATTTCATTCATACATTATCGCTCACGCTTTCGCAGCCGATTTTCACATTCGGCCTCAACCGTAATATGAAGAAGATCTCCGAATACAACCTCGGGGTGGCGCAATCAGAATATGATACAAAACTCGACGAAATTCAATACCTCGTGGAAAGCTCCTACTATGATCTCATCTACCTTCAGCTCCTGCTTGACGTGCAGGAGCAGAACCTCGATCGGGCAAGCAATGACAAGCACATCGCCGAGTTACGATTCGATGCCGGGCAGGTGGCGAAATTCGAAGTCATCCGTGCGGACGTCGCGGTGAAGAACGCCGAGGAATCACTCATCGGCACGCGGAAGGCGCTTAACATGGCCGAACTCGCATGGATGAAGGTCCTCAGCGTGGATGAGTTCCTCGCCCCGGTAACGATAAACCCGGACGACGTTGAAGGGGTGCCCCTTGAAATCACGCTCGAAGAAGCGAAAGTGACCGCCATCGAGACGCGTCCCGAGTTGAAAGGGCTCCGTTTGTCGATCGGACTCGCGGAAGCGGGAGCCCGGTTGAAGACATTGCGCCCGGATCTGCGGTTCATCAGTTCCTACAACTTTTCATCAAGCAACAGCGCATTCAGCAGCGACGAGAACTACCGGTTTATTTTCAACCTGAATCTACCGCTGTATGACGGCGGCAAGGCGAACGCCGAATTCGACCAGGGGATGCACCAGGCCGAGCAGTTGCGGCTGCAGCTCGACGATATCGAGGAAGGAATCTCCATCGAGGTCGCCGATGCATACTACGCAATACAGGAAGCCCTCGAACGCATGGATGCGACATCAGCCACACTCGCCCTGGCCGAGGAAGCGAAGCGCATGGCGGAAATCGGCTACAAGGAAGGCGTGGTGACATTACAGGACGTGCTCTCGGCGGAAGTGGAACTTTCAGGCGCGCAGGCGAATCGTATCGGGGCCGTCTATGACTATCTCAAATCACTCGCGGCATTGCGAAAGGCAATGGGAGTGGATGTCATAAGTCAGGCGGAAATTTCGTAGGCATATCGACAGGGCTGTCAGTTATTACCGGATGGGGATTAAGTATCTATATTAAATGAAGTCCCGTGGGATACTCATGCGCTCATCAGGGCGAGGAGGACGGCGATGCGTACTAT
>CAZSPL010000019.1:25944-27469 GCA_964608735.1 uncultured Planctomycetota bacterium | reverse complement strand
CGGGAGATATCCCCGGCTTCGGCAAAAAGCACTCCTTACACCCATCTTGGGCCTCCATATTAATAGAATTTGAAGACCCTATTAATATATCACTATTTTCCTCGACTCGTCAAGATGTAAATGAAAAATCAAGAAACTAACCTGGCTCTCAAACACGGCCTAACTAAGTATGTAACATGAGATCCATTCCCGGCTCGTTTACTATTCCTCCAGCCTTCGCTGTATCTTTATGGCTTCCGCGAGGCCTTTGCCGTAGCCGATCAATACATACTGGCTGTCCGATGTCTTATAGTAAAAATAATCCCCCTCGGTTTTATCGAGCGGACTCACGACCTGTTTCACCGGTTCGTTCGTGAACGGGTTGAGGAATCCCACCGACGCGAACATCTTGCTTTCAATCTGCGGCACTTTATCGGGTAGAATGCCATATGTGTGGTAATACTCGTTGATTATATGCGAGAGTTGGAAGACATAGATACATACGCGCCTGTCGAGCTCGTCTTTCCATGGGGTCATCTTATATAGTTGGTCGAACTCGCCGCTCGAATAAAGATTTATCGCGCGACGCACATTCGACCCGTCAGCGAGATACGACATTACGCCCACCCGGTCGGGGCCGGAGTAGTCATAGCGGATATCCCCCGGACGGATGCTGACATCGTCGGCGATGTTCCTCACCGGCAGCCCGGAATACGGATTCGTCAAATTCACCAGCAGATGCCCGCGCGCTTCGAGTTCGCCGAGGTCGAGCGGGAATACGAGGTATTCAGAACGGTAGCTGAGTATCGCCGCCGAGATGTTGATGAGGTTCCCGTTGATGACGGTGCGCGCTTCGTCTTCATCGCTGAGTGTATCGAGGACGAAATTGACCATCCCCTTTTGCTGCGCGGCCCCCGATGCATCGGCCGTTTGCCGCGAATTCTGGCCCGGGTAATAGGGAAGCGTCTCCGCATAGACGATATCGACCGGCTCATCGAAGTAAAGCATCCCGGCGTCTTCCACCTTCTCGAATGCGTCCACCATCATCAACAAAAGCTCCGCGCCGTCGAATGACTTGAGTGTCTCCTTCAGTTCGGGCGGTATCTGCTCCTCGAACAAGCTCTGCAACGCATCCTCGTGGCCCGGTTCCTCGGCCCACAGCTGTTTATAGATTATTAAAAGCTGCTCTGTCGCGAACCGTTTGCCGCTCAACGGGTATCCCTCATCGATATGCACCGCGAGCGAGATTATTGCATCCCCCGGGCCTTCCCCTCGCGGAAGCTCGTATTCAAGGCTGAACTCGATCATGTCATCGTAGTCCTGCGAATATGACGGCAGGGCGATGATGAAGCAGAATATTGCGATGATTATTATGGACGCCGGACGGGAATGGATAACGACCACCTCATGATGAGACTCGATTTTCCCTGCGCGGGCCCGATGTCGTCCCCATTGAATATTCGGCCATTTTCGACAACGCTTCAGCCCGCAATAAATAAACCGAGGGCGCAGCCTCGGTCAGAATTCACACATATAATGCGATAGG
>CAZSPL010000019.1:0-25934 GCA_964608735.1 uncultured Planctomycetota bacterium | reverse complement strand
AGGAGTTCGGGGTGTCTTTGTCCCCGCAGGCGATCGCCCGCGAGATGAATGCCGGACTCGTCATAATCCCCCTCGAGCGCGTTTTCCATCTCTTCGACGGCATTGTCATTCTCTTCAACGACCGTCTTGTCCTCGCCGGCGGGTATGACGAATGCCGCCTGTCCGGATGTGCGGATGCCGATCTGAGCCCTGTTGTACTCATCGGGACTGAGGTATATGGTGTCCATGTTGGTGTCACGGTAGTAGCTGTACAACAGCCCCGCCCCGGCGAACATGAGAACGAAGCTCGCCATGGCGAGGCGAGTACGGTTCTGCAGCAGGAACGGCGCGACATAGCCCTCGAAGAATCCGACCCTCGGCTTCTCGGGCAGATTTTCGGCAAGTCTCGCCACGAGTGCGGGTGGAGCCTCGACAAGCCTGTCTTCTTTCATTATTTTCCTGAGGGCCTGGAAATATTGCCGCTCTTCGCCGCACGATGCGCATTCCCCGATATGGGCGCGCATCTTGTTGAGCTCGGCTTCCTTGATCTCTCCGTCGAGCTCCTTCTGAATAAGGCGCTCGCACTTTTTACAGTCAATCATCTTCCGGTTCACTCTCCAGATCATTGAACTGGTGCCGTTCTTTGAACTCATCGCTCATCAACACATCCTTGAGTTTCCGCCGGGCATAATGCAGCCTCGACTTGACTGTGCCCCGGCTGATCGAGAGCATGCTCGAAATGTCTTCAATCGTGTAGCCCTCGAGTTCGAACAACACCAGAACCGTACGCATTTTATCGCCCATCTCCGACATCGCTTCCCTCAGAAGCGCCCGGTGGTCCCTCCTGTCGAAGGTTTCATCGGGATTCTTCGATGGAGCCTGCTCCAGTGACTCAGTCACGTTCTTTTCAAAGTCCTCGGGGAAGGTCAGCCTCTCCCGGCGCCGCTTCCTCAGAAGGTTCTTGAACTGGTTAGCGGTAATCTGGAATATCCACTCCTTGAACTTCGACTCGTCCCGGAGCTGGAAATAATACTTGTAGGCTTTAAAGAAGGATTCCTGCAACAGGTCTTCGGCATCGTGACGATTCCCCGTAAGCCTGTACGCGAAATTGTAGAGCTCCTTTTCATAGCGCTTAAGCAGATGAACGAACCGCTCTTTCGCGTTATCCGTCTCACTCGCCTTTTCTCTGTCCAGCGCAATTTCCTGCATCGCGAACTCCTCTTCATGAGGTAAGTCGCTGACCTTCTGCCGGGGCCGCTCTTCCGTTATCATTACTCGACCCTCCTCGCGGCGACCCGGTATTCATGTAGTATGATACATATCGCTACAAACAGGTTCATACGACCACTCTGATTTTCCCACGTAAATCGTGGAAATCAAGGGAGCGTCTCCGGAGCTACAGTTTCGTTACACTCGTAATACTATTATAACACTAAATTGGCTGAAATGGACCGCTTTCCGGGTCGATTCTCCGGGTGGCACGGTTTTCCCGAGCCCTGCGAGGGATAACCGTGGTATCGACGCATCATCTTCCTCCACTCCGGGTGGCACGGTTTTCCCGAGCCCTGCGAGGGATAACCGTGGTATAAACGCGGAACCCATACAGACCACGGTCAGCGCTCGCGGGGCTCGCGCAGACCGTGCCACCCGGAGAATTTAGTTTCTAATATTTTGTATGAAAAATTGAGATCGGCGCTATGAGAGAAGAGGGGGGCGCTTCGAACTGAATGAGGCAAAGATGAGAATGAGGAATGAGATGAGAAGCGACAGAACAGAAACCCAGAGACCGATGCGGAATCGCAGGGGGATGAATCGAAAGTCGACGGTGTGAGTGCCGGCATTCAGTTTCACGCCCATCAACGACCCGTCGACCGTGAGGATTTCGGCTGGCTCGCCGTCCACTTCCACCCGCCAGCCGGGATAATTGTTCTCCGAGAACAGGAGTACGCCGGGATACGCGAGGGCCACATTTTCGACGCGGTTGTGGCCGGGCTCATGCACGATTTGCGCGGCATTGGTGATGGCATCAGCCCCCCGTGGCGCTTCTTCGATACCGGTATCGGACTTCGCCTTCATCTCGCGTGGAATATCACCTTCGTCAGCCATGATGTATGCGGTATTCGCTAAGTCGAGCTGATCCCGGCTGAGACGCACATAGAAATCGTCGGGAGAGATGTCTTTCATATCGTAAAACACAAACGCCCATGCCGGATGCAAGCTGTCGATGCTTCCAAGTGCGTATGTCTTCATGGCTCTGTCTTTCTTCTCTCCCTGAAATCTCCAATTACCTTCATCGAGATCGCCAAAGCCGACTCCCTGAATATTCAATATCCTTGGCAGCGCCCGGGTTTCGAATTGCTCCGGATGCCTGAAGTCCGGTATATATCGTGGATTCGGCCTGCCATCCCATGCAGTGTATTGCTCCATCGTGTGCCTGTAGCCGTATGCATTCAGCGGATTATACCCCTGGGCGTCTGGGATACAGACAAGTACGCCGGTATTGGGATTCAAGTATACACCCTGATACATGTTCTCCGGCGAATACCGGTAAATCCGTCCTGAAATGCCATCCAATCCCGATTGTGCGATACTCTCGACCGATGCGTCACGTAACGCCCCGACGCTTGTCCGGCTGGTCAATATCAGGTGATTTGAGAAGTTCCACAGCTCGAGGAAAACCGCTATCAATACAATGAAATAGATACTCCCTTTCCTGATATTGCCCTCTATGACAAACCACCGATATAGGAACATGGCTCCGATGGCCAGGTAGTAAAAAACAAGAAGAAACGACCGGCAAGTGTATCCGTATGTATGTATTTTGTATACCACATATAATGTATATAAAACCGTGATTATAATAATAGCAAACCAGGCACGCCGGAACCTCCGCGCCAGCTCCAAATCGGTCTTGGGAATCAACGCTTCGAGTACATACGGAATCAGCAACGCCATATGGAAATTGAAAAGCAGCGCGGCGATGCGCCTTATGTTCTGGAACTGCATGAACGGCACTATCCCAAAAATCAGCTCGATAATCGTATTGAAAACGATGATAAGCATGGATATCCATGCAACCCACCAGAGATAATTCTGAAACCGCTCGCGCTTGCGTCGCCATAGGGCATACAGAGCGGCGGGCGCGAGAAATCCGAGGTAAATAATCAGTTCCTTATGCTGTTTGTAATACCACTGGTCCGGCTCGTAATAGCGAAACGGCGCGAATATGCGCACCACGTTGGTGACTATCTGCTTCCAGCCTCCCGTGACGAAGTTTATCGATTCGTTCCTGAAGTGAGCCCAAATCGATGCTTCCGGATTCGCCCCTTTACTCAGCGCGACGAATTGCATCGCCGGGTAAATTTGCACCCACCCAATTAGAAGCGAAACGATGAAACCTCCGGCGAGCCATCCCACTGTTGCAAATCGACGCTTCCGCACGCGCCATTCAAAGCCGAACAGCGTGTACAGAAGCAGGATTATCCATATCGTCGCGAATATCTGCCCCTGCCCGCCGAGTATCGACAATCCGCCGAGAATGCCGAGCAGGAACACCCATTGAATCCGCCTGCATCGCAGATATTTATCCCACGCGAGGAACATCCACGGCAGGTAGAGCATTGTGGAGAGAAACGCCGGCACTTCGAACCACTGCGTCTGCTGAAATGAAAAACACATCACCAGCGATGATATGCATGCCAATTCCCACCTGATGCCGAGGCGTCGAGCAACGAAATACATCCCGAACCCGAGCAGAAGTATTTTAAGAATCGTCGCGACCGTAAGCGCGGCATCGACGCTCATGAAATAGAGAAACGGCGTGTCGGTAATCGCGAACAACTGCGAATACATATCCGCCTCATGCGGCGTACCGCAGAATATGTACGGGTTCCATAGCGGTATCTCTCCATCCTTCAACTGCTGCTGGGTGAAGTATTTGCCCGGCAGCGTCTGGAGGAAACCGTCCTGCCTCAGCGCGAACTCCCACGGTTTGTTGCCGATATTGGGGAATTCCGATACAAACGGTTCCACCAGCGGGATATTGGCATCGGTGCCGGTGAGATATTCGCCATACAGAAAAACCCGGTGGAACGGGATGAGCAAGAGTATTGCAAGTATGATGAGAGGTATGCCCCGTGGGACTTTCATGGTTTATCAGCCAGCCAGACGGGACGATTATAGCACAGGATGCGCGTTACATCGCATCGGCGAAGCCCATCATGTCCTCGGCATCGTCGATGCGCACTATCGGGATATCAAGTCGCCTGCAGAGATATTCCATCTCGGACGTGAAATCGCCGGACGTCGCCGAGAGGTGATTCGAGCCCACCACTTTCGCGAAGATATCCGCCTCGAACCACTCACCGAAGCTGATTGCGATATGCGGCCACATGTGACCCCATAGGATCTTCGAGCGGATTTTTTCATCTATCGCAATTGCCTCGCCGAGCCCGAGTTGCATCACGTATTCCCCGGCGACGCGCACGAGCCTTGCGACGGTGACCTTTCCCGGCTTGCCGTCGTATCCGACCGCCCCGCCCGATTCGCCCTGGCACTGGGGCTTGATCGACACGCCGCACAGCGAGCCGCCGTCGCCGTCGCAGAGCGCCCATGCCACAGATGAGCCGCCGCAATTCGAAAGGATGAGCATATCGTCGTTGAAATATTTCAAATCCCCGAACAGCGGCGGCATACCGGGATTCAGCGCGTGAAGCATCGCACTCGTGACAAGCCCCTTCGTATCGCCCTCGCATACCGTGGCGACCGCGTGACGCGCGCCTTCCGGCCCGCGTCCGAACGGGAGGAACCCGGGAAGCATGCACGCGGTGACGCCGTACTCCACCGAAAGCTCGGGCTGACATTTTATCGATACGCCGATGATATCCTCTTCCCGCAGTTCGGCGAGACGGTCCACCGCCGCGAGGTGCAGCGCGATCTGCCGGTCATACACTTTCTGCGTGAACATCCTGTCGTCGAATTCGACCTTGATACCTTCCTTCGAAGCCCATGACGCGAATGCATCGATGCGGTCATGCCGGTGGGCGAGGATATCCTCGGCGCGCTTTACGAGCATGAACTGGTCCTCGGTGAGGATATCCCCGACGAAATATGACTTGAGCGACGCGTGGTCGTCGCAAAGGTGCTCCATCCGAAGTGCATAACTTCCGCCCCACATAAGCAGCGTACCCGCGGCCAGACGGTTCACGGCGGTTTGCGCGCGCACCCATGGAACGAGCTCCGACATGTCTCCCCTTACTCTCAGATGCCGCGTGAATTCCGGCTTGTCGATTTCCCACATCGACGCGCCCACTGCCGAGAGACATACAGTGCCGGCCCATCGCGGATCATCCGCCGTGTAGAGCGCGGTGGGAAGTCCGCACAGCTTCGCGAGACGCAGCGGAAGCTCCGGCTCGGTCCAGTGCCACAGACCGAGTACGATGCAGTCCGCTCTGGATGTCGTGATGATATCCGCGGCCTGTTTGACATCGCCGATGGATGCCAGCCCGAAAATCCCGCTCCCGGCGCCGCGAAGTTTCGACATCGGGTCGACGATATCGAATCCCGCCGCCGCGATGCTTCCAACAAGCTCGGCATGCTTCTCGCGGATGTATGATTCACGCTCGTCCGCGAAACTGGTCGAGCGCGGGTCGGTGAAACTCACGACCCCCACTTTGGGTGTTCTATCAAGTAAATTTTGTTTCATCGATGTGTTCACTCATCAATTTATCCAATGTTTCCCTGTCCGGAAGCGCGGCGGTGGCTCCGATCCGCGTCGCGCATGCGCTGCCCACCATTACGGCCCGCAGCGCGCATCCCTTGAGGCTCAGCCCGTCCAGCGCGCCGCTTATGAATCCCGCGCAGAATGCGTCACCGCATCCGGTCGTGTCGACCACTTTAACATGCAGCGCGGGGATTGAATACTCCCCGGTCGCGCTTCGGAAATATCCCCCCTTGCGTCCGCGCTTGATGCCGACCGTCTTCACTCCGCGCGACATAATGAACCGCGCCATCTCCCTCGGGTCGTCCTCGCTGGTAATCATCCGCGCCTCTTCGTCCGAGGGAAGGAAGATATCGACATATTCGAACATCGGTTCGAGGACATCGATCCATCGCCCCGACGCGTCCCACGCCGTATCGAGGCTCGTCGACAACCCGGCTTCCTTCGCGAGCTTCAACGCCGTCACCGCCCCGCCGTTGTCAAACGTGTCCATTAAAAATGTGCCGCCGATATGGAGATGCGTGGCAAGCTCGATCATCCGGAGATCCAGGTCATCGCCGGCAAACAGGGCGTTCGCACCCTTGAAATGCAGGAAACTTCGCTCCCCTTCGGGGTTGACCAGCACCGCCGTCGCGCTCGTGGCTTTCCCTTCGAGACGAATCACGCCGCTGTCGTCAATCCCCTCCTCGGCAAGCGCGTCGCATATGAATTCGCCGAACCCGTCATCCCCGATCGCGCCCATCACGCATGTCTCATGGCCGAGCCTCGAGAGTCCCACCGCCGTATTCGCCGCGCAGCCGCCAAGCGAGAGGTCGATCGAATCGACCGTCGCGAGCTTCCCGGTCTCGGGTAACTCCCTGACGGATTTGACAATGACATCGGCGACAAGTATCCCCAGGCAGATGACGTCCATCGATCAGCCTCCAGCATTCGACCGCCCGTCAAGGGCTATATGTCCCCCTGGAGGAAAGGCAGCTTCGTAACTTCCGATAGCGAATGAGGGAGTTTGCTTCCGCCCTCATACCCCATTATATGACATCGCGGTTCTATTTCAAGCCGCGGGATTGGCGCTAATCGGTAAATTATACGATGCGCTCATTGGCGTATGAATGTCCTGAACGGCTGCGCACTCAACTGATTGCGCGAATCAGATCCCCGTGGGCGGCCAATCGTAATGCTCGCTGTAGAATACGCCAATCAACTCAACGAAATACGGATTATAGTCATCCGGTACGATAGTATGCTCGCCGATATATCCCACGACAGAGAGAGGATTCGCGGGGTCACCGATTACCGTAAACTGGGCGATGGTATCCTCACCCTTGTCAATCTGCACGGACAGTTCTTTAACACCGCCGCCGCGCTCGGTCACGACATAGGACTCCTCAAAAACATTGAATTCATCAATCACATACTGGATGGCTTCCTCCTGTTTTTCAAGGAAGTCGGTCTCAGGCGGAAGATCGACATAATGTCTTGCCCAGCAATGATAGCCTTCATGCTCGTAATCATCTGCCTGATAATCCACTTCGAGCCTGTAGAACGCCCTGTAATCAGAGTCCGGAATAAGGCTTGCCGCGGCTGCACCCGAATCCCGCAGATGTTCCCCAGCGACTTCCTTTATACGGTCGCTGTATCCATCGCTATAAGTCTCTTCAATTAATGTCAGGAATGGTGAAATCATGGCGATGTCCAGTGCGCGACCATCTCCCGATACGGCAAGAACATCGCCAAGCGCATTGCCCAGGCCGGTAAGTCTGTCGGCAAAGGCGATCGATGCGGAATCCAACTCATCCATTATCTCAGGCGACAGCATTTGGGGAACCAAGAAAATGTTCATCGCTATACAAATCAGACCGGTCTGATCTTGTCCTTCCACAAGCACTAAGACATCGCCGGCCGGCATGAGTCGCTTCGTTTCATCGAAATCGACCTTGAAATCGCCTGTCTCGAAATCGAAGTAATTATCATCGTCGAAATTATCGGAAAACAGGGCGTAACTCTGGTTCCCCTTTGTAAAATCGCTCCAGTGTTCAACATCAATAAAAGGCCCTTCTGTTATGCGCCTGAACGAGCCGCTGCGAGCTTCGCCCATCCACTGCTGCACTGTCTGATTAGCTTGTAAGATTGCTTGAAGCTCTTCCTGAGTAGGCGGTGGATTCGTAAATTCTGGCAGGGGTGGATCTATCAACGCCACGGGATACATTTCTATTGCAATCGGCATCTCCTCGAAAACTCCCGCCGGGCATTGAAGGTTACCCGTTATCACAAGGCTTCCTTCCTCAAGCTCACTATATGGTTCGGGCCAATTAACCTCTGTGAAATATGGTGGAGGAATCATCTCGTCCTGAGCGGTTTTTGAAAAGGCGCTTTTATCCTTGTCCCCGCAACCGGATAAGCACGTTATGACCGTTAGTAAAATAGCAATATGGATGTATCTGGTTCCCTTCATATCGTCACCTTTATATGTTCCCTTTAAATTCGGTATAGTTCATGCATATATCGTTAATATCCTTAGCCATGCCCTCAAGATTTTCGTCATCTACATCAGGATGTAAATTGCTCGATTGCCAACACTGTCCGCAAGCAACAGTCATTGCATCAAATGCTTCTCTTAAGTAGCTATCATCTTCCATTGTTTCATGAATCGCCTTCACGCATTCTGCCTCCCAGCACCATTTATAAATAGCATCGCTGCCAGTGGAGTCTTCATACTTCTGCAATTCTGAAGCATAATCCGCTAAGAGACTTAAATTATTCCTACAAGTCCAAAGCCTGGTCTGTTGTTCATATTCCTGATGTCGGATTAAATACTGCTCGCGGGCCAAACATAGCCTTCGCTCTCGAAAACGCCGAGCAAGCCTGCGATATATGGATTGTAGTCATCAGGCACTATTGTATGCTCGCCGATGTAGCCTGTTACAACAAGGGGATTCTCGGGATCCCCAATAATGGTGAACTGAGCAACAACATTTTCACCTTCATTAACCTGGACCGACAGCTCTTTCACCCCGCCGCCTCTCTCAGTCAGGACATATTGTTCGCTGAACCTGTTAAAATCATCAACCATTTCCTGTATGGCATCTTCCTGAGCTTCTATGTAATCAACGCCTGCGGGCAGATTCATATAATGTCTCGACCAGCACGCAAAGCCGAAGAAAGCGTAATCCTCAGCGATATAATCCACGACCGCTCTGTAGATTTCCCTGTATTCGGTTTCTGCTATCAGACTTGAAGCAAGGGCGCCTGAAGTTCTCAAATGCTCGGCGGCGGCGGCTTTCCGCGCATCGCTGTAGCCTTCACCATATACCTCATCGATCAACGTGAGGAAAGGGGCTATGAGAGCTATATCCACGCTACGATCATCTCCCGAAACAGCGAGGACTTCGTTCAGGTCATCCCCCAGACCGGTCAGACTGCTCGCATAAGCAATCGATGCATCATCCAGACTGTCAATTATTTCAGGAGATAATACCTGGGGAACTGAATAAATGTTCATGGCTATGCTGATCAGACCTGTTTGATCCTGGCCTATTAGGAAAATCAGGACCGCCCCGACCGGCATCAGCCGCTTGGTTTGATCGAAATCAATTTCAAAATCCCCAGTCTCAAAATCCAGGTAATTATCATCATCGAAGCTCTCGGAAAAAAGAGCCCAACTCTGCGCGCCTTTTGTAAAATCGCTCCAATGGTCCGCCCCCACGAAGGGGCCCTCGGTTATCCGCCTGAACGAATCATTTCGCGCTTTGGCAACCCATTGTTGCACGGTTTGATTATTCAGCAGCACTATCTGCAGCTCTTGCTGAGTTGGCGGTGGATTGGTAAACTCAGGCAAAGGCGGGTCTATCAGGGGGACAGCGTACATTTCTATTGCGATTGGCTGTTCTTCAAAATAACCCGCGGGGCTTTGAAGGTTACCGGTTATCACAAGGCGGCCTTGCTGAAGCTCGGTAAAAGGATCCGGCCAATTTATCTCCGTGAAATATGGCGGGGGGATCATCTCGTCCTGCGCGGTTTTTACAGCGCCCCTGCCATTACTATCGCCGCACCCAAAACATATTGTCAAGAGTAACGCCGCGGCGCTTATTGCCATGTATCTGTATTTATTCATTTCATCACCCAGAGTAGAGATATTAGTCTCCATAATCTTTTTGCTTGTGCTTCGCATGCTGACTGCAGAAATAATCGATATTATCTACAATTCTTTGACGGTTTGGATCTTCAAAATCCCCGGGATGCCACCCGCTTGTCAAACGGCAGGTTCCGCAGGCGGTTTGAAGGTCCTTCATTAATACATCCAATTCCTTATTGTCCCCGATCGTCATATTCAGCATTTCGACGCAATCGGCAAGCCAACACCAAGCTGATAGAGCGTTCGATGCGCTCTGGTCGCCGTATCTCATTTTGCCCTCGGCATAAAAGCTCGCCAGCATAACGTTATTTTTGCAAGCCGCAAGACCCGTGCTTCCCATATACTGGGCGCCTTCCTCACATCCGCCCATCAGCAAAACGATTGTCAGCAACAGCAGTAATCCCTTCTTCATCGTTACCTCCCGAACTGCAAATTACCGAGACATTGATATTCTTACGGTTTAATTATACCATGCCCCCCCCCAAGTCCTGTCAAGAGCCTGAAAGGAAATTTTCTGAGAGTCTATGTGCCTCTCCGCGCGCCTTCTAAGAGTAGAATTCCCGTATCTTCTCCACCACAAATTCAACGTGTTCCGCGTTGATATGCGCGTGCATCGGGAGCGAGAGGACTTCGGCGGAGATTTTCTCGGTAACCGGGAATGTCTCCCCGGGCGCGACGAAATCCTCGAACACCAGCTGAAGATGCATACCAAGCGGATAATATATTCCCGTGCCGATTTCTTTTCTGGCGAGATAATCCTTGAGCTCGTTCCTACGCGATGTCCTGATCGTATACAAATTATATACATGCTTGCAATTGGGTGGTACATACGGCGTCGCGATATCCCCGACTCCCTTCAGCCCTTCATCATACAACGCCGCGGCCCTGCGTCGCGCTTCATTCCATTTATCCACATGTGCGAGCTTGACTTCGAGCGCCGCCGCCTGGATTTCATCCAGACGCGAATTCCTTCCGAGCACGGAATGATGATACCTCACCGCTTCGCCGTGATTCCTAAGCAGCCTCGCCTGTTCAGCCACCTTATCATCACTGGTGAGTATCATGCCCGCATCGCCGATGGCGGAAAGATTTTTGGTGGGATAGAAACTCAGGATGCCGGCATCACCGATGGAGCCGACGAATTTCCCATCCACCATCGCACCGAACGCCTGCGCGCAATCTTCGAGCACGAACATCCCATGTTCCTTCGCATGCGCGACGAGCGGCGCGATGTCAAGCGGCAGGCCGTACAGGTGCACCGGCAAGAATCCAGCGGCGTCCTTCGCGGAAGACACTGCCCTCTCGACATCCATGTTGAACGTACGCTCATCGATATCGACGAATCTCGGACGTCCGCCCGCATGCACTATCGCCGAAACCGATGCCGCGAATGTAAACGCCGGCACCAGCACTTCGCCGCCCCGCTTCAGCCCGAGCGCCCACAGCGCGAGTATCAGCGCGTCGGTCCCGCTGGCGACACCTACCGCGTGGGATACGCCGAGTTTCCTCGCGATGCTTTCCTCGAGCGATTTCCCATGGCTTCCGAGAATATAACCGCATGAATGCGCGACATCGACGATGACCTTGTCCAACTCTTCGCGGCAATCCTCAATCTGTCCTTTTAAATCGATGAACGGTACTTTCAATTAAACACTCCAGCTATATTATAGAATTTCCAACAGAAAAGGCAGCCCACGGGCCGCCATGAATTTCATGTTATAAGTCAACTCCATCCATTAATTCCACAGGAACCGCGCGAACGTCGCGAACTGCAGTATCGTGCCGGTGATGCCGGGTCCCGACCACTGCTTGTCCTTGTACGGAACCCATATCAAATCACCGGGTCCGACTACGGGATTATTCGCCTCATTGCCCATGTACATCTCCTTGAAGTTACACTGGATGACCTCGGCATCGGGCATACCCGGATTCCTGATGAGGAGCGTAACCGCCGGGTCCGCCGGCGCGGTCGGGCCACCCGTCTGCGCTATGTAATCGAGCACGTGCCAGCCTTCGCGGTATTCCACGGCCGCCGGAAGCCACAAGCCGCCGAGTACATACACAAAATTCGACGCTTCCGGTACACGCACTATGTCGCCCGGATGCAGCTTGAATCCGGGATCGACCGGCTTCAGGTTGAGGTCGAGCGCGATGTTGAGATTCTCCTTGCCGAATTCCGTCTCCCGCTCGACGACGACTTCCCTTATGAATTGCTCGGTCCTCGCGCCACCCGCCATGAGGATGACATCGCCGAGGCTGTCGTGGCGATCGAATTCATACTTGCCCGGATGCACAACGCCGCCGCGTACGAGCACGGGACGCTTCGATTCCGGGACGAAGACGACATCGCCATCCCGAAGATATATCGTCTCCGATGAAGTATCCGCTTTCCTGAGTACTGCCGCGAGGTCGACCTCGGCAACATCCTGCCCATCCCTGATTATGTGAACATATCTCGATGCCGATGCGGTGAGACTCCTCAAATATGGCGACACGAAATCACCCTCATCGAGGTTGAGACCGGTCGGCGCGGTGACAAGATTCCCCGCGACCTGCAGGAATTCCGTCGGCGTTGCGCCCGCGAAGGTGATGTAAATACCGGGAAGCATCACCTGACCCGTAAGATACACTTTCACTTTCTTCGCCTGTAAAAGGTCTATCTGGATCGAGGGGTCCTTTAGGTATATCGCCAGTTCACTTTTAATCTTGTTTTCGGCCTCCGCTATCGTAAGCCCCTCGACTTCGATAAATCCCGCCGGCGGGACGAGTATCTTGCCGTTCGGGCTGACCTGTAGCACACCGACATCCATGAACATGCTGCCCGCCATTATCTCGAGAATATCCCCGGGCCCGAGTAAGTAACCCTCAGGTATCGTCGGGATGAAATCCTTGCTCGTAAGGTCATATCCGGCCGTAAGGCTGCGAGCTTCCTCGAAGATCTTGAACGTCTCCGACATGTCGCTCACATCGGTCTGGGAATATGCCGGTACCGTTATGACGGCCGCGAGAAGGATGATTATCATGCAATTCCGTTTCATCGTATGTCCTTCACCTCTCAAGAGGCGCTCAGTATATCACTCGCTTCCCCGTCCATCTTAAAACCGCTATCCGCTCTTGTCGAATTTCGAATACGCCTCATACCCGGGGAAACGCGCAGCCTCGCCGAGTATCTCTTCGATACGCAACAACTGGTTGTATTTCGCGGTGCGCTCCCCCCTCGCCGGGGCGCCGCTCTTTATCTGCCCGCAGCCCATCGCCACGACGAAATCGCTTATGAATGCGTCTGCCGTCTCGCCCGAACGATGGCTTACAACCTGCGAGTATTTATTCGAACGCGCAAGCTCTATCGTGTCGATTGTCTCGGTCACCGAACCCACCTGGTTAAGCTTGATGAGTATCGAATTCGCCGCCTTGTGCGCGAAGCCCTCCTTCAGGAGCGCCTGCTGCGTTACGAAAATATCGTCGCCGACGATCTGAATCTGCTCCCCGAGCCGCGCGTTCATCTCCGACCATCCCTGCCAGTCCTTCTCGTCGAGCGGATCCTCGATGCTTATGATGGGATATTCCTCGACCCACGCGGCGTATTTCTCGATCAACTCCGACGACGTAAGCGTCACGCCTTCACCCGTGAGCACATACCGCTTCTTATCCTTGTCGTAAAACGAGCTCGCCGCGCCGTCGAGGGCTATATAGATGTCGCGCCCCGGCTGATATTCCGCCGCGCTGATGGCTTCGATTATCAATTTGATGGCATCCTCGTTCCGCTTCAAATTGGGAGCGAAGCCCCCCTCATCACCGAGCCCCGCGCCGAGCTTACGGACGACCACCAGTTTCTTGAGGTTGTGATACACCTCGACCGCCGCGCGCAGCGCCTCGGAGAAACATCCCCCGCATACAGGCACTATCATGAATTCCTGTATGTCCACCGTATTCTCGGCATGCTCGCCGCCGTTGAGGATATTCATCATCGGTATGGGAAGCAGGTTCGCCTTGCTGTTCAGATGCTTGAAAAGCGGGACGCCTTTCGCGTTGGCGCATGCCCGCGCCGATGCCATGCTTACCGCGAGGATTGCATTCGCCCCCATCTTGTTCTTCTTGACCTTGTCGTCCTCATGACCGACAAGCCTTTCATCGATGGCCCTCTGGTCGGCGGCATCCATCCCCATTACGGCGGGACACAAAAACTCGCGGATATTGCGTATCGCGGTCTTGACCCCTTTGCCATTGTAGTATGTCGCATCCTTGTCGCGGAGTTCGAGCGCCTCGGCGATTCCGGTCGACGCCCCCGATGGAACTGCCGCACGCCCGAAGCCCCCTTCGAGGCGGACATCGCACTCGACCGTGGGATTTCCCCGCGAATCGAGTATCTGCCTCGCATCAACGCCGGTTATCGTTGTCGCGCTCATTCATTTCCTCCGCGAATATTTATACCGATCATTAAATCAAACCAAACAAGCTCTCAGTATAAACAGTCCTGCAACAAGGGCAAGATGTTTATTCCAGACTCATGCCCTACTTCGGGGTTCTGCCGTATTTAAGCACTATCACCGAATCGAGCTGGCTGAAGTCGGTTGCGGGCTTGATGATGACCCGGAGCATGAGTTCATCCTCGATATCCTCGACCTGGTCCACTTCGCCGATGAGAATGCCCGCCGGCGTGAGCCCGCTGTCGCCCGATGTGAGCACCAGGTCGCCGATCCGCACGTCGGCTTGTTTGCCGAGGTGTTTCATTATCACGTCGTTGCCGTCGCCGGTAACGAGTCCAATTTCCCGCGTACCCCGGGGCGCTTCATGCGTTCCCATTATCACCGCCCCGAAGCTGCAATCCCGGTGGGTGAGGAGCAGTATGTCGCAAAAATGTTCATCGACATCCACCACCCGTCCGACGAGGCCCTTCGCTCCGACCACGGGGTCATTTTTCATGATTCCGTCGGCAGAGCCGCGATTGAGCTTGGCTGTACGATACACCGCGCCGTGGTCGAAATACACGACTTCCGCCTTCACCACTTCGGCAAGTTCATAAGCGTAGCCGTAGCGCCCGGCGGCTTCATCGAGACCGAGAGCTTTGCGGAGACGATAATTTTCCTCGCTCAGCGAGAGGTTTTTCATCTCCAGCTCGTCGAGCCTCTGCCTCATCTCGGCCGCTTCCTGTGGACCAAATCCCTGGCCTTCGCCTGGATACCCAACCGCGTCCCTCATTCCGCCGGTAGCATGAAACAGGATATTGCCCCGTATGAGTACGAGATATACAAAGAGGATTACAATGCCTACATAGAAGAGGCGCAACCCCCTTATTCGTCTCAAGTTCCGCAGCATAATTCCCCCGTTACCGTTTGGGCATACGGGTAAGCAGATCCTGGTATAGCTCATATTCCTCGACTATTTTCTCGGTGCCGCGTACTACAGCCGTCAGGGGGTCTTCGGCTTTGAACGTGGCAATCCCGGTCGCCTGGGCGATCTTCTTGTCGAGGTTCTTGAGCAATCCGCCACCACCGGCGAGTACTATCCCGCGCTCGAAAATATCCGCCGAAAGCTCGGGGCTTGTATCCTCGAGGGTATCCTTGACCACCTTGACGATGGTATTCACCCTCCCGGAAAGGGCCTCGCGTATCTCGACCGACGATACCCGCACCGTCTTGGGCAGCCCGGTGACGAGGTCGCGGCCCTGTACGAGGGTGGTGGTTTCTTCCTTCAATGGAAATGCCGACCCGATCTCTATCTTGACCCTCTCGCTGGTTCGCTCGCCAATGAGAAGGTTGTACTTCAGTTTCGCGAAATTGACTATCGATTCATCGAACTCGTCCCCCGCGATTCGCGTGTGTCCCCTCGCACAGATGCCACCGAGACTTATCACCGCGACCTCGGTGGTGCCGCCGCCGATGTCGACGATTATCGAACCGTGCGGCTCGCCCACCGGAAGCCCCGCGCCGATAGCGGCGGCCATCGGTTCCTCGATGAGGCCGACATCGCGCGCTCCCGCCGCGTATGCCGAGTCCTGCACCGCGCGTTTCTCGACTTCCGTGATGCCCATCGGGATCCCTATAACGACACGCGGCGGCACGAACCGCCCCTTCGGCTTCGCCTTGTTGATGAAATAATGGAGCATCTTCTCGGTAGTGTCGAAGTCGGCGATGACCCCGTCCCGAAGCGGCCTGATGGCGACGATGTCCGACGGCGTGCGCCCGATCATGTTCTTCGCCTCGTTGCCCACGGCCAGTACCTCGTTCGAGCCAAGCTTGACCGCGACCACCGAGGGCTCCCTTATGACTATGCCGACCCCGCGCACGTAGACGAGCGTATTGGCGGTACCAAGGTCGATCCCCAAATCATAGGAGAATTTATTAAACAGCCAGTCGAACATAAATGCGCCTGTGCCCCTTCAAGTGGCATGAAAACAAGCTTACATCATATCTTTCCATATGTGAAAATGCAATGAAACGGCGCATTTAAGCGTGCATCCTTATCTGGCCGGTTTTGACTACACATCCCGCGATTGATATAATCCGCTGTTGATAATCATTATAAATGGAGCGAGCTATGAACAGGAAATATTCCGCTTTTCTAATCACTCTGTGCCTTCTGTTCGTCATTTTCCTCCTCGCGGGCTGCGAAGGAGCGAGCAGGCTTGACAAGGAATCCAGGGACAAACTGGATAAGAACATCCAGACATGGAACACCGAAGGAAACTTCCCGACCGTCGACCCGGATAAAAAGCTCGTGGGAGCATTGAAAGAGTGGCATTTCAAGTACGCCAAACTGTTCATTGTACTGGACAGCCAGGTTACAGACCTCGTCGATCAAAGGTACGTCGCCGAGGCACTCGCCCTCCAATGGTGGAAAACCTATCCTGAAAACATCAAGCCAAGGTTCACCCTCGAAGTCCGCGCGTTCAAGGATATGGAGGAGCCGGGTAACGAATTGGGATTCATCAAGATCCTCAAGGACGGCACAATGGATCCGCACTGGTTCGCCACCGATGTCTATTAGTTAAATTGAAGGTGATTTAAATGCGTATATTAGCTGTTTTCCTTATCGTCATTCTGTCGTTCCTCGTGACGTCATGCGGGGCGTTCCAGCTAAAATGGGACCGCCAGGTAATGGAGCATATGCAGACCTTGCTGACCAACCCGGATGAAACGGTCCTGAAAATTGTCGAGGAATGGAATGCCCAACCCGACATGAAGAAAGGCCGCATGGTCGATCTCGATTTGATCCGGGATAACGTGGTGAAGCTCGAATTCGACAATAAGAAGGGGCTTTGCCGCGCCTATTACAAACCCGGGCTCGACTACGAAAAACAGCGGGTGGTTGTCGGGCAGTGCATGGTCATCTTCGGGAGTCTCTACTGGCTACTTCCCGATCAGAAGAGGGATACAGTAAGGCTTATCGGCGTGCTCGAAGACACCGAGACCCTTGAGTTTTCGTGGCAGAAAGGCAAGCCCAGTCCCGAGATCGACAACGACAGGTTGCAGAACTTCATATAAGCGGGAAGCGTTCCGCCGGGCTACCTGTAATCACTCGGCGGCATCGGGTAATGCTGTATCCAATCCCCGTTTTCCCAGGCGCTGTCATAGAGTTCCTTGACCCCGAGCGCATATTTGTCGATATCATCGGCGAGGGTCGTAAGGATTGATTCCCCGCCGGCGTGCGTCGGCTTCGCGCCGCACCTGTGGCAGTGTTCGCGAAGTATCTCCGGCCTGTCGATTATCATGCAGGCGCGAAGCATATTCCCGTCGTAAGGAATATTCTCCCTGATCCCGGTGAGGAAATCCCCCCTCAGTGCGTCGACTATCGATGTATCGTGAACATTATCCACCGCGAAGTGCGCGAATACGCAGGGCTCGATGTCGCCGTTTGTGTTGATATGAAGATACACCCTCCCCCCGGCGAGGCATCCGCTCGACACGGGGCCGTCGTTCCAGAAATCCACCGCGAAAATGGGATGCTCGTTGCGGTGGGCGTACACACGCTTCCTGAATACATTCCTCTGCTCCGGGGTCGGCTGCAGGGTCATATCGGGATTCCGCCCTATCGGGATGTACTGGAAATACCACCCGATGTGGCATCCTGCATCGATCATTCCATCTATCCATTCATCGGTGCCGAGATATTCGATATTCTTCCTGGTCGCCGTCGCCGAGAAACCGAATATCACGCCGTTCTCACGAAGCCGCTCGAATGCCCGCATCACCTTGACATAAGCCCCCTTGCCACGGCGGGCATCGGTCATCTCCTCGTTCCCTTCGAGGCTCACGCACGGAATGCAGTTGCCGAGTTCGCCCAGCCTCGCGGCGACATCCCCGGTTATCAACGTCCCATTCGTATAGATGATGAAACAACAGTCATGATATTCCTCGTAAATGTCGAGGAGGTCGTCGCGGATGAACGGTTCCCCCCCGGTCATCACGAAAAGCCGCATGTGCATGTCGTCGTGGCCTTCCCGTATGATCTCACGGAGCGTCTCGATCGGCATATCCGAATCCCGGTCGTATTCGCCCGCCCAGCATCCTTCGCATCTCATGTTGCACCGCTGGGTCGGGCTTATCACCAGCAGGTTCGGCGGCCTGAAGCCATGTTCGAGGGCGAATTCGGTCTTGTGTTTTTCCTTCTGGAATATGCCGTCCACGAATACGCTCCGGATGAGACACCGGCGCGCCTCGCGGGTCGTCGTCGTCGCGATGCGGCGCATCCATTCCTTGAACGGATGCCCGGTCTCGATCAGCCACCGGAACCTCCGGGCCTCGCGCCTCGCCACTTCGCCATGGGCGATCTGCTCGAATAGCCACGCCATCTGCGTCAATCGCTTGTCGCTGAAATTCGCCAGGATATTCGTGGCTTGCTCGATGGCTTTCTCAAAGGTCCTGGCTTTAAAGTTTTCAACGAAAGAATGTGTCCTGACCATTATTACCTCCCTGCTTGCGGCGCATTACCGGCGCCGGAATAACCATCGCGCTGAGAGGATGACTCTGTTGGTGCAGACCCCGCGCGGCATCGAAAAACATCCGCGCTGAAACCTTCACCACCTGATTTAAATCGGGACTTCCCTGCGAAAAAACAAACCTTCCTGTAACCGCGCACTACGCTGACGCTTGCCTTCCGACGCTCCGACTCCTCTACTGACTGCCACCGTCGCCTGCATTGATGATGCTCATCAATATCGTATCGTAGTAGCGACCGTCGTGGTATTTCGACTCTCTGACCCGGCCCTCGATGGAGAAGCCGGCTCGCTCATACGCCTTCAACCCGCGCTCGTTGTAATCGTACACTTCAAGCCCGACGCGATGCATGTTAAGCCGGTCAAACGAATAGCGCACGCATAACTTCGTGACTTCCGTGCCGTATCCCTTCCCCCAGCAATCCTTTTCGCCTATGGCGACTCCATAGATACACTTCCGGTTGACCCAGTCTATCTGGGTGAGCACGCAGTTCCCGATGTGACGGTTGCCGTCGAACAGAAAAATGTCGAACGGCACCTGGTCCCCAGCGCGCGACGCGTTCTCGATATACTGCCGCTCGCAAAAGGAATTCACCGGGTAATACATCGCAAGGTACTTCGTCACCTCGGGGTCGTTGAACCACCTTACGTAGTTCTCGACGCTCTTCATCTCCAAGGGAGACAAATAAACCATCCCGCCCTTGATGAATGCGCCTTTCATAAAGCCTCCAGGTTCCGACCGACACCCGGCGATACTTCCCGGTTTCATCCCAAAAATGCCTTTTCCCTGAAAATAGCCTAAAACTTCCCGGCGAAAAAATCAATGCCCGGTTGAATTAATGTGGCATAAAACCGCGCGGGGCCGCGAAAACCCTCACATCCGGCTCATCTGACATACTGCAACGATTCCAGGGCTTCCCTTTCAATCCTCCCGGACAATTCCATCTCCGGCGTTTTGTCGGCATCGACCCACTTCTTCAGGAGAAGAAACAGCTCTTTCATTACCGGTATGCTTTCATCATAAATATTGTATTCCTCGTCCGGGTCGAGTTCCAGGTTGAAACACTGGCTTATCGGCGTGTATGGGAAGGCATATGGGCTGTATATCAGCTTCCATGTATCCTTTAATATAGCGTATGTCCTGCCGATATGCTGGTAGCCTTCCCGGTCGAACGCGAACGACTCGGTGTAGATGGCATCATAGGGTCGCCAGTCCGGCGGCACGCTGCCGTTCACGATTCCCGCGAGGCTCTCGCCGTCGAGCGCAACCCGCGTACTTATCCCAAGCATCTCGCATACGGTCGGGAAAAAATCCGCGTTCGAGCACAGGACATCCGAACGCCCGGCCGCATCCCCCTTGAACGGTTTGATTATCAGCGGCACGTGTACGCACGACTGGTATGTCCTGTCGGCATGGGCGAAATAATAGTCATGCTCGAAACTCTCCCCGTGGTCGGCCGTAAGGATTATCATGGTCGAATCCCACAGCCCGAGACGCTTCAACTCATCGAACAGCCGCCCGAGCTCGCTGTCGGTGTATGTCACCTCGCCGTCGTACCGGGCTTCGATGTAGTCGATGTCATCCTGGGTGAGTTGCAGCTTGTTATCCCAGACGAGATAGCGCAGGCCCTTGTCGTAGTGGAACTTATCCTCGGAATACCCGGGGTCGTACATCGTGGTGTACGGTTCCGGCGCGGAATATTCCCAGTGTACATCATACAGGTGCACGAAACCGAAGAAGTCGTCTTCCTTCACGGCGTTCAGCCACCCGATGGCGCTGTCGACGACTTCATCCCCTCTCCTCTCGAATGGCATCGCCGGCCCGGTGCGCCCGGTTATTATCTTATTAATAAGCCTTCCGGCAAGGAAATATCTCACTTCGGGCGGGAAATATTTGCTCTGGCCCGCGTAAACCCAGAAATCGTCGTAGTAATGAAATCCCTGGTCGAGCCTGCAGCTTTTCCCGCTCAACATCGACATCGACACCATCCCCCCACAGGTAAACCCCTCATCCGACAACCTCTCCGCCAGCGTCGTGAATGAATCTGCAAGGAAATAATCCTGCACCCTCACGCCGTGCGTACGCGGGTTCAGCCCCGTCAGCATCGTCGTGTGCGAAGGGATGGTCAGCGGAAGCGGCACGATGCAATTGTCGAAAATGACGCCTTCCGAAGCCAGCGCGTCGATATTCGGCGTACGCACAACCGGGTTGCCCGTGCATCCGAGCTTGTCATACCGGAGCGTGTCGATACTTATCAGCAGAACATTTTTCCCCGAATCCGAAGGAGCGGGATTGTGTTTGTCAGGATCGTTCGGAGGCGCGGGACGAAGGAAAACCGCGAGCGGGACGATGATGAAAAGCGCGATGAGTCCCGCGACGAACGCCCATCCGCGCCGGGAGAGCAACTTGAAAACAATCCTCAGCACCAGGAAGGTGATTATTCCGAGGATGGCGAAAACGATGTAATAGGCGACATTTTCGAATCCCGGGATTATCACGCGCGCTCCGTGGGCGAGGTCCTTCATGCTGTTGTACTGCACCATGAACGAACCGAACGCGAATACCGAAACTCCCGTCGCCGCGGCATAATGATTCCCGACCACGAGCAGTGATTTGGACGCATTATATGTTCTTGCGATATAAACCGCCACGAGCCTTGCGGCTACCCATCCGAATACGGGGTATGCGAGCATCGGAAACAACAGCCGGGGGTCGAGCGGGTTCAGGCCGTGCATCTTACCGCGAAGCCCCACCGCCGCCGCGCCGAGCACGAGAAGGAACACCACGATTCCGATAACCCTTCCGGCGTGACGGGTTGCGTCGAGCCTGCCCTTTCTGTCAAGCATTGTAACGATGATCGAGACCGCCACCGCAAGAACGAGGATAACAACCTGGGTGGCCAGGCAGCCATAGACGAGAACGAGGGTGAGCGACTTCACGCTTCCCAGCAACCGTACAGAACCGGCGACGACCTGGAAACTGTCGATAAACGCGATCCAGATTCCGAGCACGAACGCCAACGGGAATACGGCGGTGATATTTTCCTTAATGTGCTTACCCAAAGCAGGATTATTATAACAAGTTTCCGCTCGATCAACGCCCGCGCTGGCTTTGGGCGCCGCGGAATTTTCTTCCGGCAGGCCTCATCTTTTCCTTCCCCTCCAATGAGAATGCTCGAAAACGCCATTGGAATGCGCCGTATGCTTCGCTTTTGCTTCGGGCGGTTTTCAGTATCGGAAAAATAGAAAAAGCTAATAACTATTGGAATTACTTGACAACATTTGTGATAGAAATTAAACTTGCGGCTTTGTTATCAGTAGACGTTCTTTTTAATGATGTCGAAGCTACTTGAAATTAGGAGTTATTAATGAGGCTAAGAGGGATAATTGATAAATACTGGCATATCAAACTCCTTATAATCGCCGCCCTCGTGGCGCTTCTTCCTATCCTGGCAATCGGTGATGACGAACCTGTAGAAGAACCGTCTCCCGAAGAACAGCCGGCGCAGGTGGAAGAGGTTCAGGCCGATTATATTGGAACCACGAATTGCCTGATGTGCCACGCGGATTACAAGGACGGCTTCCTGCTCACGCGGCATGCTCTAAGCCTTGGAAACCCGAAAGCCCGGCCAGCCGAGCAGGGATGCGAGCAGTGCCACGGGCCGGGATCCCTTCATACCGAAGCCATCGGAAACGAATCCGGCGAGAGAGGGATCTTCGTGTTCGCGGGAGACCGGGCGGACGAACAATACCTCTCGACATGCCTGAAATGTCACGTAACAAGGATTGACAGCGATGACTGGACGGACAGCGAGCACAAAGCCTCCGGGCTGCAATGCGCGAGCTGCCACGATGTCCACAACGGTAAATATAACCATCAGCTTTTGAAGGAATCCTCGCTCGACCTCTGCTACTCGTGTCACACATCCATGAAAACACAATTTGAAGCGAGCAGAAGTCATCATCCCTTAAAAGATGACACGGGTTGTACCATCTGCCACAATCCGCATGGCGAACCCGTCGATTTTCTCGCTACCGAAATGTTGAATGACACGTGCGGCAAATGCCATGCCGATACCGCGGGGCCGTTCATCTATCAGCACCTTGGCGGTACCAGCGATATGGGCGAGGGGTGCCTGAGCTGCCATATGCCGCACTCAAGCGGTAATCTCAACCTGCTCAAACTGAACGGGCGCGCGCTCTGCCTGAGCTGCCACACCGAGATGGCTGAGCACAAGGGCGCGGTGACCTGCTGGACATCCGGATGTCACAGCCAGGTACATGGGTCGAACGACAATCTTCTCTTCATCAGATAGCAGGAGTAAAGTGATGCATAGAAGCCTCCGGCTTGATTCAAGAAAACTGTTTTTACTTGGTGCCATAATCTTGCTGCTCGCGCTCAGCGCCGCGACCGCGCTCGCCGACGACGACGGGACCGATGTCGAAAACGAGTATGTCAACCCGTTCCTCGAAGATAACATGGCGCTCTATGAAGAAGCGATGGCCATGCAGGGATACATAACTCCCGGGCTGGCGTACCTCGACGATTCAAGCAGCGATGACCAGGCGCGGCATTACAGCCCGCTGCTCGAAGGAATCATCCTCGGCGACAGCGCTCTTACCACGCGCTACGACAACGGCAACGAACTCGGGCTGTATGCAAGATATGACGATGAAAATAACTCCGCGCTCGGGTTGCATTACAGGATAAACAGGATGACTTTCAGCGGCTACCTCGACCTCGCCGACTATGCCCTCGTCGAGGACACACCCGCGAGCGTGAGAAATTCATGGACCGATAACCGCAACTTCGGTTTCGAACTTGCCGGCTCGAAGATGCTGTTCAACTGGGATCATCGTGAAACCAACCGTAAGCCGGAATTCTGCGCGCTGAACGATTACACCAGCGACCGGCTTACATTCACCCACAATCACCCATTCGACGACGGCACCCTCGATATCGACGTCATCTACCACAGGGTCGATTCAGCGGACCTCGGGCTGAATTCACGGGGCTCCCTGACGACAAAGCTGAACGGCCGCTATGACTTCTGCGACAACACGAGGATGCGCCTCGGCTACAGCAGCGTTTTCGCGGGCGAACCGGGCAATAATGTGGGCGGAAGCTTCGCGCGCCACATACTATCGGGCAGTCTTACAAGAAACAACTGCCTCAACAGCAACCTCGACGTAACCGCTTACGGCAACTACGAGATGCTGAACGGCGAGCAAACCCTCAACACTCACTGGAACCACAGGTATGACTTCGGCTGCAATGTTGCCGCCGATAATATCGACCATATGTCGCTCGAAGCGGGATTGTCCGCCGAATATTTCGATGTGGAGCAGATAAGGTACGAGCTGGCAGGCCTTAGCGAACTGATGGCGGTACCCGGACTGACCGAAGAAGACCTCGAAGATTACGTCGTGAAGAACTACGCGCATACATACAACACTTATTTCAAAGGCAAGTGGAGCTTCCCCGGAGGCGGTTACTTCTCGCAGCGCATCGATTATTCAAGGCATCACGACAACAAAGCCCCCGATGGCGCCCCGGACACCGGGGCCGACGGCGTGATGCCCCTTACACTGTATGACACCTACGAATGGAAGACCGGCCTCAATGCCCCCCTGAACGACAACGTATTCTGGCAGTTGTCAAACGTGTTCAGGAAATGGGATATGCGGCTGAGGGAATCGGACGGCAAGCAGAACACGTTCACCACTTCGCTGACCTGGAATGCCGATGCCAACTCCGCGTTCTCCCTCTATTACCAGAACCTCAACTATGATTTCAGCATTGATGAGCTTGATGACTCGGCAACCGACCAGCACGGCTTTGGCTTCGACTGGTGGCGGCAGGAGGATAACGACTTCTCCTATACCCTCGGGCTTTTCCTCGGCAGGGGAAACGGACAGACACATGATTTCGACCTGACCAACTTCTACGGTTCCATCGTGTTCGGCCCCGAAGGCCGATGGGAACTCGCCGCCGAATACCGGGATTCAAGCAATTCTGATTTTAGAACACTCGAATTCGACGTTTTCAACGCGGCCCTGTATTACAAGATCGACATTTAGGAGGATGGCGCCTCGTGAGGAATAAACAGCATAATTCAGGTTTCTTTCAACGGTACCGGGTTACATCCAGGTTCGTGAAAGCGGGTGCGCTAACATGCGTATTCCTTGCCATGCTTATCGTGTGCCACTGCTCGAAGACGGTGGATATAACCTACCCCGATCAAGAACTCGGCGTATCGGCATACGGCACATGCGTTTCCTGCCACTCCAGCGAGCAGATGGTTGAATTTACCGCGAAAGCCGTACCCCCTCCCGCCGCGGATGCCGGCGAGGGCTGAGGCGGCTCCGTGCCCCAGTTGGAGCCAAAAGAACTCTATACAATCTCACAGGCTTTCCTCGTCAATCATCATAACGCCAACGGATGCGAAGGCTGCCATGGCGGGACAAAGGGATCCAACATGAAGGATCCCGCGCACATCGATTACTTACGCGACCCCAGCGTCCTCGCAGAGACCTTCTGCACCCCCTGCCACGACGATACCGTTCGATATCATGCAGCGAGCGTTCACTCCGACCAGACCGGCTACAAGACCATGTTGATGCAGAGGAGCGGCGTCGACTCACTTACAAAGCCGATGGAAAAAATGCTCGATGACCGCTGCTTCGAATGCCATACAACGTGCGGGCAGTGCCACATCTCACAGCCAAACTCAGTCGATGGCGGGCTCATCGACGGACACGTCTTCAAAGGGACGCCGAATCAGACCCGCAACTGCACCGCCTGCCACGGAGCGCGAATCGGAAGTGAATTCAAGGGTGAGAACCAGGGCTTTAAGCCGAGCGTGCATTACGAAGCCGGGCTGAACTGCTTCGATTGTCATACCGGGGAAGAAATTCACGGGCCCGCGAGCGCCGGCGCTTGTCGATATGATATCAGCGTAAGGCCCGAATGCGTCGACTGCCACGAAAATCCGAAGACTTACAACCAGCAGATGGCGCAGCACTCCGACGATTTAGCCTGCAACGTATGCCACTCCCAGCAGTACAAGAACTGCTACCAGTGCCACGTTGCAAAGCCAAACAGCGCCCAGGCGAACGGTATCAAGTTTCCATCCGAGATGGGCTTTAAGATCGGACGCAATCCTCTC
>CAZSPL010000018.1:0-27578 GCA_964608735.1 uncultured Planctomycetota bacterium | reverse complement strand
ATTATGCCAGTAGAATACGCTCGAAAGCGGCCTGTCGAGCGGCTTGTCGCCCAAACCGCCGTAAAATACGAACAGCCCCCAGAACGCCACCACGAATCCGATGGAGACGATAATTTCGAGCAGCGTACGGAGCGAAGTTTCATCGCGGATATAACAGAACAGCAGGAATGCGAGGGAAATGAAGGCGAGAATTGTCAGCGTCGAAGCGAATGTCGCGACCGGCTTGATGGTGACGATGTTGGATGCGACGAGCATCGCGGCGGTCAGCCAGAAGAGCGGATGCTTATAGTTGACTTCGGCAAGCGCCAATCTTACGCGGGCTCCGTCGGTCATCACGAACAGGATGAACATCGCGAATGACGCCGCGCGGAAAAACCAGATGGGGTATGATTTCAGGTCGGTGCTCGCTCCCTGGTTGAGGAGCATGTAGATCATCAATGACGAAAAGAGATATGTAAAACGCCTGGAGCCGCTGACGGATATCACGGCAAACAGGATACAGACCACGCCTATCGCATACAGGACCCATGACGCGACATACGTACCCCCGAGTTGGTAAACGATGAAACCAACGAAAAGCAGCAGGAACCCACTGTAGAATGCCGCCTGGGCGTGCGTTTCACTGAGCAACCGGCTTGCCGGACGCGCCGCGGGTGAATTCCCCGGTGCCGCTGGTCTATGTTTAACGGGCTTCCTGGACATCCTGCATATGCATCTTTAATATCTTTACGACACGGTATCGGGCATAAAGGATTGCACTCGATAGGATAACCCACGGGGGCATTACGGGCAAATAAAAACCCCCTGTGAGAAGGGGTCGCGCAGTCGGCATCGACGCAAGGATACAGTTATCCCATCGGCCCGCCGGGTCCGGCGCCGAAATAGACATTCACGGTGAGGAAGAACGACCCCGCGGCATAGCCGAAGAACCAGGTCGCGAGCTTCCCGCCTACGAAGTAGAGCGACAGGAACGCGAACGGGAATATCAGCCCGAAGCGCTGCAGGGCGCCCGGCAGGATCATCGTACGCGTCTCGGGTTCGACGAACGCGATGATTCGCACGATACGGAAATAGTAGTACGCGGATATCACGGCCATTATCCCCGCCCATACGGCGAGCACGTAGAGCCCTTCCTTGATGGCCGGGACGAACACGAAGTACTTGGCGAAGAATCCCGCCATCGGCGGTATGCCCGACATGCTGATGAGACATATCAGCAACGTATATCCTGAAGCCGGCGCGCGCCTTATCAGGCCGCGGAACGCGTCAATTTTAGTCGAACCGGTATGCGTCTCGACGATATGGACTACATAGAAGCAACCGACATTCATGACCGTGTAGATCATGATGTAGTTGAGCATACCCATATATCCCCAGGAGTTGATGGCCCCGTTGGGATCGATAGTGGCCCGCTTGCCCGCGGCACACAGGCCCATTATCAGGAAGCCCATCTGGCTGATTGAGGAATACGCGAGGAATCGTTTCATCTCGACTTGCCGCATGGCGAAAAGGTTGCCTATCAACATGCTCAACCCGGAGCAGACCTGCATCACGGGAAGCCAGTATTCGGCCATCGTCGAGAAGCCAAGCAGGAATACACGCAGGAAGACGGCCGTGATGGCTATCTTCGGTTCGTTGGCGATGAATGTCGCGATGGCGGTGGGCGCGCCCTGGTATGCGTCGGGCGCCCAGAAGTGGAATGGAGCTATCGCGAGCTTGAACCCGATTCCCGCGAGGAAGAAAACAACCGCCATGGTCATCAGCGGCTTGTCGAATGTGTGCTGTACAAGGCGCTGGTCGGCGATAATCTGCTTAATCTCATAGAGGTTTGTCTGCCCGGTCACGCCGTAGAGGATGCTGAAGCCATATAGCATGAACGATGAACATAACGCGCCGAACAGGAAATATTTCACGGCGCCCTCTGTCGAGAACGGCTTGTGCTTCAACCAGCCGACGAGGATGTAACACGTAAGGCTGAGAAACTCGGACATGACGAAGATGGCAAGGATATCCGACGATGACACCACCGTCTCTACCGCCGTGAATGCGAACATGATGAACGCGAAATATTCGCCGGAATATTTGGGATTCAGCTCGCGGTCCTTCATCGACTGGAGGATGGTGTATATCGCCGCGAAGAGGGCGACCGTTTTCAAGAACAGGCTGAACGGGTCGATGGTTTCGAGGCCGCCCCAGTACTGCCCGAGGGCGGCGTTGAAGTAGCGGGATGTGAGGTACTGTGTGTAGAGGATTATGCCGTAGCTAATCATCAGGCCGACAAGGGCGATGATCGGGGCGCGCCATCGCCGTCCATTGGGACGGATGAGTTCGAGGAGCAGAATCAGCAGCCCGGTGAAGAGCACGATCATTTCGGGGGTGAGCAGGAAATACGCCCGGTATGTCGTGGCATAGACTTCCATCGGTGTGTCGACCAAGCCACGCCAGATGTCATCAAAAAAAGTAGTCATACTATAGAAACTCCCACAGCCGAGAACGTGAAAAAAATAACAGGCGATGATCTTTCGATCATCGCCTCATAAGTTTATCAAGATTATTTAGGATTTCAATCTTTTTTTGCGCGGTTTCACGCCGCGCCGACACACGCTACGTGATACCTATATGGAACGACCTCGGCACCGGGTCGGTCACGGCTCGCACACCCCACGGGCTCCACTGGTAAAGCTGGAGGTTGAGGATAACGAGGTCTTCAGTGATCATTACTCCTGTAAGCCCGATGACATAAGAGCCGGAGTACCAGAAATAAGTGGTCTCGCCCTCGGCCACACGGAAGCCCTGTGAATAGTTGAGCCGTCCGATGGCGACCCGCCTTCCGCCCTGCTCCATGATGCCGATTATGTTAATCGGGATAACCCGAAGGTCGGCCTGTATCTGCGATTCGAGGATGCTCTGCAATTCGTCATCCACCGAGCCGCCTATGCCTTCACCCTCGAACAACGGGCGAAGCTCGTCAGGTACCGCCTCGGGAATGAAGAGGGGGTCTCCCCTGCTGAGCCCTTCGGCTTCGGGTGTAAGAAATCCCTCGGCGTAATCATATTTCATCTCGTTGACGGTGAGGATTTCGATCGCCTTTATCAGTTCGTTAACCTTGCCGATCTGGCTTTCGTCGGGATTAAGGTAGGAGAAGCCGAAGTTGTCGCCGAGATTCTCGAACTTGGCGGGGGTTTTATCATGATGGGATGTGCCCTCCGGCCATTCCTCGGCAGCTTCTTTCTCGTCGGCCTTTTCTTCGCCGGCTTTTTCCTCGGTGGCGGTTTCTTCCTCAGCGGACCCATCGCCGCTGGAAGCCTCTTCATCACCGTTCCCGGTATCTTCCCCGCCTTCCTCGGCCTGCAAGGGCTTTGAAAGGGGCTCTGAATTTATGGGCGGAAACTCGATGGATTTCCCCTGGTCGTCGTCGTTAGCAGTACCCATGTCGAACATTGCGCCCCCGCCTTCTACAGCATCGCTGGCCGGCGCTTCTTCGGTTTTCTGCTCTTCAGAATTAGGGGATGCATTTTCGCCCTTCTGGCCCACCGGAACATCCTGCCCCGGATATTTCGGGGGTTTCACATTGCTTCCGCAGCCCGTCACCGACGCGGCCGCGAATAGCGCTATAAAAGCTATCAGGATAATTGCAGCGTATCTATTCATTTACAACACCTCTGCAAGAAAACTCTCGGTAAAATAATATCTAACCCGATGCTCGATCAATATTAACCCATACTCATCGAACCCGTGCCGCCGCCCGACGGGCCGTGGCCACCGCCGCCACCTCCGCCGCCGCCGCCGCCGAATGAACAGGAGACGCTTCCGGGAATATCGGGAACCGCCCCGGGAGTCCCGCTCTCATTCAACTCGTAGAAAGTCATGAGCATTTCAATCTCGACTGTGACGTCGGTAAGAACAGCCGCGCCCCTTCCCCTGAAGGAAATAGGATATACAACGTAGGACGGATCCTCGCTCACCGAAAAACAGTGGATGGAATATATCTTATCGTAATCGCCTTCCATATTCTGGACGACTTCGATGAACCTGCGGATGCCATCGTAATTCCCGCGCATCGTGGCCGTGAAGGTGTGCGCCGTAACCAGCGCACTGGTGTCCTGCGTGCTTGCTTCCTCGGCGCCCTCGGGGATAGCCCTCTCCTGGAACACGATATCCCAGTCGAACTGCAACAGGTTCCAGGGCAGGTCCCAGGGGTCGTCATGCATATAGTATTTAAATGATTCGGCAACCGTCAGGAAAAGAATATCAACTCCCGCGGCATAGCCGAAATCGAACACTTTGTCATACGCATCGAAAATGGCGAACTGGTACTGCTGGGGAGTGTAGTTCTTCTCCTCCTCGTACTTCCCGCCGCCGAGGACATAATAGTGCTTGTTCTCAGCCCATTTATCCTTGAGTATATCGAGGCGGTCCTGGTAGTTGTAGAGGTCCTTGACGTCGGCGATATATGAAATGAGCTGTGTCTTCTTGGAATCCCGCGTTGCCTGCGCTGACCTGATATCTTCCGTCTTGGGCTTGTAAAGGCCCACATAGAAACCGATGAGGATTCCAAGTGTAATCACTATGAACAGCACAATCATAATGGTCACATCGTTTGTGCCGCCGGATCTTGCTTGAGGAGCCTGCTGTTCCATTCAAATACTCCTTCTGAAAATACAAAGAGAAAATTTACATCAAGCCGCTGAACAAAGCCGCATCAACTGAAGAACTTTGTGACATCCGGCCCGAATATATCTTCCGCCTTGATGATTTCGGGATTAACCGTCCCGCTAACCTTGAAGCTCCACAGGATGGGTATCTGCCATACCTCGCCCCTGAAGAAATCTTCGATGCTCTGCCATCCGGAAGGACCTTGCGGCAGTTTGTACCGGGGCTGGGGTTTATCTCCATCATTTCCGCGGATACTCCCTTCGTCGAAGGACGCTCCGGCGCCCGGATTGCCCGGCCCGCCGTTGGCGCTTCTCATGCCGCCGACACGCGGCCTGTCCTGCGAAGTGTATCCTTCCTGATCGGTCCCCGTATCGGGCTCATTCTCGGCGCTCTTGTCATCGAGCTGGACCGTAAGGAAGACCTTGCTCTCGTAGATCTGCACGAGGAACCTCTGGAATTCCTGCGTGGTCCAGGCAAAGCCCTCGAACTCGTATGTCATCCCGTTGGCGTCGAAACCGAATGTTTTCACCCATACCGTGTCGCGCATGATGCGACCGAGTTCATCCATTATTATCGGCCATGGAATCTGCGCGCCGGAGAGCTTCACGAGCCCTCCGAAACGCTGTTTGTTCGTGTCGATCTCAGTCTTGATGCCCTGCACCTTGTCATACTCGGGCTGGACGGTCCGGATCATCGCATCATAGCGCTCGACTTCATTGTTGATATCCACATAATCATTATTCAGCTGGATATAGACGGTGGCGAGTATCGCGATGAGCGCCACGAGACCGATGATGCCGAATTTCAACCCGGAATAGGCCTTCCGGCGGACCATCGTTTCTCTCGGGAGCAGGTTCAGCTCGATTTTCTTGGCGCGCACTGCTTCGACAGCCAAGCCCAGCGATGTGACAATCTCGGGCTCGTGATCGCGCAGGGCGTTCATTTCGGTCGGATCGAGGCTGACATTGACAGTCGGCACCTTGTCGATGACGACCACATCATAACCGGTCTGCTCCGCGAGGTAATCATTAAGCCCTTCGAGCATGCCGATATTGCCGAACACGATGAGCTTGCCGACACGGCTCCTGCGCTTCTGCTGCGATTCGAAATAGCGCACCGACCGCATCAACTCGTTCACGAATGTGCTCATCGCTCGCAGCACGCTGTCGCGCGCGAGCTGCTCGGGGGTTTCGCCTTCTTCGCCCTCGAAGATCTGCTCGGCCCCGGCGTGGTCCTCACCGAGCCGGATATCCTTGAGGTCTTCATCATAGACTTTTTTCTTCCGCTCTTCCTCATCCGGGGCGGAGCGGTAGGTCTCCATGAGGTCGACCTTGTTGAAGAACAGGTGTTCCTTGGTCTCTTCGGCGGTCTTACCGAGCTTCTGCCTTGCCTTGTCGACGATGATGTTGAAGCCGAACTCCACCGAGCGGGACAGCCTGAAATCATTCTCCGCGATGAAGAAGATATCGGTCACGTTATCCCGGACATCGATGAAGGCAACCGCCTGGTCCGAGTCCTTGTACTGGTCTTCGAATATCGAAAAAGCGGAAAGGGTCGTCAGCTTGATGCCGATACACGTAAGGCCGGCCCTCTTGAGGAGGTTGATGAAAGGCTGTACGGAAGATTTACGCGTTGCTGAAAGGAGGATTTCATTCTGGGCTCCGCCCTCCTCCTTGATCTCGCGCATCACCTTGAAATCATACAGCGCGTCATGCGGCGGGAACGGCACGTACTGGTTGAGCTGAAGCATGATCGCATCACGCGTCTGCGCCATGCTCATCTTTGGAAGGGTTATCATGCGCGTAACGCCGTACTTGCCGGAGATGCCGAGCATGCATTTCTTCGCGGAGAATCGATTCCCCTTGAGCAATTCCCGTATAGCTTCAGCGAGCTTTCCCGGGTCGGAAATCCTTCCACCCTGCATGGAGCCGGGGGGTATGGGCCCGATGGCGAATTTTTCGAGGGTCACGCTCGCGCGGGATCCCGAGACTTGAACCATACGGATCTCACGGGAGGTGAGGTCGATTCCCACGATTTTCTTATCAGCCATTCAATTCACCTCTTCAGCCATAACACAGGCGAACAGGAAACATAGTTAAAGCAATCCACGATTGAGGCTATCCGTCCACCCGCAAAAAGAGCGGGCTTCACAACTAAGACACACAGAGCCCCATTCTGGTATCAAATTAAACCCTATGAACCAACAATATGCGTCGTCAGGAGGATAACGAGCTGGCTATCCACCTTCTGGCGCTCGGTCCGTCCGAAGAGAACGCCGATAATCGGCAGTTCCCCGAGGAACGGAATCATCTGTTTCTCGACATCCTCCGAGTTCTGCGTCATACCGCCGAGTACGATTGTCTCGCCGTCGCGCAGCCTCAGGATCGTATTGACCGAAGTCTGTACCGTGCCGAATACAAGGTTACCCTCGATGAGCTGCGGCTCGCCAAGGAGGCTCGAATTGGTCGGGTTGAGGAACATGGTGATGTTGCCGAAGTCGTCGATGTACGGTGTGATGGAAAGGGTTGTTCCGGTCGGTACGAAGGTTACCTGGTCGGGAGCCGGGATCGCGTTACCGAACTGGTCGATGATAACACCGCCGTCAATGATGAACGGCCTGTTCTCGGTCACGTTGACCGTACCCGTGAATCCCTCGATAACGGCTACGCGCGGGCTCGACACGATCTTGACCTTGCGGTCGAAGTAAAGCCATTTGTACCTTGCGCGGAAATCATCGTAAGGCACTGTCTGGTTCTTAGGCAGGACTTCGAAAACCATGCCTTCGTTGTTCACGGCGTCGAAGGTCCACCGGAACCTGTCGGCACCGTACTGGTATGCATAATCCCCGAGGTTGTCCACGCCATAGACATCGGGACGCTGTTCGGGGTTGACATCAACTGAAAGGAAAGTGGTCTCGACAAAGATCTGCTTGGGTGGTTTGTCGATCTGGTCGAGCGCATCCTTGATCATATCGTGCATTTCCTGGGTGGCCATAACGCCGATGGCCCCGGTCTTGGCTGTATAAAGGCCGCCGCCCGCCGCACCACCTTGGCCGCCGCCACCGCCGCCCTGGCCGCCGCCACCGCCGCCGCCGCTCGTTCCGCCGCCGCCACCGCCGCCGGTGCCGATCTGGAAAGGCTCATTGGCGGGAAGCAGGGTGTTGAAAGCGGAAGGATATGTATCGATGACGGAGATCGGGTCGAGAGCGTTCACGGGGTTGGTGAAACCGCCGTTGCCGATCGAACGACGCCCGCCACCCGAGGAGCTGCCGCCGCCGCGTCCGCCGCTGGAGCCGCCGCCGGTTCCGCCCTGGCCGCCGCCGCCGCTGTTTCCGCCGCCGCCGCCGTAGAACCACCAGCCGTAACCCGACGTCGATGGGATAAGGTCCATCGTCTGCAGGAAGTAGAATGCGCTGTCAGGCTCGATGTAATGCGTCTGGTAGATCTTCACGACGCCGAGACCCATTTCCTGCTGCAACCGCTCGCGTGTCGAGATGAATACGATCGGTTCCGCATCAGGGCTGGCGCGGAAGACCTCGAAGTCGAGGCTGTTCTGAAGCATCAACATCTGGAAGACTTCATCGAATGTCCGGTTCGTTACCTGCAGGGTAACCGAGCCGAAGCCCCCGACAGGGGCGAATGAACCGCCGCTTCCCATGCCGCCGCCGAATCCACCGCCGCCGGGACCTCCCGGTGGACGTTCGCGGATATGCCCGGTCGGGGCCTGGTTCCAGTAGGCATCGAGCACGAAGTCGACGCCGGCCTGGCTGGCGAGGATCATCATAACATCGATGAAGTTCGCGTTTTCAAAGTTAAGGGACACAAGGGCGTCCGAAATATGCTTCTTATCGGTGGAAGGCTCCTCGGTTGGGAAGTAATATTCCCCTTCGCCGTATGCCTCGGTAACCACCGGGAGTTCCGGATAGTCGCTCACTTCGCCCGCAAGGTCCATCGAGCCGTAGTCGAGAGGTTTGGGGAAGTTGTTTTTTGGACTGATATTGACTTCCTTGACTTCAACCGCCGGGTCATCCAGTTCGACCGGCTTCTCGGCAGCGGGCTCGGGCACCTTGATCTCGGCCGGTTCAGCGATCCTGGGGGCTTCCGTGGTCGCGGCGACTGGGCTCGCGATATCGTCGAACACGGTAACCGTCTGGCTGGAACCGTCAAGATTATTCAAAAACCGCCCGGCGTCCGGCGCGGTAATTGTAACCCTGACCGACCCGTCGGAATTCTCATCCACATCTATCTGGTGGATCAGGCCCGAGTTGGAGTCGTAGGAATAATTTTCAAGGCTTGCTCCGGTTTCGCCGCCCTCATATTCAAGTATAACCCTGAATGGGAAAGCGGCCGTGCGAACCCTGGGCTCGCAGGCGGAGGATGTCTTGACCACTACCGTCTCCCTGTCATCGAGCTTCGACACCTCGATGCCGTCGACGGAATAGTTACCGTTCGTTTCCGTCTCAGCGGCCCCGTAGGGCGAAACAAGCAGGTGAGTTGTCTTGTTCTTGAACATCGACACCACGATGTCACCGTCGACCTGTTCGACGGACATGGTGCCGTCCTGCTGGAGGTTTTCAGGGAACGTGATGATCAGCATGACTGATTTCACGCCCTTGAGCAGGCTCAGCTTGTAGTCTATCCTGCTGATGAGGTCGGTTGAATTGAGCGCCGGCACCGCGAACAGGCTTCCCAGTTCGCAATCGGGAAGGTTAACCTGTATGCCCCTGTTCCCGGCAAGCGGATTCAATTCATAGTCGACCCTCCCACTCAACTGAATGACAAGGTCCTGTCCATCAACTGTATTATTGAGGTCAAGTCCTTCGAGAATCGCCGTCTCATCGGCGATTACAAGCCCTCCACAGGTAACGAAGAGAGCGATTATGCTGAGGGCAAATAAAAGCCCCCGAAGCCTTGGGAAGAAATCTCCGGTGGATCTCACGAGATACCTCCTACGGGTCTTAACAAGTGAATAATTCTATTCATACAATAAAGGCACAAATAGATTTGCCGGCCTGCGAACAGGCCTTCAATTAAAGGTGAATCATAATCAATAGATACATGCTTGTCAAGCTATTATTCCGCCCTTAAGACTCTTTAAACGGACGTTTTTTACGATAGGTTTACCGTGGGCAAAGTTCATTTCGGTCTGGAATTTTTACACCGCCCCCCGGCAGGAGACGGCGAAAATTCAGCCTTATGCGTGAGGTATCTATCTCGAATGGCATATTTTTAAGCGGATCTCCTGTTGTTTGGCAGGCGCTGAATAAGCGACGTCTCTGGTAGCCCCGGGTTGGCCGCATCCTTCTTGCTTATTAATCAAATGCGGCCTACCCGGGCATTCCTGAGGCAGCCCTTGGGACAGTCCCTTGCCGGTTTGCCGCGTGGATATACGGCATGCGTCCGGGGACAGTCCCGCGGGCTGCCTGTGATTCGGCCGAACCGGGATAAAAAAGTGGGATGGCACGAAGCCATCCCGCAAAACCCTGATCGATTCCTGATTTAGTTAAAATCCCGCCCGTATGCCCGCTCAGGGCATCGGCACGAAATTGTTCCGCGTCAGCTTGAATCCCCCCTGGGGGAAATCCTCATAGGTGAGGATCGTATATTGCTCGGTCGTATCATCGGCGCGGAACAGGTAGTAGCCGTCATACGCGTTGCCGTCGAGGTCGTACGGGTCGCCATCGGTATCGATACCGGCGTATGCATCCCGGTTGACCGATACGATCCAGAATTTATCGCGGCTCACATCCATGCGGTTGACGCCCGATGCGATTCTCACGACTCCCCTGCTCTCGACGCGGTAGACGTAGGTGCGCGTCGTAAGGTACGGTTCGATGCGCTTGAAATCATCGACACTGAACATGCGATATAACTGGTCCTGCTTTAAGTCGTTGATATCCGCCAGGGGCGGGGACGGGCCGATGGTCCTGTAATTGGTGAATCCGGACAATTCAACATTCGGGAATCCGTCCAATTCGCCGCCGTGAGTCACAAGCTCATTACCTTCCTCGACAAAGATCGGGCCCCAGATATCCTGTGCGAAGCGGTTATATCCGCTGCCGCTTGATGTATCTATAGCCTCGGGCATATCGGTGCGTGCGGGGCCGTTGGAGGAGTCAATGCCTTCATCCCGCCAGGGGGAGCTGTTGATGTCGGAATAGAGCATAACGCTGAACAAATCGGCGGTGCTTCGGAAAGGCGGCGCCGGGTCAAAGAAAGGTTTGTAGACGGTGGTAGTGTGACCACTGCCGTCATCGATCCCGGCAGTGATCGGGTGGAAGGAATTCGCGCGGTAATTGAAGCGCGAATCCGCCCTGCCGCTCCCGGTCTCGTTCATGAGGATTGCGACTGAATCAGGCACCGTTTCCTCGGTGATGCCGGCGAGACCTTGATTGTTGTAAGTCCATTTGCGGAATTCGTCGACCTGGTACGCGTAGGTGTCGGCGATACGTATCGCGAGCAGGCGGTCGGCATTGGACAAGCCGTCGTCGAGCAGGTTGATGGGTTGAATATTGGCCAATCCGCCTACGACGCCGCGTGGAGCGGGTCCGGCGGTATTGCCGTTGAAGTTGTTGTCCCACACCGGGCCCTGGAACATCAGGAGGAATATTGTTCTCATCACCGGCCGCGACGCCGTGTTGATATTTATCTTCGGCCCGTACGCCTGCAGGACATAGTCATCAAACGGGTTGAATGGATTATTGCCGGGGTCGAAAGTCTCGGGGTCGCGCACGCAGAAGCGGTCCATGATCTTCTGCAGCGCCTGGACTTGGAGAGTGCATACCGCCGGGAAATCCTTGAACTGCCACTGCGTGTAGTAGGACATCAAAGGCTGCTCCGTTTCAGCTCTCAATGCGCAACTGGCTTCCTGTAATTCGGCGGCAAGTTCTTCGCGTTCGGTGAGAGGGTCGTATCCGGACAGTGCGATGGCGATGGCTTCGTCGCCGCCGTCATCGGTGTCGCCCGAGCGAGCCGGCAGTATCGGCCCGTTGCCCCAGTCGGGACACCAGGCTATGCCTTCGGTCGGGGGATTCGGGAAGCTCGAAAGCACATCTCCTGAATCGACAAGACGCTGCGCCATGAACTCAGAATATGGTGGAATAGCGGATAAATTGCCTAAATCCGGCATGGGAATTCTGTAGATATCGATACCCGGATTTGCCAATGGTGGAAGTATCGGTGTCCCCTCAAGAACATTGTCAAGGAATTCGGCGAAGCTGTAGTCGAAGGCGCAGAACGCAATATCGAAGCCATCCGGACTGACTGTGGGAAGCAACGGCATGACCAGCCTGTAATCCGGGTCGGCGCCCACGGGATTTTCCGGGTCCCTGAGGATAATTCTCCTCGGTCCGCCGCCGCCCTGTGCCGGGACGGCCATGAGGTAGAACATGGTCCGCAGGTCGTCAATCAGCGTTCCCGGATTGGGATTGCCGGGCAAACTGCCTCCGGACAGGTCGATCCGTATGAAAATTATCCATGATGCATCGGGGGTGAATACGGGGCATATGTCATGGATCCCGTTCGCACCGCCGGTTCGCGGAATATGATAATCACCATTTGCATTTGTCAGCATTATCCTGTGCTGAGTATTCAAGAAATCGGGGCTGTCCGGCCCCGCCGAATATACAATCCAGTCCGGACGTCCCGAGCTTGGACTGAAATCCGGACCCGCGATGGCTACAGGGGGTAAGCCAATAATTCCGCCGAATAATCCCGAAAGGTCGGCATCATCAGGAATATTAAAGGGCGCATTCAAGACCATTGTCTCATTCGCGCCATCGGGATCGCTCGTGTAAATATTGCGCGCGCCGCCGGCATCCCGCGTGTAGCAAATTCTCGTGCCGTTATGGTTGTAAGAGGGATGAAGCGCATTGTTGACCGGCTGGTCGATGAAAATCCCTCCGTTGGTTTCGTAGCGTTCGATGTTATCCGGGTCCTGTACGGCGAAATGCGCTCCGAACGGATCGAGGTTCGGGTAGATATAATCAGAAGCTCCATTAACGATTTGGATATCATCAGTGCCAACAGGTGTCATAGCGGGATCGACTCTATAAATGTCAAACGTTGAGCCGTTATAGTCCGAATAAAGTATCTGCTCCGACTGCACCGACATCGGTATCGTCAGCAGCGAGCTGAGCGATGGGATGTTCATGTAATCTGGGTCGAAGTCGGTATTCGCGGGAGCCCACCTGTTAGGAGTCGGAGGGGTCTGTATAACCTCGAGAAGCGCCGCGGGGTCCTGGAAATTGGGATGATTCCGCTCGCGGTATGTGAGCGTGCTTACCGGCTCGTCGGAAGTGGGTTCCTTGATGGGCTGTTCAAGATATTCGTCATTGAGGTCGCCGTCGCCGTTGAGGTCGACCAGGCCGTCGCGCCACCTGAGTATGCTGTCCGCCCTTTCCTGGCCGACAATCGCGCGAAGCTTGTCATATGCGTCCTGCTCGTTGTAGTTGAGAGTGTGCGCGCCGTCATCCTTCTTGAGCATGCGGTTGATGTTGAGACGCAGGAACGGGAAATCGTCGCGCGCGGGAGGGGATTCCTGGAAATCGGCGATAACCTCGGTCTCGAAGCTGTACACCGTGATACGCTGGTTTAGGCGCTCGAATTCCGCCAGCGTCGGACGGGCGTTGGCGAAGGGGAGGCTGTCCTGCGCGTAGTCGCTGAGGATATTCTTGGGGTCGGAGTAGATATCCCACGTGCCGTCCCACATGTCATTCGCGTCGCCCCTGCGGCCGTTGCCGTCCATGTTGTCGGTGACCGCGAGGTAGTTCTGTTCGCCCCGTGTCGCATCCCATGTGCCGTCGCCGTTGTAATCGGCGTGCAGGTCGAGCGACGCCCGCTTGTAAAGCATCTGGCGGATGAGCCATTCCGCCTCGTCGGCATAACGAGCGTAGGCATTGGCGGAGCTGCCGGGCGGAATGTCGCGCAAATCGGCATCGGTCATCAGGAGGCTGATGACCATATCCCTCGCGAGCAGATAGTTGTCGTGGTTGGGATGATTGGTATCCGTGATCGGGAAATCGTAGTCGACGTCCGTATCCCACTGGTCGCGCTCGACAACAGGATTTTCCAGATCGCCGTCGTCGGTATAATCGAAGTTCTGCGACGAGAAGATGATATTCAACAGGAGATTTATCGGGAAGCGTCCCGACTCATCGGAGACTATCGACTCATGCCACGATGGCAGTATTTCGCCCTCGGTTCCGAGGGGTGACGGGAAAATGCTTCCCGGTCTCGGCTTGTATTCTTTATTATTCGTGAACGAGTTTCCGAAGAAGATATTCGCCCACGTCGAATTGGTGACCGCTTCCTGCAGCTCCGCGCTGGCGAGGTACTGGTTGGTGGTATTGTCGCCGTCGAAGAGCGAGTCATATACGAGGTTGTCGGGGGTGTATCCATTGACCCCCTGGTTGTTCCTGAAATAGGATGCCGGACGCGGGTACTTGTTCGGCCATATATAATCGTGGTCTGCGGGGCTTTCCATCCAAAATTCATTTGCATATTCGGTCGCCCAGTCGTTGTTGATATTGGCATAGCGCACTATAGGCCAAGAATAGGACAGGTTGGCGTCGGAGGGGTCGTAATCGAGAATGGAGATCGGCGTTGTGCGAAGGTTGCCGATGGGGACCCTCTGATCGGCCGCGCCCGGATTGAGATTTTCATAATCGGGCATCAGGCCGGGTTCGTTGGTTTCGCCCTGCGGGTCTTCAACAAGCTCACCGAAATCATCCAGCCCGAGGGGGATATTCTGAAACTGCCAGCGTGCGGGCACGCTTGCGGCTTCGGGAGTGCCGATGCTGCCGGAATCGACATTCAGCGCGTTCTCTATATTTTCGAGCGAGCGCTCGACGAGGAAGCAAGTGTCATTATCCGGATGCCGCGCCCATGGTTCGGCGAGGTAATCGAGGTCGTGCGAACCGGGCCATGATGCGAACTGGTAGGTGCCTAAGCCACCAGCGGGGTCCGGCTCATAAAGATAATCGCCGATGGCCGCGAGATTGACGGGCACCTTTTTCGATGGATCGACGCCGACGAGCTGCTCGTCCTCGATGATGAGCGATATGGCCTCATAGAAACCGAGGTCGGCCTGCCATTCGGCGATTTCCACGTAGTTCTCGTTGACCGGCATCAGGGATTCGATGCGGACCGAATCGAGTATGAGGATTGTGATAGGCACTATCGCGGCCATGAATATCAGTACCGCAATAAGCACTATTCCTCTTTCTTTTACGATCCGCCGCGGTATTCCGGCAGGTTTATCACGCATAACAATCACCTGGATAAAACACGAATAAATATTACGTTCCAGAACCCCGTATGGTCTTGTAGCTGAATCCGAATGTCAGCAGCGCTTCGCTCTCCTCGGCGAATGTGCGAAGCGCGGGTGGAACAACAAACATCTCGAGAGTGACGAAGCTGTTGGGGTCGTAGTTCGGATTTATATTCGGCTCGACGAAATCATATGCAAACGACCCGCCGACAACGACCGTGTTATCTCTATAGCTGTCAACAGCACGATAGAACGGGTCGAGGGTGTTTTTATTGGCGATGTCGTCAATACCGGTGGGCGGCTGCTGATCGCGGTGAAGGTCTACGAAGCCGACCTCGTAATCCGAATCCCCTCTAACAAGGCCGTCTCGAACATTGAGCGAGGACTTATACTTGTCGAGGTTTTCGCGGTTGGTGGCGCGTACGGTGACGGTCACGGCATTGATGAAGCGCCATCCTTCAAAGAGGAGCACTCCGCGCTCGTAATCTTCCCAGCCCGTTCCACGGAAGCGGCTGCTCAAGCCGTGATCGGCGAGGTATGTATCGTCGAGGTACAGCGTGTAAAAGCAGCTTCTCTCGCCCCCGAGTTCGAACGGGTCGGTGGTGTTGTCGAGGTCTACATAATCGACCATGCTTCCGTCGGCATAGTCATACCAGACATAGATTTCCCTGCCGCGCTCATCGAAATAGCGGTAGTAGCCGTCGTCCGTGTCGATGGTGGTACCGCTTCCGCCGTTGGGGTCGTCGTATGCATTCAAAATATTCGGGTCGTAGCGAATTTCAACCATCCGCGAATTGGCGTCGAAATACTGCGCCTGCGGGAGCGTGCTGACTATCTCGTTGGCCTGCGGTGTTGTCGGGAAAACGTGCCAGTAGCGGAAGCGGACGTCGATGATGTGGTCGGCAAGGGGCTGGCGGAACGCGTAGGAATCGACATTGAGCTGGATGCCCTCGTTCAACCCTATCTCGGAATTGACGGTGACATCGGCGTTGACGGCGTCATCGAAAAATTCGGTTTCGAAACTTCGCACTACGCAGAAATCTTCCTCGACCGGGATCCCGGGCGCTGTGTCGCGGTTCACCGGGAGCACGAAGTCTTTCTCGTTGCCGTCGAATGCCGCGTCGTAAACCTGGGTTATGGGCGGCGCTATCTGGTGCTCGTAAGTGACGCGGGTCCTCAGCGCCTGCTGGTTGTCGGCGGCGCCGCCGAGGCTCAGGTCGAGGTTGTATTCATTGGTATCCCAGTACTGCGTGTTGGCATAATACGTATCGGTATTCAACAGCAATTCCAGGCGGTTCGGGGCGAGCGGGCGGATATCGAACGGCCTCTCATCGGCTCGGAACTGCGAATATTCATCGTTCTGGTCGAGGTCGATGTAGCCGTTGGTGCCGCCGAAAGTGTCGGAATCGGTGGTACGCCTGTATATCGGCCAAGCCGAGCGCGTGGCCGTGGGATCGAAGTTATCGATGGAGTTTTCATCGCGCGGCAGACCGCCGGTGGCGGGGTCATAGGGTTCCTCGAGGCGGCGTGGCGAAATCTCGATTGCCTGCTTCAAATCGCGCACGACGAACCGCATGGCGACGCGCGCGTTCTGCTGGGCGGCGGTACGTTCGTCGCCCGTACGCAGAGTCTGGAACGTCGCCACCACCACACCGATAAAAACCGTGAGGAAGATCCCGGCGATAGCCATGGCTACAAGCATTTCAACCATGGTGAAGCCGCCGGCGGATTTTATCTTGTGTCTGAACATCTCATCTCTCCTCGTCAAAGGCGTCGCCCTCCAAACCCGCATGGGACGTTTATTCAAGGCCGGCAACATTGAGCTGCTCTTCATACGCGGTGGCGAAAACATACATCGCACCGGTCAGCGCGGACTTCACGGTCAGCTCGAACGTATTCGAAAAGTTGGGGTTACCATCGCCGAGAGGATACGGGAACTGCGGGTTGACATCCTCGTACTTGTTCTTGAGGAACGTCCGCTTGGAGCCGTATACGACGAGCCAGTAGTTCTTGCAATACCGCATGAACTGTTCGTTGGCCGGGTCGGTCTGCACGGGATCGAGCGGGATATAGGCGAAATCCCCTTCGGGGAAATACTTCATCAGTTCGCCTTCGGTAACATGGTAGTCCGGGTTAGTGGGATCTGCTTCGTAATTGGCTCCCCACACGGTTCCGCGATAGTCGCCGAGGTACCAGAAGTCGAAATCGGCGACGCCGCTGTACGAAAACTGGTCGGGGAAGTTATACTCGCCCGGAGCGGCGGGGTCGAAGTAACGCGGATATGAGAGGTGGAACCCGAGGTTGTTTTCCAGGTAAGCCTGGTCTACGATCGGGCCCTGGAATTCGATCCCGAAGATGTTGAGCATCGGGATACCCTGGTTGGTCAACCCGGCGACATTCCTATGGAACGGGTTGATGGGGTAGAGCTCTATGGCCTGCGAATTCCTGAGCCTGTCGGGGATCTGTTCCTCTCCCAAAGGGGGTGGGGGCTGGGGGTCGAAATAGAACCCGTCGAGGAAATTGGTCACCGCCGGGTCGTGCGCGACATATCCCCCTCCGATAATACCACGCATGGTATAGAGGTCGATGTCACCGTCTTGATCGAGGAACGGTGATATACCGTCGTCGTCGCTCCTGGGCAATGCCACGCCGGGATAATTCCCGCCGTTATTGGATGCAAAGGTTTCGAGGGCCTGGACGATGTTCCTCGCCCCGGCCATAACCTGTGTTTCCTTGGCTCTCTGGTTGATAGGTCCGACATTGGCCACGGCAAGCGTGACAAGGATCCCGATGATCGTTATTACAACCATCAGTTCCACCAGAGTAAATCCTTTTTCCCGTCTCATCAGTTTCACCTCACGATGATAAGCATATATTCTGTTATGCCGAAAACCTGATAGATTCATTAGATTCACATAGACTAAAACAACGCTCCCCCACCGTCATCAGAACCAGTACCTGTCGCTGTAGTACGGCAATCCATCGTTATCATACGCGCAAGGGTCGTATTCGTCGCCGCTCGTGATATCCGGTGTCGTGACGATGCCGTCCGCCGTATCGATGGTCGGGTCGATGATGAAGCGCCTCTGCGGCGGGACCATCCTGATGCTGTAGGCGAATGGTATCCCCGTCGGGTTGGTCACGAGAGCCCGTAAGGGGTGGGTCGGGTCCCGGTTCAGAAGCGATTCATATTTCGTAAGAAGCATATCGTTGACGAAGATCCTCTCGACGCTGACCCGCTTCGCGCCTGCATATGTTTCGGAAGGCATCTCTTCGGGGATGCCGTCGCCGTTCAGGTCTTCATACACGACCTCGCCTTCGCCCGAGAGGTAGAAGACAGTCACGATAACTTTTTTCCCATACAGCGGGTTCGAATAGTTCACCTTGAACGGGTCGGTTTCCTCAAGGCCGGTGCCGTCATAGCCGGTGCTGACATCGGGCGTCGTCCATCCCCCGAGAACGGTTTCGCTTCCCGTCCCGACGGTCAGGTTGCTCGTGCCGTTGTTCAGCGGAAGGTCGCGCTCGAGGCAGAGGCTGAGGTTGAGGAGCTGCGAATCGGTGTAACTGTCGTTGAAGCGCCTGTCCCAGAAGTAGTACTGGTCGACCCAGTCGTTAAAAGCATCCTCGTGATTCGGGTCGGCAAGGCGCGGCGTGGGGTCGATAATCGTGGTCATACGCACGAAATTCTGGAATGTCTTTTCGCGGTGCCGGAAGTCGCGTGTGATCAGTGAGTGATCTTCGTCAAACTGAAGACCGAAGTCGATAATCGGTGATACGCATTCCTCCGCGCGCATTTTCCTCCACAATGTCTGGTCGTAGCTGTTGACATACATGCCTTCGACGACCGTATCGAAAAGGCCGTCGCCGGCTTTATCCAGCCCGTCGAGTCCGGGGAAACCGGGCAGGTCGTAAACATCGCCGTTGGGATTGCCGATGAAGATATCTTCCTGCGTGACAACTCCGTCGCCGTTCAAATCGTCGTCGCATAAACCGTTATAATTCGGGTCAATCAATTGCCCGGTGAAGTTATTGTAGTAATCACGGTAGACGGGCACGGGATAGTTTTCGTTCGCGCCATTTGTACCGTTGTGGCCTCTCCCGGTGGGATCAAAATATCTTTCAACTATATCTGTGGTCTCCGGAATGTCGCGATTATCATAGGCGATCTGCCCGGCTTCGGGAGCTGTATAGCTATCCCCCTGCCCGTCGGTGCTGTAGTAGGGCAGGAGCCCGCCCGTGAATGGAAATCCCGGGCAGAAGATGGGGTTGGTGTAGTCGATGTCGGCGTATTCGAGCGACGTGATGAGCTCCATCCGGGATTTCGCGAGACCAAGCGCCTGTGAATAGAGGGCGGCGCCCTGGATTGTCGTCAGGCTTTTCACATAGAGGGATGCGAGGGGAAGGATGACAATCATAAGGATAGTGATCGCCACCATCACCTCCACCAGTGTGAAGCCCGAGCTTCGGCGGTATTGCTTTTTTATAAATCTCATGGTCATTAACACCTGATGAGAAGTATTCGATGAAATCTCGAAACCTTTCTCCAAGCTTTATTTCAATTTAAAAGTACATCAGCTCGTTATCGTCCTGGTCGCGGTCGAGGTATTCGGGCGCGAAATTTTCAACCTTGATACGCCCGGTCGCATGGTTGATCAGAATCCTTCGTCCGTATGTATCGTTGATGGCTTTCTCGTAAGGAAGCGTTTCCCAGTGCGACAAAGTGATGGTCGGGTCGTATGAGCCGTTGAAATTCCCGCCCGACGGGTCGGGATACATATCGAGCGCGCGCGTGTTGTATTCGCCGCGGATGGTCAGGAAGATTTCGGTAACGCCGAGTTGTCCGCCCTGGAGGTTCCTTATTTCATCGGCGAGTCCCGGGGGCGGGTCGAACTGCCAACTCGATGAGACCGTGCCGTCGGGGAAGAACACGATGAAGAGGAGCGGCCCGCGGCTGAGGATATTCACCTGGTCGGTCCAGGTGGGCCTCGTGAACAGGTCCGATGTCCCGGGGTTCCAGCTCAGGGGAAGTAATCTCAGGTCGACGTCGTAGGGAAACACCGCCTGATCGCCGACGAAATCGGGATTGTCGAGGTCGCGGGAGATGTCCAATAACGTACCGTCGCTGTTGAGATCGACCCTGAGCAAAGGCGCGACCGTGTTTAAGGGACGGTTTTCGGGAAGCAGCGGGTCGAGCAGGATATCGGGATCATCAACGATGCCATCATATAGATCGGCGTCCTCCCCGTCGGTGTAGTCGTCGCCATCGCGGTCGAGGTCGCCGTTCAGGTCCCCCGGGTCGGCATAAGCATCCCAGCCCTTCTTGCCCCAAAGGCGGTACATATCGAGCTCGGGGATGAATTCGAGATAGTAATTCTCATTATCTCTAATAGCCTGTAGACGTCCGAACCGTATCATCTGCCCGAGCCGGTTCGCCTGCGCGCTCAGCAGCCGCTGCGGGCGGGTGTTCAGGTAGTTGGGCACGGTGATGCCGAGGAGGATCGCGAATATCGTGACGACCACGAGCAGTTCCACCAGGGTGAAACCTTTCTCTTCTTTTTTTGTTCTATCGAGCCGTGTATTAAATATCGATTTCATCTGACTGGCTCCTCGTAAAACGTTCCTGCTTTGAAGGTATAGATCCCGCAAGCAAACGCTACGAAAAATTTACAACGAAACAAAAAGTGCGACAACAGGACGTACGAATCAACTTTGGTGGATCGACCGGAACCGGTCTGGCGATTTCCCCGCTATGCAAACTTTACGACTCCGGGTTCCGCTAAAAGGTTCGCTTCATCAAAAAATTCCAACTATCCCGGGATTGATTCATTCATTGTTCGCGGAAAGCGGATTGCTTCGGGGAGCTTCAATATGCACTATTAGAATCCCCGCGAAGCGCTCATTTCTTTCCTGTCCGACCCTGTTCGACGCTGCCTTGCTATGTGTACCCGAGGTACCAGTGGATGATATCCGGCCCATAGAGCATGGCTATCAAGCCGCCGAGGCAGAGATACGGGCCGAACGGGATCAGCGAGCGAAGTCCCGCCATCTTCATTATCATCATCACGACGCTGAAGACGCCGCCGGTGACGAACCCGATGAAGAGCGCGGGCCCGATGTTCGTCAGCCCCACGAAAGCGCCGATCATCGCCGTAAGCTTGACGTCACCGATTCCCATCGCGCCGAACTTGTAGATAAGGAATCCGATGATGGCGATGATGAAAATGATTCCGCCGCCCACGAGCATCCCAGTTACCGACTGCAGCAACCCGTCAAGCCAGGGAGCGACATGGAAAAGGGTCTCCCTCGCGAACGGGTAGACATCCTCACGGTTAGGCAGGACGAAGGGGCTGAGTACGAGAGCGATTAGCAGCCCGGATATCGTGAGACGGTTCGGCAGAAGCTGTGTCTCGATATCGATGACCGCAAGGATGAGCAGGAATGTCGCGAACACAAAGGTCTTGAACAGGAACGGGATAGTTGCTATGTCAAAGTGCAGACTTAATCCACCGATATCGTCCGGGAGGTACGGGGCGTAAAGGAAGCGGTACATGATCCCCGCGTAGAGCAGCCCGCTGATGAGTTCGACCACGGGGTATTTGATTGAAATCGGTCCTTTGCAGAACCTGCATCGCCCTCTTAGTAACAGCCAGGAAACTATCGGGATGTTGTCGAACCAGGGGATCTCATTCCGGCAGCGAGGGCAGTGCGAGGGTGGCGACCATATCGACCTGTAATGAACGAGCCGATATACCACGACATTGCTTAGGGACCCGATTACCAAACCGACGACGAAAGCCACGATTAACGGGACTATGAAGATGAATACGATCAGGGCCTTGTCGCCGGCTGTCAGAAAATCAGACCCATGGATTTCTACAGCCGACATACCTACCTTTAGAAAATCAATGTTCAGGCATCCGCGGCGCCGTTACGTGGAATCACCGGAGCCGTAGTACGTCTGCGTGATAGCCGCATCGTACTCGGTCGTCTTCCGTTCGAGCAGCTTGAAGTCGTGCTGGCTCGTCGCGGCGCGCAACGCCGTCTGATACGTAATTTTACCCGCCCTGTAAAGCATGAGCAGGTACTGGTCGAACGTTCTCATACCGTCCGCCTCACTGGTTTCCATGACCTCTCGGATAAGGTAGGTCTCATCAGGGTTGAGGACATAGTCGCGTATGCGGGCGGTGGCTATCATCGACTCGATCGCCGGGATTCGACCTCCCCCGACCATGGGAAGCAAACGCATTGAGAATATAGAATGCAGGGTCTCGGAGAGCATTATCCTCGCCTGTTTCTGCATATCCGACGGGTAGTAGTCGAGCACGCGGTTTACCGTGGAGACGATATCCGTGGTGTGAAGCGTGGTCATGACCAGGTGGCCCGTGATGGCGGCCGTGAAGGTGGTCTGTACCGTCTCCCGGTCTCGCATCTCGCCGACGAGTATGACATCGGGGTCCTCGCGCATCGCGGCGCGCAGGGCGATGATGAACGAGTCGGTGTCGATGCCGACCTCGCGCTGGTTGATGATGCACCTGTTATCGAAGTGGTAATACTCGATCGGGTCTTCGATGGTGATGATGTGCGCGTCGCGGTTCTTGTTGATATGGTCGGTCATCGCCGCGAGGGTGGTCGTCTTACCGGAACCGGTGGTGCCCGTGATAATGATGATCCCTCGTTCGACGAGCGCGACCTGCGGGATGATCGGCGGCAGGTTCAATTCCTCGAATGTCGGGATATGGTAAGTAACGAGCCTCAGGGCGATGGAAATCTCGCCCCTCTGGCGGTAAAGGTTCACCCTGAACCTTCCGGGGAAATCCTCCGGGGCATATGAGAAGTCGATCTCGTTCTGCTCGTCGATGAGGAATTCTCTCTTCGGGCCAAGCAGGATCCTCGAGAAGTCCTCAAGGTCCTGGTTTGTCAATTTCGGCAAATCCGTGGGCTTAAGGGTACCGTCAATACGCAGCCAGGGAGGCCTGTCGACTCCGATGTGGAGGTCGCTGGCACCCTTCTCGTACATCAGGTTAAGCAGGTTTCGTACCGAACGTGCATCTGCCAAGTGAGTTCACCTCTGTCTGATTCTACATCTAAAGTTACGCTCTATCCGTTCGCCGTGCGCCCGCGGCGCGCGCCCGGCACTACTTCTACTTGATGATATTAACCAGGTTGAATATCGGCAAGTAGAGGCTGATTACTATAACACCGACGATGGAGCCGATGATGATGATAAGCAGCGGCTCGATAAGGCTCGCGAGCCCGCGTATCGTGGCATCGATCTCGACGTCGTAATAGTCCGAAAGCTTGTATAACATTTGTTCCAGGTTACCCGCATCCTCGCCGACCGATACAAGGTTTGTGACCATCGGCGGGAACTGGCGCGTACGCTTCATCGGCGCGTTGATCGATTCGCCTTCCCTGATACGGTCGCGCGTATAGTCGATCGCGTTCGCGAACACGACATTGTTCGATGTATCGCGCGTGACTTCAAGCGCCTCGATGAGCGGTACGCCGGATTCCTGCAAAGTACCGAGTGTACGGCTGAAGCGCGTGATGGCGACTTTCCTCGCGAGCGGGCCGAAGACGGGGAGCTTGAGGACGACGGGGTCGAATATCCGGTGTCCCCATTTGGTGCCCCTGAATTTCCAAAGGACTACGAGGATTGCAAGCGGGATAACCGTGTAATAATACCAGTGGTAACGGAACTCCTCCGAAATTTCGAGCATCTTCTGGGTCAATTCGGGAAGCTGCGCCTGGCCGCCCGAGAAGTCCTTATAGAACTCCGCGAACTGCGGAACGATGTAAACGAGCATGAACAGTGTGATACCGATAGACACGATGGTCACCAAGACCGGGTAGACCATCGCGGACTTTACTTTATGGCGCAGTTCGAGTTCGTTTTCATAGAATGTGGCGACGCGTTCGAGGATTCGGTCGAGCACACCACCGATTTCGCCGGCGTGAACCATGGCGACGAAGAAGTTTGAGAACGCCGATGGGTGTTTCTTCATGGATTCGGCGAGCGTACGCCCCGACTGAACGTCCATTCGTATTTTGTGTAGAATATTCGAGAATTTGCGCTGGGTGGTCTGCTCCTCGACCGTATCGAGCGTTTCGGAAATGGTCAAGCCGGCATTGATGAGGAGCGCCATCTGCCTCGATGCGATGGTCAGGAGTTTCAGTCCGACCTTGGTGAAAATGTCGATTACGTCCCATGGGCTCCATTTGAGCGAGCGACGCTCATAGACCTTGAGCACGAAGTATCCTTCACGCGTGAGTGTTTCGACCACGGTGTGCGGATTGTCGGCTTCGACAACATTCTTAACCGTGCTTCCTGACCCGTCCCTCGCTACAAATACGAACTTCCTCAACTTGTTTCACCAGCCTCTAAAGAGCTTGATACTTCCGTGAATTCTCCCCCTTCCCTTGGGAAACGAGAATGCAGAATTTCAAATACCCAGAGAGTTTTCAATGTATTCACGGGAAGCCGGCATCCGGTCGATGCAAAAGGAGGTACTAATTATATATACCCCACGGCTCCCGATATGTCAATGAGTCCGCGGCCGGGTCCGCGAAAATTTACTGTGTCCTCATCGCGGCGTCGTCGGTCATCGCATCGGTAACCCCGCCCGGCCCCGCGGCGATAAGGCGCTGGAGGTTGGACGGGTTGTTGGCGGAGGCCATTGCCGTTTCGAGGGTTATCTTCCTCTCGAAGTAATAGTCGCGCAGGCACTGGTCCATCGTCCTCATGCCGAGCTTGGCATGCGTCATCATCGTCGAATGGATCTGGAACAGCTTGCGTTCGCGTATAAGGTTCCTGATGGCCGGGATGTTAAGCATTATCTCGAATGTCGCCACGCGGCCGTTGCCGTCGGCGCGCGGGAGAAGCAACTGGCTCATGATGCACTGCATGCAGTTTGCGAGCTGCGCGCGTATCTGGTCCTGCTGCCCGAAGGGGAATACGTCGATAATTCGGTCGATCGTCATCGGCGCATTGTTGGTGTGCAGGGTGGCGAAAACGAGATGCCCGGTTTCGGCGGCCGTGATGGCTGTCGCGATGGTTTCGAGGTCGCGCATCTCGCCGACGAGTATGACATCCGGGTCCTGGCGCAACGCTCGCACCAGCGCGCCGTAGAAGGAGAGCGTGTCCTCGCCGACTTCGCGCTGGTTGAAGTTCGACAGCTTGTGCTCATGAACATATTCGATCGGGTCTTCGAGCGTTATGATGTGGCAGTCTCGGGTTTCGTTGATGACGTTCAACATGGACGCGAGCGAAGTGGTCTTTCCCGAGCCGGTCGGCCCTGTTACAAGAACGAGTCCGCGGGGCTCCTGGATGACATCCTTCATGATTTCCGGGATGAGCAGCTCTTCCATCGACGGGATTCTCTCCGGGATGGAGCGCATGGCAAGCCCGATGGAACCCTTCTGCCAGTATCCGTTACAACGGAAACGCCCGATACCTTTCTGTGAGTATCCGAAGTCGATCTCCTTTTCTTTTTCAAGCCGCTTACGCTGATCCTCGCGCATGATGGAGAACGCGAGCCCGCGGGTGTCCTCCGGCGTGAGGGGCGGGTAATCGAGACGGACCAGCCGTCCGTGCACCCTGAGGGTGGGGGGGACTCCTACGGTGACGTGCAGGTCGGACGCCTGCCTCTCCGCAAGCTCCACAAGTAAGTCAACAATCGTGTATTCCATTTATTCCGGTTACCTCTCGATATGGGTGAATACTATAACAACACCCCGCAGGGCAGTTACTCACTATATTACGCCGAGAATCTCCGGCGGCAGCTCGTCGAGAAGAGGAACTTCCCTCCCCGTAGTCACCTCCGACGATTCATCCTCCTCGGGATGGGCGATCCTGAATAACTCCTCCATGCTGATAGAACCCTTCAGGACTTTCTTCAGGCCCGCTTCAAACAGGGTATTCATCCCCTGGGCCCGGGCTTTGCGCTTTATATCGTGCACGCTGGCGTTGTCCATGACCATGTCGCGGACATCGCGGCTCATATTAAGTATTTCACATATTGCGGTTCGGCCGTAGTACCCATGATTGTGGCACATCTCGCATCCCTTGGCCTTGTACAACCTCAGCTTGCTGAGGTTGCCGTCGAGGTTCACGAGGTATGGTCTCAGCAGGTCGAGTTCCATCTTGCTCGGTTCGTAAAGCTGGCGGCAGTTCTTGCAGAGGACTCGCGCCAAACGCTGGGCGACGATTGCGTTGACCGACGCGACTATAAGGAACCTCTCGATCCCCATGTTGTTCAGACGGGTGATACCGCCCGATGCATCGTTCGTGTGCAGCGTGCTGAACACAAGGTGGCCGGTAAGGGCGGCGTTGATTGCAAGCTCGGCGGTCTCGCGGTCACGGGTCTCGCCGACCATTATTACATCGGGGTCCTGGCGCACGATGGTTCGCAGCGCCTGCGAGAACGAGAAATCTACTTTCCTGTTTACCTGTACCTGGTTGATTGCGGGAAGCTGATATTCGATAGGATCTTCGACGGTCACGACGTTTATCTTCTCTGATGCGATAGTGGCAAGTGAAGCTATCAACGTGGTGGACTTGCCGGAACCGGTCGGGCCCGTGAGATAGATGATCCCGTGCGGCCTGTGGATTATCTCATCCCAGATCTCGAGTTCCTCGGGCTCGAAGCCGAGTTGCTTGAGCGTGAAACTGATGCTGCTCTTGTTGAGGAGGCGCATCACGATCTTCTCGCCGTAGAGCGTCGGCAGGGTGGAGAAACGGATATCGTATTCGCGGTCGCGGACCTTCAGGTCGATACGGCCATCCTGCGGGCGGCGTCTCTCTGACGTATCCAGGCCGGCGAGGATCTTGAGCCGCGCGATAACCGCGGACTGCGCGGCGCGGGGCACCGTCATCACGCGATGCAGCATGCCGTCGACACGGTACCTCACGATAAGTTTGTCTTGCTTGGGTTCGAGGTGTACGTCCGATGCGCGCTGGTCGACCGCGCCTTCGAGGATCGACTCGACGAAACGCACGATCGGCGCGTCTTCTATTTCACTTAAGCTTGCGGTCTCTTTCAGAAGGTCCCTGATGTTGGAACCGTCCTTGAGGGCTTCCTTCTTCCATTCCTCGATATGCTTCTGCGCTTCATGGCTCACGCCGAACATCTCGTTGTACATCCGTTCGAGCGCGGTACGCGATGCTATAAGCGGCCTGATATCGTAGCCCGTGGCGAGGCGGATATCGTCGATCGCCATCAGGTTGAGCGGGTCTTCCATCGCGACCCATAACTCGTTGCCGTCGAGCTTTACGGGCATGGCCTTGTGGCGCATGATCAAATCGGGATCGACAAGCGCCGCCGCATCACGATCCACCACGTCGGTTCCGAAATCGAATTTGTCGACATCGAGCTGCCTCGCCAACACTTCGAGTAACTGGGATTCGACAACCATCTCGAGGTCCCTTACAACTTCGCCCAACCGTTTTCCGGTCTGCCTCTGGACCTTTAGCGCTTCATCGAGCTTGTCCAGCGACATGATTCCTTCCTCCACGAGGAGGTCTCCCAGTCTTTTTGTTTGGGGAGCTTCCTTTCGTTCATGCGGCATTCCTTAAGCACCTCCGCCCAGGCGGCCCATGTGGAGGAAGAATTAGAGCCGTCCGGCCAAGCAAATATGATTAGAATATGACTTAT
>CAZSPL010000017.1:13291-28593 GCA_964608735.1 uncultured Planctomycetota bacterium | reverse complement strand
GGCAACTCCCCGCCGGAGAAAATGCTTATCATCTGCGGACTCGTCGCCCCATGCAACACCACGATGAACGTATCATACCCCGTCCCCTCTACACGCAACGGCTCACCGTTTATGAATGTAGAGTCGCCGAACCCGCCGAGTGATGTCGTGTCGCTTCCATTATCGGACCATACTTTCACCCTCGGCTCGCCCGATGAAAGCTCGTCGAGAACGTACAGGTGATGATTGTCGTCGATGGTGATATCCCGCGCGTCATTCCATGTGTTATCAGCATCGCCTGATGTGCCCGTACCGAAGCTCACCCCGGCGTAACCGAGGGTGCTCGATGTCACCTGCCACTTCGAACCGTAGCAGTCCGTGTTCTCCGCGAACCAAAGGTAATCACTGTCGCGGTCGGCTTCGGCCGCCGCCACGTATTCCCAGTAAAGCTTGTCGACTCCCGCGTAATCAGAGCTGGCGAAGCTGTATGTCGACCACCCGAGAAAATCGAAATGCGTGTCGTAATGTTTCATCAACCGCATCCAGTGGCTGCCCGCATCATCATAACCGTAGATGATGCCCATGTCCTTGACGAAACTTCCGGATGTGTCGCCGAACGAATATACATCCGGATACCAGTTATCCGGCATCGGCTCCACGAACTGGCAACTCCACAGGTGCTCGAAATCCATAGAACCCGTCGCCGTCGGCTTGTAATAAAACGCCTGCGGGATATAGCCCATCGACGCGACATAGACCGACCCGCCGGTAAGGTAATAACCGTCGGGGTTTATTTCGAGATACTGTTTGTGGTCGGCATCCCAGAGCCATTGGTTCCAGAGAGTATCGAACTGCTTCGCCCCGTCCTGATAATAATTCGTCAGAGTGTATTTCCAGACCTGCGCCGCGTTAGTGACTTCATTGTAGAATATATACAGGTCGCCGGTGGCATCGTTTATCGCGATATCCATCGCCGTCGCATCGGAGCGAAGATAGATATTCTTCGACGGGTACGCCGTGATATCCACTCCCACGCAGCATTCCGACTGCCCGCTGCCGTTTGATACGCGCACGCAGACATCGCCGGTGTAATCCGAGCCGAAATATTTGCCCGGCTTGTCATCGGTGCCGTATTCGAATGAATCGCCGAACGAGCCGTCGTTATCGAAATCCCACTCATATGTAAGATTCCCGCCGAGCGGGTCGTATGAATTCGATGCATCGAACTCGATGGCGGTGGCCCATCCAACATACGGCATCGGCGTGACGACCTGCACATCGCATACCGGGTCGGCCCCGGGCTCGCTCGAAACAGACGGTCGATAGAGAAAATATGCCGCCTCGGTCTCGCCGGGAATCACACCGCCGTATCCCGACGCTTCGCATTCCGCGATTATCAGCACATCGATGCTTCCCTGCGTCTGCGGCGTCGCGCCGGTGATGTCGACTTCATAAGTTGAATATCCCTCGCCGCCGCCGATTGGCATCAAGGCACCAGTTGAGGGGAAATTGCCGGGCGATTCGGCATGCACCACGTTCAACCCGATATCGAACCAGTCATACAAATCGAAACTGAAACTGAGATTGCCGCCGCTGTCGGAGCCGTCGTTCCAGAGGCCGTTGCCGATTTCGGTAACATCGGCGCGCCATGCCTCGGGCTTGTTCGCATCGGGAGGGAAGTCATCGGGCACGGAATAGGGCGGATCCCCGTTGGGGAATTTCCACGATGCATCCACCGCGTAATTGAATACAAGCCCGCCATTCATTTCTATCGTGTAATGCCGCACATTCTTCTGTCCCGCGCTGAACAGCCCGCGGTTTGCGAGTGTGACATCACTTAACGGGCCGTCCGGATCGTCCAAATCGTCGCAGTAATATTTATATGCATTTATCGTCGAATTGAAATTGCCCGCCGAATCGGGAGTACCCAACAAGCCGTCCTTGTAGCCGAACATCCCGTTCACCGGGAACTCCGCGGGATTCCACCACCGCGTCATGCCGTCCGGATTCATCAGACGCGTGTCCCCCTGTCCCGCCATCACCAGGTCGGGATTCGACAAGCCCGAATATGAACCGCTCGATATCAACACCCCGCATACATCGAACCCGCTGAATTCATCCAGACCGAGAAAAGGGTGCCTCAGGCCGATGTCGGCATCGATGATGTTCCCGTCGATATGCAGGCTGTCGAGTGACAGGTTGACGAGCGCGGGCGGTTCGAGGAATACCAGCGCGTTGAGATGCATCGCGCCATCGCGAAGTTGAACCACATCCAGCGCCTTCTCCACCGGGTCGGCGACGAACTGCCACAGTCCGAGGCAGGCATGGTTGCTCGATAACTGTCTCGAACCATATTCATTATTCGGAGTCGTGGCTGTTGGAGTATTCGATGAACATCCCGCGAGGACGCCCATGATTATCCACATTAAAATAAGGCTCAAGGAGCAGAACCGATGATTCATAAATCACCTCTCGGTAATAATCGGCTTCCTGAAAGATAGATGCCGAGATGGCGATTTTAGTTAGAGCATGGACTTGCCGAATAGTAATATAAAGAGATATAATATCACCCCCAATCGGGGAGACTTGGCTCGGCGAGTCGTCGTTTCTTATTTTCGCAAAGGGCTTCATTTATTGGAGGTTATGGAATCATGCGCATCAGCTTGGTGATTTTGCTTACCACCGCCATCTGCATGGCTGTGTTTGCTGGATGCTCAGGCGGGACACCTGTTGTACCAGTTATTCCCGGGGATGAGACAAATGAATATGGGAGTCAGGGAGACATGCGCATAGCGGCGATGCCTGAAAGCGGGCATATGCTCTGGGGATGCTGGCAGGGCTCCATCAATATCGCCAGGAGGCAGATCGAGCTGACCCAGCTTCGCGAAGCCGGATTCCATGCCAATATCGCCGGCGTACTCGCCGATAAACCGCTCGGGCTCTCGTACCAGGTCCAGGATTTCAACATGATTCAGGGTACGGTGAGCGTCGATGTCTCTCTCACGCATCCTTATCCCAACTCGAACTTCCGCGGCTTCGACACGCGCGGCATATTCATGGGTCCCGGGGCCACGCTGAAATCGAACAATGATCCCGGACTCACCTATCCCGCTCCCAACGGCTGCCGCGTACTCAATGCCGATGGCTACACCCGCTGGTGGAATGCCCAGGAATTCACGACATCGGGCCTCTATGGATACGATGATTCCAATGTTATCCCCGGATTCCTCGTCCCGACAACGACGCTTAATCCATATAAATACTTCGCCGATTGCCTCGACGCGGATGACCCGGTTGTACCCAATGTTAATCTCACCAACCGCGGCACATTCTCCACAGATTCTCTTCCCCCGAAACTCACGCGTAATTACGAGATTAAATTCCCGAAAGTGGGCGGCCAGGCGCAAATTCTGTTCCACTATGCCGTCGATGTGAGCTGGGCGAAGCCGACAGGTGGCTCGCCATCGCCCAAGCCCGTTGAAGATTACCCGATGGGCGCAAACTGCGGTGAAGCATTCCATATTCAAGTCGATACCGAAGGCACCACCGCATGGTATGCAAGCCCCACCGAACGCGGCGGCGATGTCGAGCTTGCCGTCGAAGTTTTCGACTGGCAGGCCGTATCGAATCCTCAGGATATCCTCGGCGAGATAGAGTCGATTTGGATTGAATCCGAAACCCTGTTCAACACATTCTATGATTGGCCCGTGACCCCGGTGGCGGGCTCGCAGGATACGAGCGGCATCTTCCATTTCACTATCCCCGATGTCACCCCGTCCGGACTTGAAAACCAGGAAGTGCTCATTACCGTGCGCTCCACGCAGCCGAACACCTATGCACCCCCCACCGAAGGGCCCAAATACCCGCTTGGCGCGCGGCTTTCAGCCTATGCAATCGTCAATATTCCGATTAACAATACGGAAACCCACGATATTCACGTGCTGCATCCGAACGGAAACGAGATTCTCATGGCCGGCTCATCGAGCGAAATCGAGTGGGAAACATCACCCTATGCCGACACCGAATATGTATCCATCCTCCTGTCGACCGACTCGGGTGAAAACTACGATGTCGCGATCGCTCTTAATGTTGCCAACACCGGAAGCTATATCTTCTACAACATCCCGGAGCAATACATCGGAAGCCATAATCGCGTTATGGTTCTTGACGCGGATAATCCGTTCATCTTCGATGAATCCGATGCCGATTTTAAAATCCTGCCGCCGCTACAGGACCAGATTATAGTAACCGTACCGAACGGCGGTGAAGAATGGATCGCCGGAACCTATGAAGATATAAAATGGATCGCAGACCCCAATATCGCCAACGTCATGATCAAGCTTTCAAAGGATTCCTGCGAAACTTGGCCTGTAACTATTGTCGGCTCTACACCGAACAGCGCCGGGGAATACAACTATGGACTCATCCCCCAGGAGCATATAAGTCCGAACTGCCGCATCGGAGTGTTCGATGTGAGCAGCCCGAATATATTCGACGCCAGCGATGCCGATTTCTCCATCGTCGAACCCGGCATCGAACTGGATACACCCGGGGCGGGGGAAACCTGGGAGGATGGCAACGAGGTTGAAATAACCTGGCATGCGAGCGACATCATCACGGGCATCGACATTCTTCTCTCGCTCGACTCGGGCGGCACCTATCCGGTCACGATCGCGAGCGACACCACCAACGACGGCGGTTTCGACTGGATGATCGACGACCCGGGCATAATCCAGACAAACCAGGCGCGCGTCAAAATCCAGGACCACAATAATCCTTCAATCTACTTCGATGAAAGCCCATTCTTCACGATTCTCGAAAAGGGCATGACCATAACATACCCGAACGGCGGAGAGGAATGGCGAATCGGATACCCGCAGACCATCGAATGGCTCTGGACCGGCAACATACCCCTCGTCGATATCAAGATGTCCCTCGACGGCGGTATGACTTTCGATAATTACATCGTACAGAACGAGCCCAACACCGGCTCATTCGATATCGCTGTCCTTGATACAGCCTGGCTTACCGACCACACGAGTTGGGATTTCACCGAGAAGGAAGCCATGATTCGAATAGAGGCTTCCGGTGCGCCGTCGCTGAACGACGGATCGGATGATGTCTTTATTATCCCGATCACCCTCGGCATTCTCAACGCCAAGAACTGTGCGGCATCGGGAGACACCGATGACGACGGCGTGAAGAACGCGGTGGAGAATTTCCTTGGAATGAAAACCGACAGTTTCGACTCCGACCGCGACGGCATGTATGACTTCAGCGAGCTGTTCAACGAGGCGAGTTTCAATGACTATGACTTGATTCCCGATGGAGACGGCGACGAGGAAATCGCGCCCCTTGATACCGACGACAACGAGGACGGGATTCATGACGGCGAACTCATCGATTCCGACCTCGATGGGATACCCAACTACCTCGAATATTACGGTTATACATACAACTGGCTTACAAATGAATTCCTCATGTGGGATGACGACGGTATCGATCCCGATTTCACGGTTGATTATTTCAAGACCGACCCGTTGCAGCCTTCAACAGACCAGGACCCATACGGTGACGGGATGGAAACATCGGGGCTCCTGATGGACCAATCGGTGAAGAAACCCGGCAACAGCCCCATGGTGCCCGCCTGCCCGAATATCATCGTAAGGCTCGAAGGATACCAGGTCACGCTCAACGCCGATATCCAGGATTCCGAAGGCGGCTCTGAATCCAAGGGCAAGAGCTGGACGAGGGAAACATCGCAGTCCCACACTTCCACCACCGAGCACCATTGGGATCTTTCCGTTGCGACGGAGGTTGGAATGAAATTCGGCGTGTTGCCGGAAGCGAAGGTGACCGTCACCGCGTCGGGTGGAGGAAGCTACTCCTCGTCCAACACTACTGGCACATCGACTTCTGAAGGGACATCCGTCACCGATGAATGGAACTGGTCGACCACACGCAGCACCAACCCGACCGAGGCCGCCGCCGTGAAGCTCTACCTCAAGGTTTACAACATGGGCACGGCCGCCGCCAGCAATATCATCCCAACAATGACACTGATGGTCGGCAGGCACCCCGTGGCCACATTTGAACAGGCCAACTCCCAGATCAACATCCTTCCGCCGGGCGCGGTCTATCCCGCATCCGAGGGCGTCTACTGGGTGATAGATTCAGTCGATACGGGCGCGGGAGCTTCGCCGATATACCTTACACTCGATGAGCTCAAGGCGTTCGAAAGCGGCGCGCCCATCTCTATGGAAGTTACACAGATGCTCGGCCAGGTCGCGGCTATGAACGAGCAGGGCTATTGGGAATATGTCGGCGACTGGGGAGAGTATATCTCGAGGGTCGATGCGGTCTCCGCGGTTATTTATATCGACGGCGGCGATGGGAATCCCATCAATTACCGCGTCTACGCCGATGACGACCCGTCCGCGCCGATTGTTACTCTCGGCGACGCACTCATCTGGGCCGCCGGAGCCCGAGAAGAAGGGGACACGATGTATGTCGACTACAAGCTCCCCGATGGCTCATGGACCGAACTCGACCTGAACAACATGCGGTTCATGTTTGACAACGTGACATGGAACACGATCCAGGAAAACCAGTCCGGGGGAATATTCGGGCTTACTGACATACCACTCACGCCCGGCGCGGTTATCATCGGCAAAGCCCCGCCCATACCGCCCCTGGATAAGCCGCAGATTCACTGGGCGGGCTATGACAGCGAAAACAAAACCGTCTACGCGAGTGTGTCCGATTATTACGCGGTCGATAAGGTTTATTTCGTTGACACAAACCCCTCCGGCACTCAAATGGAGATGGCTTATGACAACGTCCTCGGATGCTACAAGCTGAAGCTGCCGGTCGATTTCGTGCTGGAACCGGATGTGGACGAGGTCACCGCCGTCAATATCTCCGGCAATTACAACTCGCCCGCATACACCATTGCCGAAATGGCCGACCTGCCGGAGGGTGATATCGAGTCGCACCCGGAAATCACGAACATTTCCCATGCGATTACCGAGAGCGCGAAGAAAATTAACCTGGAAGTATCGGCCACCGTTGATGATGAGTACTACGCGATAACCGAAGTCTACATGCTGTCGAGCACGGAAAGCGTCATCAGCCAGCTTGACTATGATTCAATTGCCGGGAAATACGTTTACACAACCGATATCGATCCAGACTACCAACCGTCAGGGGGAGAGAAGATTCGAGCATATAACTCCGAGGGATACTCTACTACGACGCAAATTCCCGCGGGGGCTTACACCTATCCGAGTGAAATTTACAATAACGGTAATGTAAACTGGCAATACAGGTTCTATAACATAGAAACCAACACCATAACATCCACCGCGAATGAGTATTCCGATATTGATTTTCAATTTGTGCTTATGCCAGGACAACCTGCAATGGCAATGTGCCTTGCCTCGCCACTGGCTAAGTGGGAGCTTATTTCCTGCGACCATCCCAGCAGAAGCTACTTGAAAGAACTTTATGACGGCGGTTATATTAACTGGACGCACTGGCTTGCGGAACCGGGCGCTTCCTCGGATGACTTTACGTATAAGAATTACTGGTGGGGATGCACGGTTATCATACGCACCACCGAGGGCAGGCTTGCGTATATTATGATCCCTAACTGGAACGTGCCTTCGCCGTTCAAGGTCTATTCTCTCTACAACGGCCCGTGGGATTGAGCGGCAACCACGCATTGCTGAGTGGCGCGCTGCGCGACGCATTCAGCTTGCGGATGACGAAAATAAAATTGTATTGTTCTTTTCTTTCGCGGGGAATGGTTGACTTGAAAATCAGGAGGTTATGGAATCTTGAATTTACGCCTGGTTGGACTAATCATCGCCATAATGCTGATGGTCGCCGGATGTTCCGGGAGCGGCTCGCCGCTTGCACCGATGTTACCGGATGGAGCTGCATCAAATCCCGGTGATGGAGAATTCCGGGAAGCCGCGATGCCCGCCACAGGGCATATCCCCTGGGGATATTGGGAAGGCTCGATAAACGTCGCCAAAAGGCACATCGAACTGACCCAGCTCAGGCAGGCCGAGTTCCACGCCAACATCGCGGGCGTCCTTGCCGTCAAACCACTCGGGCTCTCGTATAAAATACAGGATTTCGACCTCTTCGAGGGCACCGTAAGTGTGGATGTATCACTCACGCATCCATACCCTAACTCCAACTTCCGCGGCTTCGATACCCGCGGCATATTCATGGGACCGGGCGATACCGAAATTCTCAACAATGACCCGGGATTGATTTATCCCGCGCCCGATGGATGCCGCGTCCTCAACGCCGACGGCTACACCCGCTGGTGGAACGCACAGGAGTTCATAACCTCCGGTCTGTACGGCTATGATGATTCAAGTGTAATCCCCGGATTCCTCGTTCCCGCGACGACTCTCAATCCTTACAAATACTTCGCCGACTGCCTCGGACCCGATGACCCGGTAGTACCGAATGTCGACCTGAGCAACCGCGGCACATTCTCCACCGATTCCATTCCCCCGAAACTCACTCGCAACTACGAGATAAAATTCCCCAAGGTCGGCGGACAGGCGCAGTTCATGTTCCATTATGCGGTCGATGTAAGCTGGGCCAAGCCGACCGGCGGCTCGCTGTCGCCAAAGCCCATCGACGATTTCCCCATCAACGCAAACTGCCCCGAAGCATTTCATATTCAATTTGACACCGAAGGCACGACTGCTTGGTATCAAAGTCCCACCGAACGCGGCGGCGATATCGAGCTCGCGGTCGAGGTCTTCGACTGGCAAGCTGCATCGAATCCCGACGGAATACTCGGCGAGATTGAATCCATCTGGATTGAATCCCCGACACTTTTCGATTCATTCTACGCCTGGCCGGTCACTCCCGAACCCGGTTCGCAACCCACGAGCGGCATCTTCCATTTCACAATCCCCAATGTCACCCCGACGGCTCTCGAAAATCAGGAAGTGCTGATAACCGTACGCTCCAAATCACCCAACAGCTATGCCCCTCCGGTCCCTGGTCCCAAATATCCCCAGAGTGCTTACCTGTCCGCCTATGCTCTCGTGAATATCCCCGTAAGCGACTCCGAGCTTTACGATATCCACGTGCTGTCCCCCAATGGCGATGAGCTCCTCATGGCCGGTGCATCAAGCACCATCAAGTGGGAGACATCACAATATGCGGAGATCGAGAAAGTTTCGATACTCCTCTCGACGAACTCGGGGACTGAATACGATAAGCCTGTCGCTCTCAACGCCGCCAATACCGGCAGCTACATTTTCTACAATATCCCAGAGACATACATCGGGTGTCATAACCGCATCAAAATAATCAATGCCGACCAACCCTCGCTCTTCGACGAATCGGACTCCGATTTCACCATCCTGCCCCAACTCGAAAACCAGATTATCGTCACCGTTCCCAACGGCGGCGAGGAATGGATAGCCGGAACTTACGAGGACATCAAATGGCTCGGCGACCCGAACATCGCCAACGTCACTATCAAATTATCCCAGGACATGGGCGAGACATGGCCGGTCACCATCGTCGACTCGACACCGAACACCGATGGTGTCTTCAACTGGGGCCTGATCCCGCAGGAATACGTCGGCACCGGTTGCAGGATAGGAATCTTCGATGTGAACAGCCCAAGCATATTCGATATCAGCGATAGCAATTTCAGCATAATGGAGCCCGGCATCGAGCTTGATAGCCCTGTCGGCGCGGAAGTGTGGGAGTACGGGAACGAAGATGATATCATGTGGCACGCAAGCAACATCATCACAAACATCGACATCCTGCTTTCCCTCGATTCCGGGGGGACATACCCGATAACTATCGCCGACAACACGCTCAACGACGGTGTTTTTGAATGGAATACGGATAGCCCGGGAGTCGTCGAGACAACCCAAGCTCGAATTAAAATTCAGGACCACAACAACCCCGCGCTATACTTCGATGAAAGCGACAACTTCACCATCCTCGAACAGGGAATGACCATTACATATCCCAACGGCGGAGAGGAGTGGCGCATCGGATATCCGCAGACAATCGAGTGGCTATGGACCGGCAACATACCGCTCGTCGACATCAAGATGTCCCTCGACGGCGGCATGACATTCGATAATTACATCGTACAGAACGAGCCCAACACCGGTTCGTTCGACATCGCCATATTCGATACTGCCTGGCTTACCGACCATACGAGTTGGGATTTCACCGGGAAGGAAGCGATGATCCGTATCGAGTCGTCAACCGCATCAACGCTCAACGACGAATCGGATGATGTCTTCACAATTCCCATTACCCTCGGAATCCTCAACGCCAAGAACTGCGCGGCATCGGGTGATATCGATGATGATGGAGTGAAAAACGAAGTGGAACTCATGCTCGCCATGGTCCCGGATGATTTCGACTCCGACCACGACGGCATGTACGACTTCAACGAGCTCTTCCACGAGGCAAGCTACAACGATTACGACCTCATTCCCGATGACGATTGCGACGGCGAATTCGCCCCGTGCGACACGGACGACGATGGTGACGGCGTGCACGACGGCGAGCTCGTCGATTCCGACCTCGACGGTGTCCCCAACTACCTCGAATACTACGGTTTTACATACAACTGGCTGTCGGGAGAATTCCTGAAGTACGATGAAGTGGATGTTGAGGAAGACTACACCGTTCCATATTTCAAGACCGACCCGATGCAGCCCTCCACCGACCAGGACCCGTACGGCGACGGCATGGAGGTCTCCAGCCTGTTCATGGATCAGACCGTGCTGAAGCCCGGCAACAGCCCGATGATACCCGCGATGCCGAACATCAGCGTGAGGCTCGAGGGATATGATGTCACCCTCAATGCCGACATTCAAGATTCGGAAGGCGGCTCGGAACAGCAGGGCAAGACTTGGGGCAATGAATCTAATCACAGTCAGGGGATGTCCCACCAGCTTAACTGGGAAGTAGGCGTCGAGGTCACCGCCAAATTCGGAAAGGATGCGGGCTGCGATGTCGCCGGGCACTTCAACCTCGGAGGACAGCATGCCTATTCGGAGACCTGGGGTTCGAGCACCAAGTTTGAAAAGTCGGAACAAACTGAAGTGAACTGGTCGACCGCCCGAAGTCACAACCCATCACAGGCCGGGGTTATCTCATTGAAGCTGAAAGCCTACAATACCGGCACCGCGTGCGCGAGCAATGTCCTTCCGACGTTGACCCTCTCAATCGCCGGGCACCAGGTCACCACACTCAACCCGAACATGCACATCAATATCCTGCCTCCCGACGGCGTCTATCCCGCCGCGGAGGGAGTTTACTGGGTTATCGACACCACCGCTGAAGGGCAGCCCATTTTCCTGACCGAAAACGAGTTGAAAGCAATCGAAACCGGCGCGCCGGTCGCGATAAACATCACTCAAATCGCGATGGATGTCGCCGCGATGAACGAGCAGGGATACTGGGAATATGTCGGCGACTGGGGCGAATACCTCGCAAGAGTTGACGCGGTCTGCACGCACATCTATCTCGACCCCGGCGACGGAAACGCGCTCAGCTACATGGTTTATTCGGATAACGACCCCTCCTCGCCCACCGTTACCGCACGCGATGCATTCCTCTGGTCCGGCGGATACGAAGGCCAGGACGAGTTCGGTGCCGACACTATTCTCATGCCGTACAGGCTGCCGAATGGGACGTGGGATGAGATCGACCTCATGGGCTGCAAGTGGTATGTCGACCAGAACACCGCCGACCAGGTACCCGGTAACCTTGTTACACCACCGCCCGTCGATTTTAACTTCATGGATATCGAGCTTACTCCGAATTCCTACATAATCGGCAAAGCCCCTCCGCAGCCTCCTCTGGACAAACCCCAGATACACTGGGCTGTCTTCGACGCCGAAGATGAGATGCTCTATGCGAGCGTATCCGATTATTTCAGGGTCGAGGAAGTCTGGGTCGACGGATTCAACTACGGCGGCGACAAGGATTTCATGATGGAATATGACGACACCATCGGATGCTACAAGGCCCATGTCCCCGGTTTCCTTAACGAAGAGGGACTCGACCTGATGAAAGCGACCAACGTGGTGGGCATCGATGCCGACCCGTTCCCCATCGATACGATTGCCTCATTCGAAGTGCCGCCCGAACCGGATTCCTATCCATCCATTGAATCATCCTTCCTCGGCATGTATGAGATTGAAACCTGTCTGGGGGTCATAGTAACGGCTGACGTCAACTCTGGTGGCATATACGATATCACGGGGGTTTACTACCTCAATGATGACGACACCTACCTCTGCCAGCTGTCCGGCCCGCCCGAGGGCGGACATTACACGTACCAGGAGGAACCGAAGCCATTCACGCTCGATGACGTCGGAAAAATCCTCGTTATCAATGAAGGCGGCTTCCAGGCTGAAGCGCCGATATCGTCGGGGCTGTTGGCAGGTTCGAATTATATTAAAAACGGGATGGTTTGGCCGGCGGAGAATGGCGACTGGTATCTGAACCTTGATGCAAATACCAGCTGGCATGGCTCGCCGCGCCAGGAAACCGATGACATCCTGATACATGTCTGGGGTGCCCCGAGCAGCACATATACCGAGCTCAGGCTGCCCCTGCCCGGAGAAGTCGAGTGGTTGCTTCTCCAGGATTTCCCCGCCCCCAGCAAGGATTTCATCAAGAGCTTAACCCTGGCGCAAGCACCGACGACCATCTCAACGGGCACTGGCGCTAATGAAATCTGGATAAATGACGGTCTTGTCTTCAAAACATCAGAAGGCAGGTATGGCGTTATCAAAGGTGTCGATTCAGGCGGAGGCAAGATGTCCTATCATCTCACAACCTATTCCTTGTGGGACGGCTGGGGCAGTTAGCATAGGCTGTTTACGTGTTTGAATATCTTACATTTGGAGAAATGGAGAAGCCGAAATGAGAGCTTATTTATTCACATCGATTCTGCTGTGTGCTTTCATCCTCTCAGGATGCACGGGCTCGGGTATCACTCCGCTCGTACTCAGCGACATCCACGGCCCGAAAATCGTCAGCGAGCAGGCATCGGTCCAGTACAGCGTCGATGCATCCGGAGACCGCGACCTGGAATTCGAATGGACAATCAAGCCCGGCACCGTGGGGTTCCTTACCGATAAAACCACCAAAATCCCCACGCTCCACACGTATGAGATCAATGGAAATATCGATGCCGTACTTACTCTCGTAGTCGATACTGTTAAGTACGGCCCGGTGGTGAAGTCGATTGACATTCGCGTCGTCGATTCCAACCAGCCACCGACCGCCCAGGCAACCGCGGACCACGAGAGAATCGGCGACGGCCAGTATGTACAATTCACCGATGAATCGACCGACCCGGACTCCGACATCTATAACTACGAATGGGATTTCTCCTATGAAGTGACAACAGGATTCCAGCCCGAATCCCTCGAACAGAATCCCAATTGGCAATTCATGAATGCCGGCCTCTATGATGTCCAACTGCGCGTCACCGATTACGCTGGACATACCGATATGCTCGATGAACCGATTACAATCGAGGTCGTCATCAACACCGCGCCCGTCGCCGAAGGGATAAACCGCGACTTAACCACCATTAGAACCGGCGCTACATTCATGACCCTTTTCACTCCGAATTGGAGTGACCAACTGCCATACGACGATGTGCCTTCATTCCTGTGGGAAGCATCCGCCGGCGACTATGCGCAGTTCGACACCTACAAAGCGAGCCTCCTCTGGTATCCGCCCGATTATCCCTGCATCGTTGCCATCTCCTTCCGCGTGACCGATTTGTTCGGCCTCTATGATGATGCATCGACCCTCATGTGGGTCACGACCATGCCGGTGCTGGATAATCCGAATGCGAACGCCAATTTCATTATCTCCCGGCAATTGGACACCGCATTCAGCGGAACCATCGACCCGAAGATCTTCCAGTACCCCTATGTACAACCCAACGGGCAGGTGGTGCTCATGGCTTTCTGGGCATCCTGGTCGAGCGGAAGCGTCGCCGACATGCCGGCACTTACAAACATCTACAACCAACACATCGATGATGAATTCCTTCTCGCCTGTGTAAACCAGGGCGAATCGAAACTCGATGTCATCGATTTCGTCAACTTGCATTCATATGAAGCGGACTATTGGTTTCTCGATCCCGATGCGTCTTACTTCGAAGAATCGAACGACTGGGCCGGCGATGCGAGCAGCATTCCCATATACCTCCTCTTCGACCGCGACGGCCGCTGCCGATGGTCCCATGCGGGTGCCCTCGGCTCGACCGCTGCCCACGAAGCGGCAATTGATGAGCTGCTTTAATCGATGAAGAGTTAGAATATTTTCGCCCTTGCATCTGATTTTTATATAAGCTACGATTCTTGTAACGCTATGCTTAAGCTTTACGCGTAGCTACATCTCAACTCAGGAGGCTCCGATGGATAAATCTTCCCCTCCCGGAATAGGTCAGGCATTCAATGACGGGATCGCACTGTTCTCGAAAAATGCCGTCATGATAATCGTCGCGACTCTCGTCTACATGGTGATTGTCCTGGTCGGCTCGATGATCCCCTTCGTCAACATTCTGTTTGCCGCGCTGGTATCCCCGGTACTCATCGGCGGATACATCATCTTCACCCTAAATGTCGTGAAGGGAAAGGAACCGAAATTCGAAGACCTCTTCGCCTCCTTCAGCGACTATGTCACCTGGCTTGGCGCATACTGGCTTCTCGTGGCCTATGCCGTGCTGTTCGGGATTCCAGCCATCATCCTCATTATCATCGGTGTTCTCGTGAAGGGATGCATCGGCGCGTTCCTGATGGTCGTCGGCGACCTCGGATGGATTGTGCTGCTCTTCTTCTTCGTCATCAAATGGTACTTCTTCATGTTCATCATAGCCGATAACTGGCACGACGGAAGCATCAAAGCGGCGTTCGACAAGAGCGTCAAGCTCACACAGGACCGGCTCCTCGAAGTCTTCCTCGTGGCTCTCGTGATGGGAATATTCGCCGGCGCGGGCGCTATCGTCCTCGGCGTTGGAGTGCTTGTCACGATGCCCATCGCGGCACTCGGCATCGGCGCGTATTATCTCCGCATCAAGGAAGATTATCTCGCCAAGTCGGGACAGGCCGCCCCGGTAACTGAAGCGCCGCCGCCCCCGGACGCCCCGGCATTCGAAGTGGATGCCTCCGAAAAAATGCCGCCTCCGCCGGGTTAGACGATGGAACCTGCTGGATTTGAAATGAATAATAATCGGGACGCAATCGTCCCGATTTTTCTATTGCCTCCGATGTATCGGG
>CAZSPL010000017.1:0-13191 GCA_964608735.1 uncultured Planctomycetota bacterium | reverse complement strand
AATAATAATCGGGACGCAATCGTCCCGATTTTTCTATTGCCTCCGATGTATCGGGACACTCCGCCGATGTATCGGGCACTCCGCCGATGTATCGGGCACTCCGCCGATGTATCGGGACACTCCGCCGATGTATCGGGACACCCTTGTCCCGATACTCCGAAACACCGCTTTACCCCGCGAATGCCATCAGGAGAACCCTGATCCCTATGAACGCCAGTGCTAGCGCGAGTATCCGCATTTTCCATATCCCCTTCACACGGCACGAAAGCGGCGCCCCAACCTGCGCGCCTGCGTATTACTTTGAAAAATCCAACAGCGGGGCTGGTGATGTGAGCGCCACACCTGTAAATTTCCTCTTTGACCGCGACGGCTGCCGTCGATAGTCGCAGGCGGGCTCCCTCGGCTTGACCGTGGCCATCGAGTTGCCGATTGACGAGCTGTTCTGTTGATACGGCGGTAAAATATTTTTCGCCTTTGTATTTCATTTTTACATTGGCTACCATATTCATGGCGCTATGCTGTTATTTTGTATGACCCACACCTCAACTCAGGAGGCTCCGGTGGATAAATCTTCCCCTCCCGGAATCAGACTGGCATTTATTGACGGGATGGCCCTGTTTTCAAAGAATGCGGTGATGATAATCGTCGCGACTCTCGTCTACCTGGTGATCGTCCTGGTCGGCTCGATGATCCCCTTCGTCAATTTCCTTTTTTGGCTGCTGGTTTTGCCAGTACTCGTGGGTGGGTACATTATCTTCAGCCTGAACGTAGCGAAGGGAAAGGAACCAAAATTCGAAGACCTCTTTGCCTCCTTCAACGACTATGTCACGTGGCTCGGGGCGTGGTGGCTCCTCATTGCCTATGCCGTGCTGTTCGGAATTCCAGCCATCATCCTCATTATCATCGGTGTTCTCGTCAAGGGATACATCGGCGCGCTCCTGATAATCGTCGGCGGTCACGGATGGATCGTGCTCATCTTCTTCTTCGTCATCAAATGGTACGTCTTCATGTTCATCATCGCCGACAACTGGCACGACAGCAGCATCAAGACAGCGTTTGACAAGAGCGTAAAGCTCACGCAGAAGCGCCTTCTCGAAGTCTTTTTCGTGGCTCTCGTGATGGGAATCTTCGCCGGCGCCGGCGCTATTGTCCTCGGGGTGGGTATGCTGGTAACCGCGCCGATCGGGTTTATCGGCGTCGCGTCATATTACCTGCGAATCAAGGAAGAGTACCTTTCCAGGTCCGGTCGGATCGCGCCGCCTGCCGGTCATGACACGCCGGCGTTCGAGGTCGGCTCCATACAGCCGCCCCCGCCGCCTCCGGGCTAAGCGCTGGCGAGCGATGTGATTAAAGGAAAGCAAGTAACAGAATTCTGATTCCTATAAATGCGAGTGCCAGCGCAAGTATGCGCATTATCCATATCCCCTTCAGACGGCTCGAAAGCGGCGCCCCCACCTGCGCGCCGATCATCACTCCGATCGCAAGGCATATCGTGCGACGCAATCCATGCGAAAATGCTCCAGTCGAAATATGCACGATCGTCCCGGTCAATGCCATTATCGCGAGCATGAAATGCGATGTCGCCGTCGCGATATGCACAGGGAAATTCAGAAGCTGAACCAGCGCGGGAACATGCACAACCCCGCCGCCGATGCCGAGGAGGCTCGAGATATAACCGACGAAAAAGCTCAATCCAAGCCCGAGCTTCAAGTCATACGAAAACACATGCACCGTTCCGTTTTTCTCGACCTGGCATCTGACAAGGCAGAGCGGACGCTTTTCCTGCGTCGATGTTTTCTCCCCCGGACGCCTGAGAAGCAGCACCAGCGCTGCGCCTATCATCAGAAGCCCGAACACCAAGTCGAAAATCCGCCGGGGGATGAAATTCGTCGTAAGCGCCCCGAGGATAGCCCCCGGTATGATGGCGCTCGACAGCAGGAGCCCGGACTTGTAATCGATGCGCTTCATCCGCCCATACGCCCACGAGCCGGAAAGCGCGTTGAAAAAAACCACCGCAAGCGAAATGCTCGTGATTATTTGCGGGCTTTCATCGGGGTAAAGCAGGAGCAGCGCGGGCATCAAAAGGAATCCCCCACCCGCTCCTATCAGCGTGCCGAAGGCGCCTATTATCAATCCGAAAGGTATGAGCCACAGGTATTGAACCACGGGAATTCATTTTACTCCGATAACCCCCGTCACTCAATCCAATACTCGTTTCCGATATATCGGGACACCCTTGTCCCGATACCCCAGACAATCCCTCACTCCTCCCAATAACCGTTCGGAAGCAGCTTCGTCAGAAAAATATCTTCCTGTATGTAGTTCGTAAGCGTGCAATCATCCAGCCCCGGGTCGAAATCTATCGCCCCGCGGAAATAGCCGGTCAGGTATGCGTTCTCGTCGCCATCCACCGCTACGTCCGTGCCGGCTTCGTATAAACTGCTGCCGTAAACCCGCACCCAGTGGAAATCGCCGCTCGTGTCAAACTTGCTGATATACGCATCGGCATCGCCCGCCGATGTATGGCTCTCCACGTCGCTGCCCGGGTCGAAATCGACAGTGTAATAATATCGCCCGGCAATATATATCGTCCCCGATGCCGGGTCGACATCGATCCCGTAGCCCTTCTGAAAATGCTGACCGCCCCATGTCCGCGCCCACACGAAATCCCCGCCCGGTTCGAACACGGTCAAATATGCATCGCCGTAGCCGTACGGACTGAGGTTGGGATGATTGTCCACCCCCGGTCCCGGGTCGAAATCGACGGTGCCGTAGTATTCCCCGGTGATGTATGCGTTGCCCGATGAATCGACGGCGACGCCATACGCGCCGTCGGAATAGTGCGTGGTCGGGTCGGAGTATCCCGTATGCTTGTCCGCTCCGCCCCAGTTGCGCGCCCACTGGTAATTGCCGCTCGCGTCATATTTCGCGATGTATGAATCGTGCGCGTCGTGAGCCGTAAGATTATCCACTCCCGCGCCGGGATCGAAATCGACCGTGCCGTCCATGCGTCCTACCACGTATACCGTATTGCTTTCATAAACCGCGATGTCGAACGCCTTGTCGAAATCCGATGCCCCCCACACCTTTTCCCATTGCAGGTTTCCAGCCGAACCATATTTCCGTACGAACGACCGCCCCTGTCCGTCGTAGCCGGTTCCGGCAACGTAGGCATTGCCGCTTTCATCGGTATCCACGCCGAAACCGCAATCGCCGAAATAGGGATGGTTTTGATAATGATATGTCACACTGTTATAGCAGTTGCCGCCCCAGCTTTCCGCCCACTGGAATGCGCCGTCCGAATTAATCTTGATGAGAAATGCATCCTCCGACCCCGTCGCCGCGTGACTGTCGACTCCGCCGGTCGGGTCGAGGTCGACAGTTCCCTTGAAGAACCCCGTAACATATATGGAGTCGCCGTCGACACATACCCCGTGCCCTTCATCATCGCTTCCGCCGCCCCACGTAAGCGCCCACTGGAATTCCCCCTTCGTATTGAATTTGCTCAGGTATGCATCGCGGTGGCCGTTCGATGCGTGCTCCTCGACCCCGGCGCCGGGATCGAAATCGATCGGGTTGCTGAAGTCGTTCTCGAACCAGCCCGTCGAATATGAACTGCCTTCGGCATCAACGCATACCGCCATGCCCCGGTCCGCTAAACCGCCCCAGTTTACAGCCCAGCCAGAATGCGGCTCGGTATACGGTTTCTCATCATCGACGCTTGCGGTGTAAAACGAATAATGCGCCACCGCCTTGCCCGGCAACAGGCCGCCGTATCCCACCGATTCGCACTCGACGGTGATGAGCAATTCGATCTCGACGGGAGCTGGTGATGCATCGGTAATCTCTATCTCATATGTCGAAAATCCGACCCCCCCTCCCGATGCCGACAGCGCCATTACCGAATCGAAATTTCCCGCGCTTTCAACCTTCACCGTATTCAAATCGGCGTCGAACCAGTCATATACGTCAATCGACAGGCTCAAACCGCCGCCCGATTCATCACCGTCGTTATAGAGCGTGTTCTCGGCTTCGGTAACGCTCACACGCCACGCCTCCGGGCAGTTCGCCGCCGATGCGAAGTCATCCGGCACATCGTACGGCGGGTCCCCGGACGGCATCGCCCAGCTTGCATCGACCGCGTAATTGAACACAAGCCCGTCATTCATCTCGATGACATACTTCCGCACATTTTTCTGTCCCACCGAAAAAACTCCTCGTCCCGCGGGTTCAACGTTTTCAAGCGGCTCGTCGGCATCCAGCTCGTCGCAGTAATATTTATACCCGTTGAGCGTGCAGTTGAAACCGCCGGTCAAATATGGCGTACCGAGCAGGCCGTCGTTATATGAAAACATCGTCCCTTCGTTCACGGGGAACTCCGATGGATTCCACCAGCGCGTGTAGCCGTCGGAATTCAACATGCGCGTGTCATCGGCTCCCGCCGTCACAAGGTCCGCATCTTCAAAACCGCTTACTGTCCCGTTGCCGATGAAGATCCCGCGCACATCGAACCCCGTGAATTGCTTCAACCCGAGGAACGGATGCCTCAACCCGATGTCGGCTTCCAGTACGTCGCCGAAAAAGTGCACCGAATCCAATGTGAGATTAACAAGGGCAGGGGGTTCGAGAAAGGGCAGGGCATTCAAGTGAAGCTCTCCCGTGCGAAGCCGCGTGAATTCGAGCGATTGCGCGTACGTGTCGGCCGTAAATTGCCACATCCCCCATAGACCATGAGCCGTCGATTCGGAAACATCTCTCGCATTCGTCGCTTCCGGGATGACCGGTCCGCTCCCAGAACATCCGCAAACCAGCAATATAGTTATGATTAATACTACCGGGATGAATCGCATAGCTATCTCCCTTCCGATAATGCCCCAATTTTTTAGATGTTACTTAGTGCCCTATTGATAACGTTCCCAGCTGGTTTGGGGACAACCCCGGGGACAGTCCCCAGCCCGCGGGACAGTCCCCAAACGCACGATGCAAATCGCTTCAACATCCTGCCTGGGACTGTCCCCAGGGCTGCCAACCCACCACGCATGGCCCAAAACTCCGTAAAACCTTTCCCCTCCTTCCCAAAACCACAATCTCGAATTAGCCTGTCCCCACCCCTTGAGATACCCCCGGCTACCCCGGGGACAGGCTCCGAAGCACGAAGGCACGAAATTACGCAAATGCACGCACCTCCTTCCTAAAACCACAATCTCGAATTAGCCTGTCCCCACCCCTTGACATCGCCATAAAACCGCGTATACTCATTATGAGCATATGCTCATAACGGCATCAAGTGGCAAGACCTTTTAAAACACGTTACGTCCTGGATCACCCGCCCTACGCGCGCTACGGCCCTAAAGGCATCCCTCACAGCGCCACAGAGCAGGTACAGCTTCAGATGGATGAATTCGAAGCTCTCCGGCTCGCTGACCTCGAGGGCTTGTCGCACGAAGAAGCCGCCGAACAGATGGGCATCTCCCGAGCGACGTTCGGACGCGTTATCGAGTCGGCGAGACGAAAAATTGCCGATTCCGTTGTGAACGGCAAAGGTTTGAATATCGAAGGTGGTGTTTTCGTAATGACAAATGAGCGGACATTCGAATGCTATGACTGCAAGCATCGGTTTTCAGTTGCCCACGGAATACCCCGTCCCGATGCATGTCCCGGATGTCAAAGCACCAATATCCACAGGGTTGCGGAGGAGAAAGGCGGGGGAAGGCATGGCCGGGGGGGACACGGCCAGGGCGCATGCATCAGGCAGGGGCAGAGGGGTTCACGCGAAAAATAAAACTGTCATCATCGCGCACAGCTTCTAATGAAACGACCCGCGGCAATGCCGCGGGTTCGTTTTGTTTCCTTTAAGCCACATCAGATCTGATAAATCGCTCCCCTTGAATTACATCGATACTATTATAAGGATGGTGAATCCCAAAAGGGGACATTAACGCTGATCGGCTCGATATCAACCTTGTCGGCGATGTCCAATACGGCGCCCGCCCTCTATCCAAGGAATAAAAATGGCACGCAAAATAATAATCACCCTGGCGATAACCTTGCTCGTGATTTCCGCCCTTATCGTGGGAGGAGTTGCATATTTCATCGTTCGCGACAAGCTGGATGATTTCAACGAGCTCGGAGGCCAGAACGCGCTCCTCGGCGCGCGAATGACCGAATACGTGCTCGAAAAAAACATCGACACCGGCACTTTCACCCTCGATGTGCTGTTCGATGATAATTACACGCCGATCAGCGGCGCGGAAGGGCAATACCATTCCGGATACGATTACTATTTCGATGAGAATACGAGCATCATCCTTGAAAGCTTCCTCGACGCCGGACCCATATATTATGCACTCATCATCACAAAAGACGGCTACATCGCGTCGCATACAGATCAGTCCTTGAACAAGACGATGTTCCAGCCCTGCGAAAATGAAACCAGGAAAAATGGAAGCCTTTCTGACGGGGGTTGGGATCATGTGCATCAGGATCTGAAGGGAAATGAATATTTCGAGTATTCCGCGCCAATAATGGTTCGCGAGCGGGAGTGGGGGGAATTCCGCATTGGGATACCCACCGCCCTCGTTGTGAATGCGGCAAGAGCTAAGGCCGCGGGCTCCGCCGGACTTGCTCTCCTCGTAATTATCGTCTTTTCAGGCTTCGCATTTTTAATCGTTCGCAGGTTTATCCGTCCGCTTGAAAGTCTCTCTGAAATCACCCGGAAAATGGGAATGGGCGACCTGTCGGTTCGAGGCGAATATTCCGGTGATGACGAAATAGGCAAGCTTACCGAATCGTTCAACTCGATGGCTGAAAAATTGAAGGATTCACATGAGAACCTCGAGTTGAAGGTAAGGGAGCGCACCGATGCGCTCCAGTCGATTTTCGAATCGGCACCTGTCGGGATCATGTTGGTCGACTCCGAGACAAGAAGGATCACAAGCATAAATAACAAGGCCGAAGAGATGGTGGGCCGTTCGCGGGAAGAACTCGTCGGAGAAAAATGCACCAGGTTTGTATGCTCCGCTGAGATCAACAAGTGCCCCGTGCTTGACCTGGGCAACACTATGGATCGCTCGGAGCGCGTACTGCTGACATCCGACGGCTCTCAAATACCCATATTGAAAAGCGTTGTAAAAATCAAAATAGACGGACGCGATGCCCTCCTCGAAACATTTGTCGACATGAGGAGACAGAAGCTCGCCGAGGAGCAGTTGTCCCGTGAGAAGGACAGGGCTGAAAATTACCTCGATATTGCAGGCACGATAATACTCGCCCTCGATATCGAAGGGACCATCCTGCTCATTAACCGCAGGGGTTGCGAGATACTCGGCCTTCCGAAAGAGAATCTCATCGGAAGAAACTGGTTCGAAGATTTTCTGAGAGATGAAGATCGGCTGGAAATCCGTGATATTCACAAAACTGTAACCGCCGGGAATATGGAAGATGTCGATGTTGTCGAGGGCTCGATCGTCACCGCGACCGGCGAAGAACGCATCATACGATGGCATAATTCGACCGTTCGAGACAGCGAGGGACGAATCATCGGCTCGCTGAGCTCGGGCGAGGATATTACCGAGCGACGGAGCACTGAGGCCAAATTGCGATTGATGGAAATCATCGTCGAAGAAGCGAATGACGGCATCGCCGTTGCCGATGTTGACGGCATTCTCCAATATACCAATCCTGCCTGGATCAGGATGCATGGGTTTACCCAGGATGAAGTCCTGCAGAAACCCCTGAGTATTTTCCATACCGAAGAACAACTAAAGAATGAAGTCCTGCCGTTCAATGAGGGGGTCATAAGGGACGGCACAGGGGAGGGCGAAGTAGGACATGTGCGCAAAGACGGCACCGTTTTCCTCACGAGAATGGCTGTCACGCTTATTAAGGATAAAATGGGACGGCCTTCCGCGTTGATTGCTATCTGCAACGACATTACCGAAAGAAAACAATCCGAGGAACTCGCCCACCTCCAGAGAGACCTCGCGCTGTCATTGAATGCGGCGAAGGACCTCGATGATGTGCTCGATCTTATCCTCGATACGACATCGCGAATCGCCGGCCTGGACGGCGGGGGGATTTTATTCATTAATGAAAACGATGGTTCCATCGAACTCGTAAACTACAAGGGCGTTTCAAGGGAACTCGCCGAATCCGCGGCCTCTTCCGGCCCCGATTCCGACCCGGCATCCGCTACTCGCGGCGGTAAACCAATTTATGGAAATGAGGGTGACCACATAGATCTGCCGGAAGAGCTCCGGCGAAGTGAGGGCATGAAAGCATTTGCCCTGATGCCCCTGTTCGATGAAGAGCACGCCATCGGATGTCTCGCCCTTGCATCTCACACTGCCTCCACAATCCCGAATTCCGCGCGGGGCTATCTGGAGACGATCGCGGCGCTTATCGGTACTGCCATCACACGGCTGAAGGCCGTGAATGATATGAATGAATCCAGAAGACTGCTCGAGCTCGTGCTCGATTCAATACCGGTTCGCGTTTTCTGGAAGGACCGCGAGTTACGCTATCTCGGCGCAAACAAGCTTTTTGCGAATGATGCCGGCATTTCATCGGCAAGTGAGTTGATCGGAAAAACTGACTACGATCTTAACTGGAAGGACCAGGCGGAAATGTACCGGGTCGATGACAAGAACGTGATAGACTCCGGCGCGGCGAAAATCGGCTATGAAGAGCCGCAGACCACGCCGAACGGCGATACTATCTGGCTCTCCACAAGCAAGGTGCCGCTGAAGAATCGCGCAGGCGATGTGATCGGCATACTTGGATGCTATGACGACATCACATATCAAAAGGAAGCCGAGAGGGAACTCCGCATATTCAATAGCTTGATGGACCAGTCCGACGATGCCATGGAAATCATCGACCCGGATACCGGCAAATTCCTTATGGTTAACAGGGAAGCCTGCAGGAATCTGGGCTACGACCGCGACACGCTTCTGAGTATGAAGGTTACCGACATCGATGCGGCCATTCCTGAAACTGAATGGCAACAGCGCATGCAGGGCATTGCCGAGGCCGGTTCGATGATAATCGAGAGTGCCCACAAGCGCAAGGACGGCTCGATATATCCTGTTGAGGCAAGCGTCAAGATAGTTGAAATCGAATCGCGAAAATATCTCATCGCCGTCACCAGGGAGATTACCGAACGAAAAAAAGCTGAAGAGGAGCTCAAATCACAGAAAGAACTGGTGGAACTCGCGAACATCCGGCTCAACGATACGAACACCGAGCTCGGAGAGGCGCTCATCGAGGCCAATGCCGCCACCAAAGCGAAGAGCGAATTCCTCGCAAACATGAGCCATGAGATTCGCACGCCCATGAACGGTATCATCGGGATGACCGAGTTGCTGAGAGAAACCAGCCTTGACAAAGAACAGGCGGATTACCTTGGCATCGTACACTCCTCCGCGAATGTTCTCCTCGCACTGATTAACGACATCCTCGATTTCTCCAAGATCGAAGCCGGGAAGCTCATGCTCGAACATGCCGACTTCAATCTCCGCGAAACCATTGAGGACTTCGCCTCATTATTTGCCCAGAGGATACACAATAAGGGGCTTGAATTTGTCTGCCATATCAAGCCCGATGTCCCGCTCAGGGCCGTCGGCGATTCCATGCGACTCGAACAGATAATGACCAACCTCGTGGCAAACGCGATCAAATTCACCGAAAAGGGCGAAATCAAGATCGAGGTTTCCCTTGAAGAGATGCGGGACTCCGACATGACTCTCCATGTGATGATCAAGGACACCGGGATAGGCATCCCGCCCGATAAACTATCCGAGATCTTCGAGGAATTCGTGCAGGCCGACGGCTCTACGACACGCAGGTTCGGCGGAAGCGGGCTCGGCCTCGCCATCACGAAGAAAATCGTCGAGTTGATGGGCGGAAGGGCATGGGTCGAAAGCGCACCCGGCATCGGAAGCGAGTTTTACTTTACGGTGGAACTGGGCAGGTCCGCCTCAACCAATGTCGGACGGAGCGTCAATAGTGAGATCGGAAACCTGAAGGTACTCGTCGTGGATGACCACCCGACAAACCGCCTCGTGGTTAATGAGATGCTGACGGCTTTCGGCTTCCAGGTGATGCAGGCCGATAGCGGCGCGAAAGCACTCGATATGCTCCGCAAAGCCGTGCCAGGCGGTAATCCCTTCGGACTCGTCCTCCTCGATATTCAGATGCCGGAAATGGACGGGTTCGAAGTACTGCGAAGGATTTCATCGGATGAATCCATCTCACATACACCCGTGATCGCGCTGACATCGATGGGCAACGAGACCGGCGTACAGGCTCTCAAGGAACTCGGATGCGACCACTGGATGCATAAACCCATCAAGCAGTCGAAGCTTTTCGATGTTATCGCTGAAGCGCTTCATTTGGACATTACGAACGGATTTAACCATCGTGATGTTGAACCAGAGCGGAGTGCCGTGGAATCAGGCGATGGCAATCTGAAAATACTCCTCGCCGAGGATAACGATGTGAACCAGAAGGTCGCGCAGGCCATGTTGGGAAGCATCGGCTATCACTGCGACATCGCAGCCAACGGCAAAGAAACAATCGCCATGCTTGAAAAAGAAGACTATGACATTGTCTTCATGGATGTTCAGATGCCTGAACTGGACGGCCTCGAGGCAACCACCATCATACGCCGTAACCCGAAGTGGCAGGCCATGCCGATTATCGCCATGACCGCCCATGCCATGACCGGCGACAGGGAAAGATGCCTCGCCGCCGGGATGAGCGATTATATTGCGAAACCAATTGAACTCGGCGTGCTGAGGAATAAAATCAGGCTGTGGGGATTGGGCATAGCCGAAGATAAAATACACCCGGACATGACGTCCGCGATGAAGTCCCCGCGCGATACCAGTGTCATCGATATCGCCGCCGCGCTGAAGCAGGTCGGCGGAAGCCGTGAAATCCTCAATGAGGTTCTCGAGATTTTCATCAACGACGCGCCGAATGACATACGCAAAATCCGCGACGCCATCGATACCCATGACGGCAAACAAGCCAGAAGGGCGGCGCATTCACTGAAGGGCGCGGCATCCAATATCATTGCCGAAGGAATAAGAAAAGCCGCGGAAGAAATCGAGCATATGGCGTTCGCCGATGATTTCACCGATATGCGCGGTAAAATCGACCGGCTCGAAAATGAGTTGAACAAGCTGGTCGAAGTCGTCGCGGGAACAGGAGGGGAATAGAACATGGTGAAGATACTGATAGTTGAGGATGACAGGACATCTCGATTCATCCTCGAAAAATTACTCTCTTCGAGGGGCTACGAGGTCACCGCGTCGCCGGGAGGACCCGATGCTTTGAAAAAGCTCGCCGACGGACTGCGCCCGGACCTGATCATCTCCGATATCATGATGCCCTCGATGGACGGCCTCGAATTGGCGAAGCGTATTTCGGAAGACCCGGAGCTGAAAGACATACCCATTATGCTCTGCACGGCGCTACACGACAGGGAGACAGTCATGAATGCCGCGAAACTCGGCATTCATCATTATATCGTCAAGCCCCTCGAAGCCGAGCGCGTCATCGCACAGGTCGAGTCGCTGCTGGATGAACGCATACCGGTCGTGGAAGAGCCCCTGCCCGAAAAAAAATAGCCGCATCGCGAACGATGCGGCATGCAATAATCCGGCTCGAAAATATCCGCCGGAGAACATTTCAATTATTTCTTATCCCGCACCGGCGACCTTCGCGGGAATCCCCTTCATCTTTAGAGCTACGCTTACAATTAAATCCTCGGTGACGTCCACGCAGTCGGCTTCACCCACCGCGAGCGCGAGACGCTTCGAGTCGAGCCCGAATTCCTGCGCCTGCTTCCTGATGAGCGGCAAAAACGATGAATGAAACTTCCCGAGTCCCAGCACCAGCGCAGTAGGGTCCGTCCCCCTCTGCGGCGGCATCAGCGGCTCGATGAACTCGGTCCCCGCGTCGATGGCCAAAAATTCGTCTATATCATATTTCAGCACTCCCATGCGCTTCAGCAGCGGAACCACTATCTCCGTCTGCGCGTTACCCGCGGAACGGCCCATCCCTCGCAACGATGTATCCACGCCATCCACGCCGCCCTCTACAGCCGCCAGCACATTCGCAACGGCGAGCTGCAGGTTGTTGTGTCCGTGGAATCCCACCATGCAGTCGACCCGTTCCTTCGCCGCCTCCACATACGCCTTCACTTCCGACGGGAGCATACATCCCGCGGAGTCCACCACCACGACGATATCGCATCCCCACGATGCAACCTTCGCCGCTATGTCGGCATATTCCTTCGGCGGTACCCCGTATGATTTCATCAGGTTGTAGCTTACGAAGTATCCCTTCTTCTTCGCATACTTTATCGACTCCTCCCCATTCTCCGTATGCGTCACATCGGTGCCCACCCGGATGAACCCCATGCCGTAATCCCGCGCCATGTCGAGGTGATGCATCCGCCCGTACTCCGGGAGGAAAAACATCCCGAACTCCGAGCGCGACGGGTCAATCACCTCGGCAGCCGCTGCGAGATACGCCTCGTCCGATTCGACCGCCGGCTCCGGGCCGTTCTCCGTGCTCCCGATTCCCGTCCCGTGTCCGATTTCGATTTGCTTAAATCCGCAGTCCTGAAGCGCCTTGCATATTTTACGGGTGTGTTCGGCGGTGAATGTGTAATCGATGGCATAGCTGCCATCCCTCAGCGTACATTCCAGAACATCGACCTTGTGAACCATTGCGCCCTCCTTGGCGTGAAATCTATCTGGTCTTTCCCTGCGACGTTGAAATTGCTTCTTCTATGATCCGCGCCGTGCGTCCCATATATTCGTCATCGGCGCCGCTGTCCACCCAGAGGTTTACCGCCCTCGATGCCGGTTCCTCGCATTCATATCCCCCCGGCAATCCAAACCCCGGCATCAGCATGTGCGTGGGGAAATAATGTTGCGATGCATGAATCCCCCCCACGCGCAACGCGTCGACTATCTCCCCGGCAAGCCCGCTCCCCTCTCCCGGCGAACCGGCAAACATCGTATGCCTGAACACCGCCTGGCCCTCATCATCCGGGATGTGAGCCACCAGCGGATGCCGTATAAGGCTCCGGTATTTCAAAGCTCTCTCCCGACGAGCCCTCGTCTCGACGGGAAGCGCAAATATCCCCCCCTCTATTTTTTCGGCAGCTTCAGCCGA
>CAZSPL010000016.1:0-29309 GCA_964608735.1 uncultured Planctomycetota bacterium | reverse complement strand
ACGCGAGGGCGGACGCACCGTCGGCGCCGGTGTTATCACACAGATTTTTGCGTAGAATCGCAACCCGCGAAATCCGAATCACGGGTTACGTTGAGTGAAATAATTAAAAAGGACGGTGTAGAAGAATGCGCGAGATAATCCACTTGGCCTGTACAGAGTGCAAAAGGCGTAACTACACCTCTGTCAAGAACAAGCGCAATACTACCGCGAAGCTTGAGCTCAAGAAGTATTGCAAGTGGGACAAGAAGCACACGGTGCATAAGGAAACCAAGTGATCCGCAGGAGGACACGGCGTGGTCAAGGGCAAATACAGGATAAGAATCCGGCTGAAGGCTTATGATCCGAGCCTGATCGACCTTTCGGCCGCGAAGATCGTCGAGACGGCGAAGCGGAGCAAGGCTGAGGTCGTGGGTCCGATCCCGCTGCCGGTGAAGATACACCGGGTATGCGTACTGCGAAGCCCCCACGTTGACAAGAAATCGCGTGAGCACTTCGAGATGCGCGTGCATAAGCGCCTGATAGATATTTTGAAGCCGACACAGGAGACCGTTGACGCCCTGACGCAGTTGGAACTTCCCAGCGGGGTTGACGCGGAAATCAAGATCTGATTGGCCGGGCGAGTGAGGAAGAAATGACTCTGGAGCTTATAGGAAAGAAAATACGAATGACAAGTCTTCCCAACGAGGACGGCAGTGCGACGACAATAACGTTGATCGAGCTTTATCCGCTCGTCGTCACGCAGGTCAAGACCCCGGAGACCGATGGTTACTGGGCACTGCAGGTCGGTTGGGATCGCGTCAAGGGGCACAGGCTTACGAAACCCGAACTCGGCCATCAGAAGGGGATCGAAGGCCTGCCCTGCAAGCGGTTGATGGAATTCAAGCTCGACGGTCCCGCCGAACACCAGGTGGGGGATGTTTTACCGTGGGACATCGTCGGCAAGGGCATGCGGGTAAAGGTGACCGGTGTATCCAAGGGGCGCGGTTTTACGGGTGTTATGAAGCGGTATGGTTACCACGGCAGCGACGCCAGCCACGGCGCATCCAAGGTGCATCGCAAGGCCCAGTCGGGCGGCGCGACAGACGCGGCGAGGGTGTTCAAGGGCATGGGGAAACCCGGTCGCTACGGAAACACGCGCTCGGCGGTGCGGAATATCGAGGTGGTCGAGCTTGATTCCGAGAACGGCGTTCTGGTCGTCAAGGGATCCGTTCCCGGCGCGAACGGCGGCATGTTGCATATTATGCCGCCTGCGAAGCAAGGTGGAAATTAATGGCAAGTGTCAAGGTATATAACGACGACGGCAAGGTTGTCGAGGAAATCGAGATAGAGCTCGATGAAACCCTTGCCCGGCGGGGCGATGAAGTACTGGCCCGGAGCCTTTTGCGACAAGCGGCCAATACGCGGAAGCCGTACGCCCACGTCAAGACGAGAGCCGAAGTTTCGGGCGGCGGGGCGAAGCCATGGCGTCAGAAAGGCGTCGGCCGCGCTCGCCACGGCTCGCGGCGTTCGCCCATCTTTACCGGCGGCGGCAGGGCGTTCGGGCCGACCCCCGAGCGGAATTTCACCAAGTCGATGAACAAGAAAGAGCGCCGCCTCGCGATGCAGAAGGCCCTCTATCTCGCCATCACGGGCGACAAGGTAAGCATCCTGCAGGGGCTTTCATACAAAGAACCTTCCACGAAGCGCGGCGTGAAGCTGTTCAACGACATCGGCCTCGATGGTAAAGTGCTTTTCGTTCATGACTATGACGAGAGAGCGATAGTCAAAACGTTCGCCAATATACCGAAGCTGACGACATACAACGCATCGAGGGTCAATGCCTTCGACCTGCTGGCATCCGACAAGATCCTCCTTGTGCAGGACGAATTCGAGAAGATACGCGAGAGGTGGCTCGACTGATGGACCTTAGCGATGTAATTGTCACACCTATCCTCAGCGAGAAGAGCCATATCGGTTCCTCGGACGGGATATATGTCTTCAAGGTTGACCCCCGGTCTACAAAGACCGAGGTCAAGAAGGCAGTCGAAAAATATTTCAAGGTGCGTGTCGTCAGCGTGAACACCACCAGTGTCAAAGGGAAGCTCAAAGGACGGTATCACTTCCGCAAGGGGTATCGCCCCGACTGGAAGAAAGCCTATGTCACCCTCAAGGAGGGTCAGACCATACCGGACCTTTTCACTGATATGGGCACATAACGCAGTAGTGATGCGCCGGGCGTAATCCACGGCGCGGCAAACTGGAAGAAACGATGCCGATAAAGAGACAAAAACCATATACACCATCGCGAAGGTTCATGACCTTCCTCGATAACCCCATCATTGCGAAGGGCAGCAAGCCTCACAAGGCGCTTACCGTCGCCAACCCGTCGAAGGCCGGACGCAACAATCTTGGCCGTACGACGGCTCGTTTCCGTGGCGGCGGGGCCAAGAGGAAGCTCAGGATCATCGATTTCAAGCGGGACAAGGCGGGCATCGAGGGCAAAGTCGAGAGCATCGAGTATGACCCCAACCGCTCGGCGAACATCGCCCTTATCTGCTATATCGACGGCGAGCGCCGTTACATCCTTGCTCCCCTCGGCCTCAAGGTCGGGCATATCGTCGAATCGGGCGAAGACGCCATCGTGCGCATCGGCAATTTCCTTCCGCTTCGCGCGATCCCGCTCGGTACCGAAGTTCACAATATCGAGTTGAAAGCGGGACGCGGCGGCCAGCTTGCGCGCTCGGCGGGCGGATTCGCGCAGGTTCTCGCCAAGGAAGGGAACTACGCGCAGCTTCGTCTCCCATCGGGCGAGATCCGGATGGTGCACGTGGAATGCAGCGCGACGGTTGGGAAAGTCGGCAATACCGAGCATGAGAATATCGACCTGGGCAAGGCGGGACGCAGCCGCTGGCTTGGAAGGCGGCCCCATCAGCGCGGCACCGTGCAGAACCCGGTGGACCATCCGCACGGCGGCGGCGAAGGCAAATCGAATTCGGGACGTCCGCCGGTATCGCCATGGGGAGTCCAGGCGAAGGGTTATCGCACGCGTTCGAAGAAGAAGCACAGCAGTAAATATATTTTGAAGAGGCGCAAGCAGAAGTAGAACACTGCCAAGCGTCCCCTTTCCGGCAGGAGGACTTGAGAGAATATGTCGCGTTCAACGAAAAAAGGACCGTATGTAGACCAGAAACTTTTCAAGAAGATCACCGGGATGAATGATTCCGGCAACAAGCAGGTCATCAAGGCTTGGTGCCGCGCGAGCACGATCGTCGAGGAAATGGTCGGACATACGATAGCGGTGCACGACGGACGCAAGCACCTGCCGATTTACATCACGGAAGCAATGGTCGGACACAAGCTCGGAGAATTCGCCCCCACAAGGACATTCCGCGGGCATAGAACCGCGGGCGACAAGCGTGGGGCAAAGACCACTAAGGTTAAATGATAAACAATGGACGAAGTTAAAGCACAGGCGAAGTTTATAAGAGGATCGCAGTTCAAATTAAGGCGCTACGCGAACCTCATCCGCGGCAAATCCGCCCTCGAAGCCGTCGACATCCTCCTGATGTCCCATGGGGCAAGCAGCGCGAGAGTGCTGAAGGTCGTTCAGTCGGCGATCGCCAACGCCGAGAACAACAACGATTTCGACGCCGCGAACATGTTCGTGAAAGAGATTTTCATAGACGAGGGCCCCGTAATGCGCCGCTGGCGTCCCCGCGCACGTGGCCGCGCTACGCCGATTAAAAAGAAATTGTCGCATATCACAGTGAAGCTCGCACCGAGAGGGGAGGATTAATGGGTCAGAAGATACATCCGCTCGGATTCAGACTGGGAATATCGAAACCTTGGAGAGCCAACTGGTTCTTTGAGAAGAAGGCATACGCCGACGCGTTGCACGAAGACCTTCTAATCCGGCGGGAATTGAACAAGAAGTTCCCCAACGGCGGAGTTGACCGTATTGTGACCGAGCGCGATCCCGGCAGGGTCAAGGTTATCGTACACACCAGCCGCCCGGGTATCATCATCGGCCAGGGCGGAAGCAAGATCGAGGAAGTGCGTCACGAACTCGAAAAACTGGTACGCGCGAAAGTGCTCATCAACATCCAGAACGTTGACAAGCCCGACCTGTCCGCGACGCTTACCGCAGCGGCTATCGCGCGCCAGATAGAGGAGCGCAAGCGTTTCAGGCGAGTCGTCAAGCAGATGGCCAACCGCGTGATGAAGAACAAGGCGCTCGGCGTGAAGATACGCATCAAGGGAAGGCTCGATGGCGCCGAGATGGGCCGTACCGAGACCCACCTCGAGGGACGCGTGCCGCTTCACACACTCGGCGCGGATATAGATTACGCGGCGGATACGGCGATGACGACATATGGAAACGTTGGTGTAAAAGTATGGATTTACCGCGGGGATATCCCGCTTGGCAGGAGACGGAAGCGGTAGATTTCTGACAGGAGCACAGGCAAGATGTTACAGCCGAAAAGAGTAAAACATCGAAAAATGCACCGCCCCATGCTTCGCGGAAAGGCTCACAAGGGCAACACGATAGCATTTGGAAGTTACGGACTCCAATCGATGGCGCATTCGAGAATAACCGCGCGGCAGATCGAGGCCGCCCGTATCGCGATGACCCGAAAAGTGAAGCGCGGCGCCAGGATATGGATAAGGATATTCCCGCATCTGTCTATCACCAAGAAGCCCGCGGAGACCCGCATGGGCAAGGGCAAGGGCGGGCCGGATCACTGGGTCGCGCTGGTGAAGCCCGGGACCGTGATGTTCGAGATGAGCGCCGCCGATATCAGCCTGGCGAAGGAAGCCATGCGCCTTGCCGCCAACAAACTCCCGGTAAAATGCCGGTTCGTAACCAAGGAGGGGGCGTAAATGAAAGAGCTTAAAGGAAAGGAACTGCGCAGCCTGGAGTCGGTCGAGTTGAAAGCGAAATACACTGAGCTCAAGGATGAGCATTTCAACCTGCGCTACCAGCTCGCCATAGGGCAGTGCTCGAACCCGGCGCGGTTCAAACAGGTAAAGCGGGATATCGCGAGAGTGTTGACCATAGCCGAAGAGCGCGGCATAAGTATGTAGATGAGGGATGAGATATGGCTGAAGCCGTTGAAAAACAGAAGATAAGTAAAATACTGAGAGGCCGGGTGGTTTCCACCAGCATGGATAAATCCGCGGTTATCATCGTGGAATCGCGCAAACGCCACCCGAAATACGAGAAGATCATCAAGAGGTCGAAGAAGTACATCATTCACGATGAGAAGAATGTTCTCAATATCGGCGACCTCGTCACGGCCCGCGAGGTGCGCCCCCTTTCCAAGCGGAAACGGTTCACGCTTGACAAGATCGTCGAGAGGGCGAAGTAGGTTTTTTTAATACCGGAATCAGCGAGGATGCGTGGATGATACAGCAGGAAACAAGACTCAAGGTCGCGGATAATTCAGGAGCAAAGGAAATACTTTGCATCCGTGTCCTTGGCGGAAGCACCCGCCGGTATGCGCGTATCGGCGATATTATCGTGGCGACCGTAAAGAAGGCCGTTCCGCAGGGAACGATAAAGAAAGGCACGGTCGTGAAAGCGGTTGTGGTCAGGACGAGAAAAGAGCTGAGCCGCCCGGACGGAAGCAGGATAAAATTCGACGACAACGCCGCTGTGATAATAGGTCCAGACAAGAACCCGATCGGCACTCGCGTGTTCGGCCCGGTGGGACGCGAGCTTCGCGACGCGAAATTCATGAAGATAGTATCGCTCGCACCCGAAGTACTGTGAGGAATCGGCATGGCATTGAAGAAATTGAACATAATGAAAAATGACGAGGTCTCCATACTTGCCGGCAAGGACAAGGGGAAGACCGGCAAAGTGCTTTCGGTGAACCCGCGCAGCGAACGCGTGACGGTGGAAGGCATCAACCTCGCCAAGAAGCATCAGAAGCCGCGGCGCCAGGGCGCGAGCGGCGAGGTCATCGATATCCCGATGCCCATCCATTATTCCAACCTCCGCCTTGTGTGCCCGCATTGCAGCAAAGCGGTAAGGCCGGCGAGGAAAATCGTCTCCGGCTCGAAGAAGAGAGTGCGCGCATGCCCGGAATGCGAGAAATATATCGAGAAACCGAAATAAGTAAAGGTCCGGAGTACAAGGTGTAGCCGAGATGGCTAAAGAGAAGAAAGATAAAACCGAAGAAACGATGCCCGTTGAAGCCGACGCCGCGGCCGGGGAACCGGTAGAGGCGAAAGCCGATGTCGAACCATCGGACGATACCGGCAAGGCTTCGAAGAAGAAAAAGGGCAAGGAAGCGGCAGGCGATGCCGGCCCGAAGAAGTCCGATAAAAAGTCGGATAAGAAGAAGGACAAGAAAGAGGATGCTCCGCCGGAGCCCTATGTGCCTCTCGTGCCACCGAGAATGCTGCTTCTTTACCGGGACAAGGTTGTCCCACAGATGATGAAGGAATTCGGTTGGACGAATGCCAACAGGGTGCCGAGGATCGAGCACGTCACGATCAATATCGGCATCGGCGAGGGAGCGAGGGATATCAAGCAGATCGAGGCATCGATTGTAGACGTTCGGACGATCGCCGGACAGCAGCCCGTCATTACGCGGGCACGGAAATCGGCCGCTCAATACAAGCTCCGGGCCGGCATGCCGCTCGGCCTGATGCTCACCCTTCGCGGCAGGCGGATGTACCATTTCCTCGACAAGTTGTTCAACCTCGCGCTGCCGAGGGTCCGCGATTTCCAAGGGCTTAACCCCAACTCGTTCGATGGGCGGGGTAATTTCACTATGGGTCTCAAGGAACAACTGGTGTTCCCGGAGATAGATTATGACAAGGTTTCGAGGGTACGGGGCATGGATATAACAATAGTAACTTCTGCGCGAAACGATGTCGAGGCGGCCCACCTTTTGAAGGGACTGGGCTGTCCGTTACGCTCATAAGGAGGACAGGCGACAGGATATGGCCAAGAAATGCCTTATAGTCAAACAGAAACGCGATCCGAAATTTTCGGCGCGCGGGTACAACCGCTGTCGCATTTGCGGCAGGCCGCGGGCCTACCTGCGCCGGTTCGAGATGTGCCGTATCTGTTTCAGAACCCTGGCTCACGAGGGAGTAATTCCCGGAGTGCGGAAGGCCAGTTGGTGATGGGGAGGATAAGATAACTATGGTAATGACCGATCCCATCGCGGATATGCTCACACGGATTCGCAATGCCCAGGTGGTGTTGAAGAAGACCGTCGATGTCCCATACTCGAATTACAAGCGGGACATCGTCAAGGTGCTTCGCCAGGAAGGCTTCATCGCCGGCTTCGATATCCGCTTGCAGAGCAACAAGAAAGTGCTGCGGGTCTATCTTAAATACACCGATGAGAAGCAGCCTGTAATCCAGGGACTGGAGCGCGTCTCGCGTCCCGGGCGCAGGCGCTATTCAGGATTCAGCGACCTGCCTTATGTGCACGACGGCCTCGGCCTGAGTATCGTGTCAACAAGCCATGGCTTGATGACGACCGCCAAGGCCAGGAAGAAAAGAGTCGGCGGCGAGATTGTGCTCAACGTGTGGTAGTCACCGGCATGACAGGGAGTGATGGCGTTTGTCGCGAATAGGAAAAAGACCAATAGAAATACCAACCGGGGTCGACATCAAGATTGACGACGGCACGGTCGATGTCAAAGGCCCCAAGGGAAGCCTGAGCATCGAGTACCGCCCCAACGTGAAGTTCGAGCTCGACGGGCGGCACCTTAACGTTGTCAATATCGACAACTCGAAGGAGAACCGCAAATACCACGGGCTCTACCGCACGCTTGTCGCGAATATGGTCACCGGCGTCACGGTGGGTTTCCTCAAGCGGCTCGAGATACACGGGCAGGGCTACCGCGCCGAGCTGAAAGGCAACAAACTCGAACTCCAGCTGGGTTACTCGCACCCGGTGATTTTCGATGTCCCCGGCGGGATGGAAGTGAAGGTCGAGGAGAGGCGCGGCGATAAGCAGGTGTGGATCGACGTCTGGGGGATAGACAAGCAGGCAGTCGGGCAGTTCGCGGCGAATATTAGAAGGAAGCGCGAACCGGAACCGTACAAGGGAAAGGGAATTCGCTACAAGGGCGAGCATGTCAGGCAGAAACAGGGTAAGAAGACCGTCTGATAATACGGATTAAGCAATGAAACCTGAAAAGAAAAGACAATTGAGGCTCAAGAGACACCGCCGTTTGCGGTACAAGGTCAACGGAAGCGTTGAACGTCCGCGGCTGGCCGTCTATAAGAGCCTGAAGCATTTCTACGCCCAGATTATCGACGACGAATCGGGCTCAACTCTCGTCTACGCGAGCACGCTCGACAAGGACCTGAGGGGAAAGCATCCCGGCAACCACCCGACCGCCGACTGGTGCAAGGATGTTGCCGACCTGTTATGCGACAGGGCGAAGGACAAGGGTATTGGGACGGTCGTGTTCGATCATGGCGGATTTGGATACAAGGGGCGAATCAAGGCGTTCGCCGACAGAGCCCGTGAAAAGGGTCTGGCATTTTAGAGGAGCAGAATGGAAAATCTAAAAGAAACTCCTGCCAACCAAGAACCCGGTGAAAATTCCGAAGGTCCCGGCGGCGGGTACTATGAAGAGGAAATCATCGAGGTCTACGAGCACGTCGAGCTCAGGGAGAAGGTTATCCACATCAACCGCGTGGCCAAGGTCGTGAAGGGCGGACGCAATTTCAGCTTCACGGCGCTCGTTACCGTCGGCGACGGCAAGGGGCGCGTGGGTCTCGGCTATGGCAAGGCTGGCGATGTGGTCACCGCGATCAAGAAAGGCGTGGACAAGGCAAAGAAGAATATCGTCGATATCCCCCTGTACGAGAGGACCCTGCCGCATTCCATGACCAGCAAATACGGCGCGGCGAAGGTCTTTATGAAACCGGCGAGTCCCGGTACGGGCATCATCGCGGGGGGCGCGGTGCGTAATATACTCGAGATAGCCGGGGTGCAGGATGTTCTCACGAAGAGCCTCGGAAGCAACAACCCGATAAACGTGGCGCATGCAACATTCGAGGGCTTGAAGAAAATGAAGCCGCTCGACATCGTAAGGTCGCTCCGGAAAGGTGATGCGGTGCACAAGGATGTCCCGAAGCAGTCGGATTAGGCCAGCGTGAATTATTGAACCGATATTGCAGGATAAAGATATGGATCTGAACGAATTACCGAAAATAGGCGGAAACATAAGCAGGCGGAAACGCATATGCCGCGGTATCGGCAGCGGCAAGGGCAAACGCGGCGGCAGAGGCCAGAAGGGCCAGCACTCCCGTTCGGGCGGCGTCAAGGGCCCGCAGTTCGAGGGCGGCCAGATGCCCATCTTCAGGCGCTTGCCGGCGTTGAAGGGTTTCAAGCACAGGCCCAGGATTGTTTATACGGTGGTGAACATCGGTCAGCTCGAAAAGCTGCCCGAAGGGATAGATGAAATCAACGCCGATGTGCTCTACGCGCACAATCTCATCCGGAAGCCCGACATGAAGGTCAAGCTTCTCGCGTGGGGTGAAGTGACCCGCAAATTCAATGTCCATGTGCATGCCGCGAGCGCAAAGGCGGTCGAGTTGATAGCCGCCGCGGGCGGCAACGTCGAGGTGCAGGCTTGATCCAGATCTACGCACATGCCTGGAACGTACCTGAGATCAGGAAGAGACTCCTGTTTGTGCTCGGGATGTTTATCGTATTCGTCGCGGGCGCGAATGTGCCCATACCGGGTACGCATCCCGAGAGCATCATGCAGTTCTGGAAGAACCAGGGCGGCGGGGGTATTTTCCAGTTGCTCGATATGTTCGGCGGCGGTGCGTTGAAGCGATTCAGTATTTTCGCCCTCGGCATCATGCCGTACATCAACGCGAGCATCATCTTCAACCTTCTCGTGGTCGTATTCCCGACCCTGAAAGAACTTCAGAAAGAAGGCGAGTCGGGACGCAAGAAGATAGCCGCGTGGACCCGTTATCTCACCGTTCTCCTCGCGGCTATCCAGGCGATGGGTATGCTGATCCTCTTCCGGAACCAGGGCCTGTTCGGTGCCGCCGGGCAGCAGCTGTCGGCTGTGAAGATGTTCACTGATTATTTCATCGTCATTATCACCCTTGTTGCGGGCACGATGCTCCTGTTGTGGATTGGCGAGCTTATCAGCGAGAACGGAGTCGGGAACGGCGTCAGCCTCCTGATATTCGCGGGCATCGTCTCGCGACTGCCGATCAGCATGGTGCAGGACTTCATATCGCGCGCCGGCGACCCGAATGCGCTCAGGGACGCGATTTTCTTCGGTTTCATATTCATCGGGATGATATGGTTCGTGGTTTATGTCCACACCGCCGAAAGGCGCATCCCGATACATTACGCGCGCAGGCAGGTCGGCCGCCGGTATTACGAGGGGCACACGCATTACCTGCCGTTGAAAGTGAACCAGGCCGGGGTCATTCCCATCATATTCGCGGTATCGGTGCTCCTCTTCCCGACCACCATAGCCACGTTCCTGCCACAGGGATCCCGCATATACCAGGCAATACATAACTTCCCCAACTCGGTAGCATACTATATCCTTTATTCGATCCTGATTGGAGTATTCGCATATTTCTATACAGCGGTAACATTCGACCCGAAGGATGTCAGTGACAATCTCAAGAAGAACGGCGGATTTATCCAGGGGATAAGGCCGGGCCCGCAGACCCAGCGTTACCTCGAGAAGATACTCGAGAGGACGACATTCCTTGGCGCGATGTTCCTCATCGCGGTCGCGGTGATCCCGCCCGCCATTTTCCAGAGGTTCCTTCCGGGTTTGCAGACGATGAGTCTTGTCGGCGGCACGAGCATCCTGATCGTGGTGGGTGTCGCCCTTGATACTGTACGTGAACTGGATGCCCGGCTCACGATGTTGAAGTATGAATCCGCGATGGAATGAGGCCGATGTGACGTCGCGAAGATGCAACTTGATAATTCTTGGAGCCCCGGGCGCGGGGAAGGGTACGCAGGCGCAGGTAGTATCGAAACAGCTTGGAGTGCCCCACGTCGATTGCGGTCGTGTCGTGCGAAGCGAGGTTGCCGAGAAGACCGAATTCGGAGCGAAAGCCGAAGGATACATGGTCCAGGGCAAGCTCGTGCCCGACGACTTGATGATCGGGATTGTGCTGAAACGGCTGAACCGTCCAGATTACAAGGACGGATTCCTGCTCGACGGCTTCCCGCGTACCCTCGACCAGGCCGTTAAGCTCGACGAGTTCCTCGATGATTCCGCAAGCAGGCTGGATTATGTCATCAGCCTCGGTATAAGCGAGGAAACGGCGGTGCGCAGGTTGAGCTCGCGGAGGGTGTGCCCGGTCGACGGCAGGGTCTACAATTTGCTGACCGCGCCGCCGGGTAACGAAGACACGTGTGATGTGTGCCAGAACAAACTGGTGCAGCGTCCCGATGACATGCCCGGGACCATCATCGAGCGCTTGAAAGTTTATCACGAGGAGACAGCGCCGCTGATCGAATACTACAAATCAGGTGATGGGTTCCTCGATATAGACGGCGGCGGAGAGACGGATGTCGTATCGGAGAGCATCATGTCGGCGATACGCGAACGCGGGCGATGCGGAATATAGCGTCGCGCCATAAATGCCGGACGGTTTATGAAAAAAAAACACAAACAGCAAGAGCAGAAAGAAGGACACATTGAAGTCGAGGGCAAGATAGTCGAAGCCCTCCCGAACGCGATGTTCCGCGTCGAGCTCGATACCGGCCACACCGTCCTGGCGCATATCTCGGGCAAGATACGGATGTCGTTCATCCGGATAAGTCTCGGGGACAGGGTGAAAGTTGAGTTGAGTCCTTATGATTTGAAAAGGGGGAGGATTACCTGGCGCTACCGGTAACGGTGCGCGGTGAGAGTGAAAAATGAAAATCAGAGCGAGCGTAAAAAAGATCTGTATCAAATGCAAGATAATCAAGCGCCACGGACATGTCATGGTTATCTGCGATAATCCCAAGCACAAGCAGCGACAGGGTTAGCGCGGGCTATTACAGGAGGATTTGGATGCCACGTATTGCAGGAATAGACTTGCCGGGAAAGAAGAGATCGGTCATAGCGCTGACCTACATCTTCGGCATCGGCCCCACCACGGCATCAACGATACTGGCGGAAGCCGGCGTCGATGAGAATATTAAAATGGATGACCTGAGCGACAAGCAGGTCGCCGCGGTCAGGGATATCATCCAGAAGAAGTACAAGGTCGAGGGCGACCTCAGGCGCGAAGTCACCGAGAATATCAAGCGCCTCATGGAGATCGGATGCTATCGCGGTTTGCGTCACCGGCGCGGGCTTCCCGTGAGAGGGCAGCGTACGCGCACCAACGCGCGCAATCGCAAGGGCAAGAAGAAGACCGTGGCGGGCAAGAAAGCCGCCCCGGGCAAGAAGTAATACCAGTAAAGAGGTCAGCATATGGCTCGAAAGAAAGCACAAGGCAAAGCAAAGAAACGCGTCAAGCGCACGATACCGCATGGCCAGGTGCACATCAAATCGACGTTCAACAACACCATTGTGTCCGCCACCGATAACGAGGGCAATGTCATCGCATGGTCGTCCGGAGGCACCAAGGGCTTCAAGGGCTCGAAGAAATCGACCCCGTTCGCCGCTCAGCAGGCCGCCCGCGACGTCGTAAGGGCTTGCCAGGACATGGGCATGCGCCGCGTGGACATTCTCACCAAGGGCCCCGGTTCAGGTCGCGAGAGCGCGATAAGGGCCTGCATGGCCTCCGGGCTCGAGGTCGGTTCGATCAAGGATGTCAGCCCGGTGCCGCATAACGGGTGCCGCCCGCGCAAGCGCCGGAGAGTGTAAGCATTACATTGAAATAGTTTTCTGGAGATATAGAATTGCCGAAGAATAACAAACAGACAGTATGCCGGTTCTGCAGGCGCGAAGGAGAGAAGCTCTTCCTGAAGGGGGAGCGCTGTCTCTCGAACAAGTGCGCCATGGAGGAGGGCCGTAATCCCAACCCGCCGGGAGGGATGAAGTTCGGACGAAGAACGACCTCCGACTACAACACGCAGCTTCGCGAGAAGCAGAAGGTAAAGCATACCTATGGCATGGGGGAGACGCAGTTCAGGAACTTCTACAAGCGTGCCGCGCGGAAGCGCGGCATCACCGGCGACAACTTCGTCGAAATCCTCGAACGCCGGCTGGACAATGTCGTCTACCGCATGGGACTCGCCGAGAGCCGCGAGCACGCGCGACAGCTTGTGAGGCATGGCCATTATACGTTGAACGGCAAGCGCGCCGATATCCCGAGCATGCTTGTCAGCGACGGCGACGTGGTGCAGTTGAAACCGCAAAAGGTCAAGAAAGCCGTTCACAAGACGTACATGGAAAAGAAGCCGGATGATTGTTCATATCCCTGGCTCGAAGTAGATTACCGGAATATGCGCGGTACTTTCAAGCATGCGCCGGCCAAACAGGAATTAGATCATAAGTTCCAGCTGAACTTGATCGTCGAGTTTTATTCCCGCTGACCCGGATAACGGGCCCGCGGTATCTCATCCTACCCAGGAGGGCAAGAGGGTCTTATGGCAGAGGTGCGAATAAAAGCCGTTTCGACGGAAAACGATGAGGAAATCACGTTCGACCGAACCACGGAGATTATCGACAGGCTTAACCTCGTGCGTCCAACGGTCGAGGAAGTTTCCTATGATGAAGACCTGAGCGAATCGGTCTTCGTCTTCTCGCCGCTCGCGCAGGGCTACGGCACAACCATCGGCAATGCCCTCAGGCGCGTGCTCATATCGTCCATTTCCGGGAGCGCCGTTACTTACGTCAAGTACGAGGGCTCCAAGGCGCCGCTGCATGAGTACACCGCGATACCCGGTATCAAGGAAGACGGCGTCGAGCTCATGATGAATTTCAAGGGCTTGAAGGTCGCGATAGTCAGCGAGAATCCCACCGAGGTGCTGCATCTCGAAGCAAAGGGGATAGGCGAAGTCACCGCGGCCGATATCAAAACCAATGCGAGCGTCAAGATCCTCGACCCCGACTACCACATCGCCTATCTTACCGATGACAAGAGCAAGCTCAAAGTGGAGATTGGGCTGGGACGCGGGATCGGATACAAATCGGCAGAGAAACATATTGCCCCCGAGCTCAACGAGGAGTGGGGCGATGTCACCGAGCCGCCGATGGGCGTCATACTCATCGACAGCAAGTTCAGCCCCGTCATCAAGGCGAATTACCGGGTCGAGAATACACGCGTCGGGCAGGAAACCGAGCTTGACAAGCTGTTCCTCGATGTTAAAACCAACGGCGCCATGACACCCAAGGAAGCGTTATTCGAAGCTGCGAATATAGTCGTTGCCTATTTCAATATCTTCAGCGAGTTCCCGCTGTCGTCCGAGGATTACCGCTTCGAGGCCGAGATTCAGACCGCGGTCGACGATGTGCTATCCAAGCTGGTCGACGAGCTGGAGCTGCCCGTGCGCCCCGCCAACTGCCTGCGCAAGATCGGCGTACGCACCATCGGCGAGTTGATAGAGATACCCGAGAGCGAGCTCTTGAAAATACGGAACTTCGGCGAGAAATCCCTCGAGGAGATCAAGGAAAAGCTCGAACCGTTCGGCCTTACATTGTTCAGTGGCAAGAGGGGGAAATAACGGGGGAGTGAATTATTATGAGACATCGTAAAGGAAATAAAAAAATTGAACGTCCGACCGACCAGCGCATGGCGCTTCTGCGCGTACAGGCCGGGCAGCTTTTCCGCTACGGGCGGATAATGACCACCGAAGCGAAAGCCCGGGCGCTGGTAATGTTCGCGGACAAGTTGGTGCATAAAGCGAAAGCGGGGGATGTTCATTCGCTGAGGCAAATCCGCAGGTATATCAGCGACAGGGATATAATCAAGCACCTCGTGAATGAAGTGGTGCCGAAGATCGGCGACAGGGACGGGGGTTATGTGACTGTCATCAAGGGTTACCAGCGTCAGGGCGACGGCGCCCCGATGGCACTGGTTAAACTGAACATTCAAAAATGAACGACGTTACCGAGAGGAATTTCTCGGCACGTGTGGCATACGACGGCACCGCCTACGCGGGTTTCCAGGTTCAGCCAAGCGAGCCGACCATTCAAGGGGACCTGGAGAAGGCCCTTGGCAGGGTGCTTGGCTCGGAGATCCGTATCCAGGGCGCGTCCCGCACTGATGCGGGGGTACACGCGGTCGGCCAGATGATTTCCTTCAAAGCCGCGACACTGCTCCCGGCGGAGGAAATAGAGAGAGCCGTCAATGCCGTTATTGCCCAGGAGATCCGCATCGGCCCGGTGGTCGAGCGGCAGATGGATTTCTCGGCCAGGTTCTCGGCGCGCGGGAAACTGTACAAGTACAGGCTCTATCGCGGGGAGCGGGAATCGGTTTTCCTGAGCCGCTATTCCCTCTGGGTCTGGGGGGAGCTCGATATCGAACTGATGCGCAGGATTGCCGCGATGTTCCAGGGCGAAAGGGATTTCTCATCGTTCTCCCCGAGGCTGTACGAGGGCGAGAATCCGGTGAAGCGGCTCGATGTCGTGGAGATAAGCGGGCACTCCGATTTGCTGGAGATCGATGTCAGCGGGTCGGGATTCCTTTACCAGATGGTGCGCCGCATCAGCGCCGCTATCATCGAAGCCGGCAGGGGGGATTCGAGCCCCGATGAGATCGCGGGCTGGATTGAAACCCCCCGGGTCGGGGCCTGCAAACATGTGGCTCCGGCGAAGGGCTTGTTCCTTATGGAAGTTTATTATTGACGAGTTGAGATATACGCCCGGGAATAATGCCGGGCATCCAACAAGAGGTTTACGAAGTTGAACAGGACGCATACACCGAGAGCGGAAGAGCTCAATCGCGACTGGTGGGTTATCGACCTCGAGGGCAAGACCCTCGGGCGCGCCGCCGCCGCTATCGCTCACGTTCTCATCGGGAAACATAAACCGGACTACGCGCCGCATCTCGACAACGGCGATTTCGTCGTGGCGATCAACGCCAATAAGGTGCGGGTCACCGGTAACAAGGCGAAAGACAAGGCCTACTTCAGGCATTCGGGATATCCCGGCGCCATCAAGGAAGAGAGATTCGAGCAGCTCATCAAGCGCCGCCCGGAGAAGATCATCGAACTGGCGGTCAAGAATATGCTCCCGAAGAACCGCCTCGGGCGCGCGATGCAGCGAAAGCTCAAGGTCTATCCCGGGCCGAGGCATCCGCACCAGGCGCAGAGGCCGAAAGAGTTTCCCGACAGATACATCAAGACAGTCAAAGAGGTGAAATAAATTGGTCGAAGCGATTATTCCGAATGAAGTCAAGGACGACCAGCCCGTTTCAGTGCTCGCTACGGGTAAGCGTAAATGCTCCATCGCGCGAGTGAAAATAGTTCCCGGTGACGGCAAATTCCTGGTCAACGAAAAACCGGCCCGTGATTATTTTCACAGGGAGGCGCAGACCGTGAAAGCGATTTCGCCCTTGAAAGTTATTTCGCGGGAAGGGCGTTACGATGTCTTCGCGCGTGTTCGCGGCGGCGGCATCGCGGGCCAGGCGGACGCTGTAAGGCTCGGCCTCGCGCGCGCATTGGAGAAAGCCGACCCGACATTCAGGCCCATGCTTAAATCCGCCGGGTTCCTTTCACGGGATGCCCGGGTGAAAGAAAGTAAAAAATACGGCCGGAAGCGTGCCCGCAAGAAGTTCCAGTTCAGCAAGCGTTAAACTTCCATCATAGATAACCATGCGAAATTACAGCCCGGCCTGCGCCGGGCTTTTTCATTATCGGGCTCATGTGCCGTTTAAATTTAAAGAGATGATATAAAGTACAATTAAATCTGAAAAAATTCGACAAAATATTCTGTCAAGGGCGAAAGTTCTCCCGGTAACTTCCGAATAATGTATGTATGAGGATCGAAGGAGCGGCGGCGCTGCCATATGCCGTCACTGTCGGCCCGATTGAGGTTTATGGGCCCCTATGAGGCGGGTTCGAAAGATTAATATCTCGTGCGGAAAGGACAAGGAGGTGCTTATTGATTCCGCACGGCATTATTCATGCCGTGCCGGTAGCCGAGATACTTCTTCCTGAAAAATTCCCCGAACCGGTACGCGCCGCGGAAAGGCCGCAATCGCAGCCCCAGACAGAGCAGGCGCGCAAAGAGAGCGGTTTTGCAAAACAGCTCGACCGGGAAGTCCAGAGGCGGGAGCGTAATGAAAACAACGCCCCAAAAAATCGGGGGAATGAAGCCAGGAAAGAAGAGCGGACCAAGGAGAGCGACCTCGCGCATAGAACGAAAGAGCCAACGACTGCCTTGAAACACGAAAGCCGCCCAGAAGCCGTTAAACGGGCTGAATCCAAAAAGAGCGGCGATGTGAGCCAGGCTCCGGGAGTTACGAAAGAAGATACAGTTGCGGTGGTCGATCCTCGAAAGCAGAAGCTCGATTTACTGATACAGGCGCTCGAGGATTGGCTGCAGAATCTTCTGAATACCGAAACCGGGGCGAATGGGATCGCAAATCAAGGGCCGGGAGGCAGCAATGGGCTCAGCGGGGAATCGCTTGGACCAAGGTTAGCAATTGAGGCTCCGGCCGTGATGCAAGCGGCTCGCGATTCAGGCGAGGCGGAATCCGCCTTCGCCGCGCTGCGCGATGCAATTCCCGGTGGGCTCGACCAGGGGATGCAGCGGGTGCTGGAGGATCCTTCGAAGCTGCTCGATTTTATTCAAGCGATGAAAGCCCGGCAGCAGGAACAGTCGAGTGGGGAAACCGTGAATGAAGGCGATAAGGCGGGCAGGATTCGCGAATTCATACAAGCTCAGAATAATCTTCTTGATTCGGCAGCGCGCGCAGGGGTGGACGTTTCCACTGATACAGGTAAAACAAACGCAGAAAAGATATCGGCTGAGCTCATCGACCAGCCGGTTATTAAGAATGATTCGAAAATTGGTCCGTGGTGGAAAGCCCGGGGGGATATGGATGCGTCCGCACGCGGTACACAACCCAGGTTTGATACTTCAGGAATAGAAAAAATAGAAATCACTCCCGGACGTGAGAGCGTGCTCGCGCGGCTCACAGAGCTGATGAGCAGGGCGGACGCGGCATCGCATGAGAAATACGGTCTGCCCGATTACAACCAGGCCCGGTCGAACGATCAGCCCCTGGCGTTCCGCGCCGGTCTTGAAAGCCTCCTGATGCAGCCCGCGGGCGAGAACGCGCAAACCGTCAAGGCTCAGCCGCAGGCGGAGCCGGATGTGGCTATCATCGTGGAGGATGTCCGGCAGGCTGTCTCCGAGTTCGGCAAGGAAGGCATGGCGAGCGTACGATTGAGGCTGCATCCGCCGGAACTTGGGCAGCTCGTGGTTGAATTCAAGCGCGATGACGCCGGCGTGCGCGTGGAGTTCCATACGTCGAATCCGGTTGTTTATAAGGCGATCCATGATGCCGGCCCGAAGATGATAGAGAAGCTTGCCGATGCGGGCATCGACCTCGGGTCGCTGGATGTATTCTTAAACAACGGCAGCGAACAGGGCGGGAAATCCTTCAGCCCGCTGGACAGCCCGGACAACCCGGTTTTTCTGGATAATGGGGTGCACGTGGGTGAGCCGGTCGGCGTGCTTGCTACAGCCGGCGCGATGAGCGGGCTGTACTTCAGGAGCGAGGATTCGATCGTCGATTTATTGATCTGACGTTTAATGATTCAGGTGTTGGTGATTTGAACAGCATACGGTTTATATCAATGGCGAATTTGCTATCCAAAGGAGGGCAATATGGCATTCAGCACAAGTGATATAGCATCCATATTGAATTCTTTCGTATCCCCCACCGGCGCTGCCCGTACTCCCAGCCCGGAGCTCAATTCGGATGATTTCCTCACGCTGCTGGTGGCGCAGTTACAGAACCAGGACCCGCTCAGCCCGATGGACCAGCAGGAATTTCTCGGCGAGCTTTCGCAGTTCAACATCCTGCAGCAGAACATCGACCTGAATGATGCGTTCCTGCATTTCCTTCAGTTCCAGGAACTGACCCAGGCGACGTCGCTGATAGGAAAGGAAGTAGTTGCCCTGACTACGAATGACGATGGAACCGGCAATTCATACAAGGGCACTGTCGAGGAAGTCTATTTCACCACATCGGGCGCGATACTCAGGCTCGATGACGACAGCGAAGTTTCCATCCTGGATATCGTAAACGTGTCGACACCTGAAGAATAGATCCCACGGAGGGGATTACAGATGAATCCGATATTTGACCCGAATATAACAGGACCCGTCAAGCCGGTTGAACCGGGCAAGAGCCCGCGCCCATCGGCTTCCGTGTCCATCGGCACCGGAGATTTCGCGGCGATACTGCACGATGTGGTCGCGTCGCGCCCGGTGAAGTTCAGTGCGCATGCAGACAGGCGGCTTGCGAGCAGGGGGATAGAGGCGACGGAGGAGCTTATGTCGCGGCTTCAGTCTGCCGTCGACAAGGCGGAGTCCAAAGGCGCGCGCGATTCGCTGGTGTTGATCGATTCGCTGGCGTTTATAGTGGCGGTCCCCAACAGGACCGTCGTAACGGCGTTCGAGACGGAACAGATGAAAGATGATGTGGTCACTAACATCGACTCGGCTGTGATTTCTTAGTTTTTTGCCCAGCCATGGGGAGGGCCGGAATACGTATACATTGGAGGATTTCCCATGACCGGGCGTGCATTTTTCAGCGCGATATCAGGATTACGCAACCAGCAAGTCAAGCTGGACGTAATCGCCAACAACATAGCGAACCTGAATACGTTCGGGTTTAAAAGCTCGCGGGTAACATTCGCCGACCTGCTGTCGCAGACCATGAGGTCGGCATCCAGCCCCACCGCCACACGTGGCGGTACCAACCCCATGCAGGTCGGGCTCGGCACCAAGCTGAGCAGCATAGACACCAATATCAACCAGGGCTCCATTCAAAGTACCGGGAACATAACCGACCTTGCCATCAACGGTGAAGGGTTCTTCATTGTATCGGACGGCGTCAACGACTACTACAGCCGCTCCGGTAATTTCAGCCTTGACGCCACCGGTGCGATCGTAGACCCGAATGGTTTCCGGCTGCAGGGATTCACCCAGCGTGCCGCTGACGGCCTTGAAATCCTTGACAGTCTAAGCCCGAGTGATATCACCATCAACTTCGGTGAGAAACTCGAAGCCCGCGCTACGACCGAGGTCAGCTATCGGTCAAACCTCGATGCCTCGTCGTACACATTCGGCTCGGCGGAGCTTCAGACCGCGGGCAGCACGGGGCTTACGACGGCGGCGGGAATAATGCTGCCGATCGCGTCTCACCAGGGCGGGATTGTCGCGGCGACTTTCGCGGTCGGCAATGAGGATACCACGCTTACACCGGGCAACGATCTTGTCATTAACGGGCAGAATATCGACATCACATTCCCCGCGACCTGGACCTGGGGTGACTCCGTCGACAACGCCGAGTTTGTCGCTCAACAGATCAATAACCAGTCGACGACTGTATATGCCCGGGCAACGAGTTCAGGCGGGCTGATAATCGATTCGCTGCTCGGCGGCGAAGCCGATGTGATTATTGCGGGCATCCCCTTGTACTTGAACGATGTCGGGCTTACCGCCGGGACATACGAGGCTCCGGAAGCATCCTCCGCGTTGGCGGGCACGCATACCATTGTGGTCACCGATGCCACAGCCGCGAGGGATACGACATCCACCCCCGTAATCGCCGGCACTCTCCTGGCGAATTCGATCACGATGAACGGCGTTGTCATCACCTACACCGCGACTCCGATCACCAACACGAGCGCGCAGAACGCGGCGCATATAGCGGCGGCGATTAACGCGGCAACGGGCGTTAATGTCACTGCGACCGCCAACGCGAACGGCACACTTACGCTCATGCAACAGATAGAGGGCGAGAATAACGAGATCAGGATCGAAGAGTCGGGAGCTCCGTCGAACCTCGCCCTCCTTGGCCTGGATACCATCGGCACATTTGAAGCGAATACCGTTCCGCCGCCGTCGGGCTGGTATGTCGTGAACAACGGCACCAATGCAAGAGCGAGTAACACGTTTGCTCCCGATGACGGCACGCTCGGCTTCAGCCGGGAGATTGAGCACGGCCCGCCCGCGGGGCTGCCATCGACTCTCGAAGACCTCTCGCTTCTTATTCTGGGCGAGAACCCGCCATTCCCGCTTATCCCCGGGGTTGTGTTGACCGCGGATGAGCTAACGGCTGGACAGGCGGCCATCATCACGCACGACGCGTTTGTGCACCAGGCATCAGTGGATATATTCGATTCTCTCGGCACCGCCCACAACCTTGTCGTCAATTTCCAACATGTCGGTGAAAATACCTGGGACTGGACCGCGGAGCTTCCCGATGAACCGAACATCACATTGCTCAACAGTACCGGGACGATGGAGTTCGGAACATCCGGGCTTATCAGCAGCACCAACCCGGCGAACCCGATAACGTTCCAGCCGCTCGGGGCGACTGCAATGCAGGTAACCCCGATTTACAATGGCGAGGGGGAACTGCTCAAGGGCGTCACGCAGTTCGCGTCGCCTTCGACCACCGCGGCCGACAATCAGGACGGGTGGACGATGGGTATCCTGCAGTCGTTCGCATTCGACACCACTGGCGTATTGCGGGGCATTTTCTCCAACGGACTGACACGTCCGATAGCCCGCCTTGCCCTCGGGCTGTTCGCGAACCCGGCCGGGCTTCAGCGGCGGGGGGATAACACGTTCCTCCAGAGCGCGAACTCCGGGATATCGAACGCGCGCTCACCGGGTACCGGCGGCGCGGGCGTCATCATTCCGGGCGCGCTCGAGCAGTCCAATGTCGATGCGGCGACGGAGTTCACCGAGCTTATCATCGCCCAGCGTTCATACCAGGCTAACAGCAGGATTATCACCGTTCAGTCGGAGTTGCTGCAGGATGTCATCAACCTGATCCGATAACCATTCAGGGCTTGTTAACTAATGCCGGAGGGCGCGTGGAGATTTCCACCCGACTTCCGGCTTTTTTTCCGTTAAAATTTAAATTAATAAAAGCGATTTAATCCGAGCTAAAGCGAAAAAAAGTCCAACTTTTGTCGATAATATTAATACAATTAGATATGCATTGATGCGTCGGACGATTTCCTTTTAGCCGGGGAAGAGGACGTTAGAATCATAGAGATATGACAAGACGCCCTCTTTTTTGTGCGCAGATTAACACTACGAGGTCGTACAGATGGCAAGCAAAAGACCTTTATTCGTGGCCATCATCTTCGGGATCATCGCCGTAATCCTTGTTTACGCATATATGCGTTCCATGGAGAAACAGCTCACTCAGAAAGAGATGGAGTACGGCACGGTGGTCGTGGCCGTGGACAAGATACCGGTCAGGACCAAGATCAAGCAAGGCATGATCCAGGAGAGAGAGTGGCCGGTTGATCACATTCCCAAGACGGCATTCACCGAAGAGGATGAGGTTCTCGGCAAGATAACCGCGGAAAACCTCTATGCCGATTCACCGGTATTTCCGGACCAGTTCAAGGAAGTGGGCGAAGTACCGGAACTGGCGCCGCAGCTCAAGGATGCCGAGCGAGCCGTTACGCTCGGTGTTACCGAGATAACGGCTGTGGGCGGGAACGTCAAAGTGGGAGACCACATTGATGTGATCGCGACGTTTAAGGGTAATGATGAAGTCGGCGCTCCCACGACCATGACCATACTGCGTGACGTAAGGGTCGTCGCTGTGGGCACGGACATAGGCACCGATCTGGAAGAATCCGGGGGGGCGGGTATCTCGAAGAGCATTACCCTCGCGGTATCGCCCGAGGAAGCCGAGATACTTACCCTCGTTGACGAGAACGCCAACATCCGGATGAGCCTGCGTCCCCTCGATGAGAGATACGCGCCACCGTCAAACGGTCTGACCCTCAGCGATGTAATCCGCTATCGCCCCACACGGCAAGAGCTTGAGGAACAGGCGAAGGCCGCCGACGAAGAGCGGAAGAAGCGCGAAGAGGAGATGCGCCGGGCGTGGGAGGCTCAAGCCTATGCCGCGAATCAACAGGCCTCCGCGGACAACGGACCCAAACTGCCGCAGTTTCCCTCGATATTCGATGCCGGCCCGAAAGAGGTGCAGGTAGAGGTCATCAGGGGTGGTGAAACCGAGACGGTTACCGTGCCCGAGAGCCTTTACAACAGCCACGGGTATTCAGTACTCCCGTCGGTCCGGTACAGGGTAGGACCCGGTATGTATCCAGTTCCTTACTTTGAAGAGTAATTCTGGATCGAAGGTGGACATCATGACTAAAGACCATACAAAAAATCTGAGAATCATCCTGTGCCTCATCGGCGCAATGGTTCTCCTGAGCTCGTCGGGGATTGCCGCCGGCGATCCGCAATGCAGGATCACCATGCTTGATACCGGCACCGCTGGACGTGTCGAGGTAACGGGAGACCGGGAGCTGGACTATCGATTCTTCCCGCTCTCGTCCCCTGAAAGACTCGTATTCGACTTCAAGCGCGCGGTGCTCGATTTCAACGGCGGCGAGCTTTACGAGGCGAAGCCCGACGGGCTGACCATACGCGCCGTGCGCCTGAGCCAGTTCAGCGCCGATCCCGAGGTCGTGCGCCTGGTCATCGAGCCCAGCGCGGACGACCCGGCTCGGATCACGCGGTCCGATGAGGGCAGGCGGCTCGTGATAGATTTCGGCGAGGTCATCAACCAGGTTACCGAGAAAGATGAAATCTCCGAGACCGCTGAGGCCGATGAGCCTGCCGCCGAAGAATCCCCCGCCGTAGAGGACGAGACACCCGAGCCGTCCAATGAGGAGCCCGCCCGCGACCTTTTCAGGATCCGCGACAGGCAGAGGCCGGCCGAGCAGGAAGAAGCGCCCGCGGTTGTCGAGCCCGAGGTGAAAGCCCCGGCCATGGCATCGCAGCCGCTCAGCGTGCCGTTCTGCTTCTCGAATAACGGCAACGGGCTTGCGGTCGATGTCAAGGGATTCGCCCGCGATGACATCCGCGTCAGGGAAAACAAAGCCACGAAGCGGATTACAATCGAGGCGGGTGAAACGCTCTCGAAGACCGCTCCCGTCTCACTGGGGACGATCAAAGTGGCATCCGGCCCGATCTCCGAATATGAGACCCTGAATTACGCCGCCGGCTACCGCCTCGTGATGAAAATGAGGCACCCGGCGAATTACAGCGAGGAAGCCATCCCCGACGGTGTAAGGGTAATCATCACCGCCGAAGAGGGCCCATCATTGAAGGTGCTCGCGAGCAGCGACGAGACCGAGGTCGCCGAAGGAACATTCGTGTTCGAATCCGGCACCGCGGCCGCCGCGGAGAAGCCGGTAATCGCCGAGATAGGCGTGGCACCAACGCCGATGGAATTCGAAGTCCCGGCTTTTATGTCAGCGGCTGTTCCCTTCGCAATGCCGGCGCCCACGATGGTCAACGCGGGGACTGATTACAGCCTCGTTGTGGGCGACATGGTCGTCATCCCCACGAAAGGTCTCCAGAGGGTTTCCATAGGCAACCCGGAGGTCATAAGCGTCAACGTCATCTCCCAGGAGGAAATCCTGGTTACAGCCATGAAGGAAGGGCAGAGCGCCCTCATGACGTGGGAAGCCGACGAAGTGAGGCTCCTCAAGTGGATTGAAGTATCCTCGAACAATGAGCCGCAGTCGTCGCAGCTTGACCAGTTGATAAACGAGCCCGGTATCAAGGTTAAGATAGTAGGAGATAATGTCATTCTCGAAGGCACCGTCGACACCGATTTGCAGCTCGCGCGCGCCCATTTGATCGCCGAGAACTTCGGCACCAAGGTCACCGATCTCGTAGAGGTCATCAACCCGGTACAGGTGATGGTCAAGGTGCGCGTGGTCGAGATCGACAAGAAGTCCATCGACGATTACTTCAAGCAGATTTCCGCCGGCGCGCGCGATGAGAACGGCGATTTCAAGTTCTCTATCGTCTCCGCGATACTCGATCCCGAGATTCCCGGCGGGGGGCTTGTAAGTACGGCCATCAAGCCCGCCATCGTGAACAACGGCATCGATGATATGCGCTACGACCCGATCGACATCGCCCTCGATTACCTCGAGAGCGAGAGGAAAGCGAATATCCTTTCAGAGCCGAACCTGATGGCCCTTCACGGGACCGCCGCGAAGTTCAGGGTCGGCGGCGAGATTCCATATACGTACCAGAACGAACAGGGCGTGAATGTTGTCCAGTTCAAGGAGTTCGGCGTCGAGCTGAACATGACCCCGACCGTGAATTCATGCGGAGGTATACGGCTCGATCTGAACCCCATCGTTCGTACCGTCGACCTGTCTCTCGCCATCGCGGGTATCCCCGGATTCCGCACGAGGGAGATGACAACGACCGTACAGCTCGAGAATAACCAGACGGTGGTGCTTGGCGGGCTGATACAGAACGAGCTTACCAAGGTAGTCGCGAAGATACCGGTGCTCGGGGACATCCCGGTGCTCGGAGAGCTGTTCAGGAGCAAGAAATTCCAGGAAGATGCAACCGAGCTTCTGATATTCATCACGCCGGTAATCGTCGAGCCGGAAGCTGACATGACCGATTTTGTGACGGAGTCGATGACCGAGGATGAGCGCGAAGCGCTGTTCGAGAAGAGCTAAGACATCAGCAACCAGAAATATAAAGCGGCCTTAAAGGCCGCTTTTTTATTGGATGTATTTTCTATTAACGATGTTGCCGGGGCTACCAGCCCGCGGGCGCCTGGTAGGCATTGTACGAGTTGGCCTCGGCGATGGGGAACGCATAGATATGCCGCTTGCCGGCGTAGAAATCGTTGTTCATCGCGAAGCAGAGCTCTCCCGGCGCCGGAACATAGGCGAAGTTGAGAAGGTTCGCGTAGAAATCGAACTTCTGGAATCCAAGCCCCCCTGAAGCCAGGTTCGCGACGGCAACCACACGGCATCGCTCGAGGTCCGCATCCACGCGGTCTATCATCAGGCCGCCGCCGCCGGCGATCCGCAGCCCGGGGTATGAAACCGGCACGACCGGTTCGGCGTAAAGGCCGTATATCGCTAAGCTCTCGATCCTTGCAGGCGGGCTGACCGAGTAGTCGTAATACTCGATCCTGCCGTTCGACTGGTTGGAGAAGATGATTATCTGCTGCGACTGGTGCGACAGTTTCATGTCGAGAATGGTCCTGTTGGTGCCGAAAACCGGCGCGAGGTCGACCGTGTCGTCATTAACGATTGTGTAATTGCCGCTTCCCTGGTTATGCCAGTGGCGCAGATGGGGCCCGGCCTGACCGCGATGCCCGATGATCCACATGTCGCCGGTCTCATCGAAGTCGACCGCTATCGGGGAATCAAAGGCATTCGTTCCGTCGCCGTGGTCGAACGTATTCATCAGGTGCCCGGTATAGTCATATACGAAGATATCGTCCTGGTCGGTGTGGTTGACGACGATGATATTCCCTGTGACTTCATCCTCCTGCAATATCAGCGGTATCCCCTTCTTGGGAGTGTCGTTGGTGATGATGGTCAGCGCGGACGCCACACCCGGCGTGTCGACATCCATGACGCATATCTCCTGTTCACCGTCGGGAAGCGCCGTGCCCTTGTTGAACAGGAGCCTGCCGTTGTATGGGGATAGCGGGTAGCCGATGAAATCGCAGTCGGCCCGGTATTCGAGCAGCGCGTTGGTGATGACGCCGGTTCCGAGGAACGAATTGTGCACGGCGACGTGTTCGTCGCATATATATGGTATGCTGTCGGAAACCTCGAGCCAGAAAATCCAGTAGGACGTTATACATCCCGGATCCGTATCGAAGCCCGGCATTTTAAACAACGGATTCAATTCGTTGTCACGGGCGGCGATGATTATGGGGTATAAGCCGGGCATGATGATCTTGTCGTTCTTGATGGGATTTGTGGCGGGGATACGCCACTTGGTAAAAGCTATGCCGTTATCGATCAGCCAGTAATTTTGAGCGGGCGGAGTCGGGGTTTTGTATGTCGCATCAAGGATGCTGCTCATGCCAAGGTGCGCAAGATTGGGGGTGTCGATAATTTCCACCGGATGGTTACCCGAATAGAGGCTCTCGATCATAAGGTGGGTGCCGGTACCCGAGAGTACTCCCGTGGCATCGACAACTCTCACGCGGATGAGGGCGTTGTGAAATTCCGAGTCGGTGAAGGCTTTGTTGATGTCATCCCTGATCGCTTTGGCATTTTTATTGGCTGTATTTCCAGCTATGGTTTGGGTGTAAGGCACTTCCTTGCCATCTATCAAAATGGCGCCTTCGGGGATAAGCCCGGTTGAGACTTCAAACTCGCCATAGCCGTGAGAATTAGTATTTATTCCCAGGTCGACCTGTTCAAGTTTTATAGCGCCGTCCATGAAGTCTGGCGCTTCGACATAAGGCGGCCTCAAGCCGCTCTCCTCGTTGTATGAATCCTTGAAATACCGCGCGTCCTGCCAGTCGTAGACGGAGATTTCGAATGACGCCGTACCCCCTCCTTCGTACACGCCGTCGCCCCACATCGTATTGACCACACTCGGCTGGAATAGCTCCACGAAATACGGCTCGGGCTGGTTGGCGGTCATGGTGAAATCGTAAAGTTTATACTCCCCCGCCTGGCCGAAGGGCTTCAACAGGGGTATCTCATAGGCCGCGTCGATGGCATACATGAGCGCGAATGGCTTGCCGGGCTCCGGAAGCACGATATGATATGTCGTCTTGGCGGTGGTGTCGACCGGGAAGGAGTGGCGGTTCTGGCCGGAGTAGATCCATTTGTACGGATGCACGGTGGCGTTTATCTGGTCGGACATTCCGGGGAACAATCCCATCTTCCCCTCGACATATGATTCGAGGAATGCGCCCTCGGCGAATTCGATGGGATTCCACCACCGGGAATAGCCGTCGGCGTTCAGCACGCGCCCCTCGCCGGCGTTCTGGTCCTGCGTGGTGATGCCGAGGAAGGGATATGCTTTGGTACCCGGGAACATGATGATGCCCTTGACATCGAACCCGCGGAAGAATGACGCTTCGAAGTCCGGATTTGTTTTCAGTGGATGCTCTATCTGTACTGTGGCGGCGATGTAATCCTCTTCGAACACCAATCCGTCCTCGGGGATGGTGAGGAAACTCGGATCGGGGTCTTCGAGCAGAGGTACGAGGTTCAGATGCGCCATTCCAGCGCGTCTCGGCACGACATCCCACTGCGTACGGTCGGCGCTTACAAAGATGTCGTAGAGCCCCCAGCATTCATGCAGGGGATGCGACGCGCCTGCGCGCGATGATACGCCCGAGCCGGGCAGGAGAGGCAAATCGCCGCCGCTGCACGAGCCGATGACAAAGGCAAGGCAGGCGAGCGCGACGATAAGGTTGTAGGGCTTGAGATAACGCAACATATCCCGTGAACCTCCAAGAACTGTCCATCAAAGGGCAACATATAATTATAAAAGATTATTCAGCCATGGTAAAGGGGCATGAGGGCTTTTACCTCGATATCGAGATAGTTCCCGCTCGCGAAAGGCAGGAGAGTGGCGCGGTGGGCCGTGCGCCCGGCCGCAACCGGACGCGGTTGAGCCCTCCGGTCTTGGGGGAACCTTGGGCACGAGCGGCTCAATGAAAAAACCGCCCGTCAGGGCGGTTAGAATCTCAATATCCCGGAATTCTCACTCGTCCAACTCGACATAAACCCGCAATGGCTGCACGCCAACAGGATCGTACATCTGTGAAAGGTAACCTTCTTCCGTGCCATCACTCCACCAGGAACTGACGAGGAACATTGCGAGATGGTATCCTGGAACTAAGCCGTCACCAATATCATGCCATTCGGCGGGCCTGATTCTCATCGTAAGCTCGGTGGTCTCATCATCGATGTAGTTGACATCATCAAAGTCATGATATCCATTCCATGTCAACGCCTTAATAAAGGCGCTTTCATAATACGGATATGTTGAAAGTGAAGGGATCTTGAACGCGGCTGCGAGAGGGACGTTCCCCGGACTGTGTTTGATTGTGACTTTGAAGAGCGGCTCTGTTCCAACGCTGTAACATATCGGTTGAAGCTGGACGATGGAAATCTCATATGGGTCTTCGCAGTTGGCATTTACGGGGAAATCGGTCTCGGGATTTGTAACAGGCTGAACGGTCGGCTTGGCCCAGCACGCGGAGATGACATAGCCGAACTCGAAATCCTCTCCCCATTGCGGCGGCTTCAGATGGTACTCACGGACGAATATATCATGCCCCTTGAACATGCGGCGGTGACTCTGGTCAGCAAACAGCTTGTATGGGTTGACTGTACAGTCGATGTTATCGCCGTAAGCATATTTGCCTTTAGAATAATTGAAAA
>CAZSPL010000015.1:0-29569 GCA_964608735.1 uncultured Planctomycetota bacterium | reverse complement strand
AGTGATCCCGTCGGAGACGGAGCAGTCGATTTTGAACACGGTGCCGGCAAGAGCCCATGCATATGGGAAATCGCCGAAGTCGATGTCGAGAGTTCCGTCGCCGTTGCCCGCGACTCCGTCGTATCCGTCAACCACTACGTCATCGCTGTCCGTAACGGTCCAGCTGTAGGTGAGAGGATCAATGGGGTCGGAGGCGTCGACCGAGTACTGCTCGATCGTCTCCTCAAACGGTGATTCGTTGCCGTCGACTCCGCTGTTGATCTGCGGGGGTGCGTTGGCAACGACATTTGCCCTGTAGACGAAATAGTTGACGACATTGTCGTCATACATGCTGTTGGAAGCCGGAAGCAGGGCGAGGAACCAGGCATCCCCATAGGTCACGGGGTCTTCAACCGCAACAAGGATATCCAGGTCGCCCACCGCGGTCGGGCTTCCGGGTACATTGTCGAACTCGAAGCCGTACGAGCCGTCCGGGTTCATGCCCAGCGCGGTATCGTATGGCACCTCGGCGATAATACCGGGGTCATAGGATAACAGGGTCACGTTGTTGATATCACCCTGCCAGTCAAAAATGTCAGCCTGCAGGCTGATCGAGCCGCCGCCGCTGCTGCCGTAATAGTACAGGCTGCTGCTGAGCTCGGTGATTTTGCAGGCGAAGGCTTCGGCGCTGTTGGCGGTTGTGATGTCGAAGTCGTCGATGGTAATCGGCGCATCTCCAACCGGCCAGTTATAGTTGGCGTAGATGGCGTAATTGAAGACAAGGAAATCGTAATCGGTTGCACCCCATTCGAGTATGTAGTGCCTCTCGTTGGTGGCACCGGCGCTGTATGATCCCCTGTCAGCATAGTTAGCCGGGATGGCGAAGAAATCGTAGACGTTATCGTCGGCGTCAAGGCCATCGCAGAAATACTTGTAGCCGGCAGGTCCTTCGTAGTTGGCGAAGCTGTCGGGTGCCCCGAGCAGGCCGTCCTGATAGCCAAAGGGCACGCCGCTGAAGAATTCAGGCGACATGGCGACCGTAGCGCCGTCAGCATTGGCAACCCTGGGGCCGAAGCAGATGCCGCGCACGTCGAAGCCGGTGAACACCGGGTCGCCCGCGATCGGGTGTGTCAGGGTGATGCCGACATCCACGGTTCCTTCGTCGAAGTCGACCTGAAGGTTATTAAGACCCATCAGGGCCAACGCCGGGGGCTCCATGAAGCCGAGGACGTTGAGCATCAGGTCAACGGACCTGAGCTGAACGAGATCCGTCGTGCCGGTGGCTTTGTCGGCGGTAAACTGCCAGAGGCCAAGGCACGCCGTATTGGAAGTGTTAGCTACGGCTAATGGCTTCTCCGGGGCCGGCGGCGGAGCGATTGTGTTATCGGAGCCGCTCGAGCACGATGCGAGAAGTGCCATAGTCAGAAGAAGAATGAAGGAAAGGAAAATTGTTCGAGACATTGTAACCTCCTGAGGCTATTTGTGAATAATTTTTCGCAGTTTCTCTGCAGCTATATATTAACGATTGTTGCACCCAGGCAACTCACGATCATATCCCGAATAAGCCAAACGGCTGCAAACACATCAGGATTTAAATAGTTCTAATCCTGTAAATTTGGATGCTAATCTTACCAGAATTATTAAGTAATGGAAATTTACTAAACGAATTTGCCTTGAGGATTTTTTAATGAGCCATGAATTTAATGAGAGTAATTCGCGTTAAGCCGCATCAATAGTAGAATACAAGGAGCGAACGGGGGAAAGTGATCGGCCGGGGACTTGATGTAGCTTAAAAATTTTTATGGCTACAGGCTCCTTCCCGGAAGATATAATTAAAAGTCAGTTTGTTAATTATTTCACTATTACGCTTTCCGCGCGGGGAGAAATACCCTCATTCCTGTTGCTTGCCCGGCTCGATTCTATACTCGCGTCCGCCCATCTTTATCGCATCGCCGTGCTTGATGCGTATCCTCGCTCCCGGCGCGATACGCTTATCATTAATATAAGTCCCGTTCGAGGAGTGCTTGTCGAAGATGTAGATGAAATCATCCCCCGACGGGCTTTCCTCGATGAAGATCGATGCGTGTTCGCGGGCGAGGTAGGGGTCGTCCTCGATGTGGATGTTATTCGTCGGCAGACGTCCGATGGTATTCTCGCCTCGACGCAGGCGTTGCCTGAAATCGGTCGAAGCAAGGAATGTCCCCGCGCGCGATTCGTCATCCGCTTCGAAGCCCTTGAATTCGACCTTGAGCTTCGTATCGCCGAGCTGAACGATATCGCCGTCCGACAACGGGTAGCGCTTCTGCGGCTGGATGCGCGCGTCGTTCAGGAGCGTGCCGTTGGATGAGCCGAGGTCTTCGAGATAGAGGTTACGCCCTTCGGCGATGAAAGCGAGATGGATACGGCTCGCATTGAGGTCTTCGCGCAGCAGGATATCGCCGAATTCGCGCCCTACGACCGTGCGTACGCGGTTCAATCCATAAGTGCCGCGTTCGGGAAGCACCACGAACGGGCGAAAACCGAGCATCGCCTGCAGGTCGGTCTCGGGCGAATGCTTCAGGCCGTCGTATTCCTGGCGCATAAGCCAGCCGCATTCGTCGCAGAACTCCGCATCCTGTTTCGGCACGTAGCCGCATATGGGGCATGTCATGGCATCAGGCATAATATCATTCGTCCAGGTCTTCTTCCTCGGAGTCCGGTTCGGTTTTATATTCCGTGGAGAATCCCTTCTCTATCTCGAAAGCCGATTGTGTAAGTATCTTGCCCGCATCCGACGGCTCGTTGGCGCGCAATGTCTCGATCGCCTTTTCGATTTCCTTTGCCGCTTCGGTCTGTCCGCTGAGCACAAGCGTACGCTGATAATCCTTCAATTCGGCTTCCGCCTGTTTGGCGCTGATGGTCTGCGTCTTTATTCCCTTGAGGGTTGAAATGAGGTCGGAACGGACATTCATCATAAGCAATGCTTTATCGACCTTCGGATTCTTTCCCTGCTTTAAAAGAGTAGGATCATCGACAAATTTGAGGTTCGCGCTTCCCTTGATTTGTCCGCGCATTCCACGTCCGGCGGGGCGATATTCGAGCTCGATGTCGAGGACGCGGAAAATCCCGGGAGGATGGTCCTCGAACGCGATATTCACGATAATCCCGGCGCGGCCGGCGCGTTCGAGGTCGGGAAGCTCGATGTAGTGTGAGCCTTCATCGAACCGGGCCGGAAACCCGACGACTTCCTTGAGCTTCACCCATCGCTTCGGGGTGAGTTTCAGGGAAAGCCCGCGATGGGATACGTTCAGCGAACGCGCTATCTCCTTCTTGAAAATGGCTTTCACTTCGCGCGGACGCGATGAATGGTAGAATCCGCCGCCGGTAAGCCGAGCCATCGCGGCGAGCAGCTCTTCATTGTATTCCGGCCCCATACCGACCGCCGAAAGGCTTATTCCGCCGGCGCGGATGCGTTCGGCGAGCGGATGGAATTCATCGTCACGTGTTAGTCCGGTGTTAGGTCTTCCATCGGTAAGCAGCACAATTTTATCGATCGTCTCGCCGGACATATGCTTCTGAACTTCGCTGAAGCCTTCCTCGAGCGCCTTGCCGATATCCGTGCTGCCTCCGGCGACATCGATCTTTTCGAGGGCGGCTTTCAATTTGCGCGGCTCGATTTTGCGTTTCGACGGCTGGACTATTTCGACATCTTCATCGAACGCGATGACCGAAAGGTAGTCGCGGTCTTCCATCTGGTCGATGATGACCTGCGCGGCGCGGATGACTTCCCTGAACGGGCCGCCGAACATCGAGTGGCTCTTGTCGAGAAGCAGGCACATGTTGATGGTCGATTCGCGCGTGGAGCTTTTAGGCTGAAGGCTTGCCACCTCGATGAGCACGAAATTCTCCCCGCGCGAGCCGGCGAGGGAATAGCGGTTGAAGAGGCTTATGTTGAGGCGTATCGCGGCCTCGATGTCGCTGATATCAAAAGTGGATGGTATGTAGGTTTGTTCCAGTGTGTCCATCGTTTCAGTGTTTTGGGGATTTACAGGCTCTCGCCGCATGATGGGCATTTCCGGCCGTCCTTGCCCCTGCGCGCCCCGCACCGGGGACAGAATGCCGGGGTTCTCGAAACCGGGCTTAGCCGGGCGCCGCAGTAGACGCAGAAATTGTGTTTCTCATCCGATGCCGCGCCACAATTTGGACACGCGTGCCCCTGCTCGGGTTCAGCGCGCATCGCGATTGCCGCGCCGCAGTTCGCGCACGATGCGCCCTCGGTGGATAGCTCCATCCCGCACTGGGGACATCGCGACGCGATAACCCGTCTTGCAGGCTCGCGCGGTTTCTCTTCGGCAGGTTTGCCATAGCCGCATTCGAGGCAGTATGTCGCGCCCACCGGTTTGTAGGCGTTGCATTTCGGGCAATGTGTATCTTCGGCGTTTATCATATATTTTCAATAAATATCAGAATGCATGCCCGATTCCGACATACCACCGCTGGTCGTACGGGCCGAGCGAATAATCCGCCCTGAGCAAAACATTGAATCCCCAATGCTCAAACGTCTGGTATCTCACGCCCACGCCGTAAGTGGTCTCATAATCGTCGAAGTTGAATGTAACGTTGTCCCACGCGCGTCCTGAATCGACAAATACCACGCCCTGGAGGACATCGGGCCACAGGTAGAAACGATATTCACCGCTCAGGGCGATGTAGCTCTTGCCCCGGTCGCTGGCCCCCCCGATACCGCGCACCTGGTAGTCGAGGGTCGGCAGCTCATAATTGGGGATATCGCTCCCGGTCGCCAGGGAATACTCCCCCTTGAACGCCAGCGAGTGACGTCCCCTCTTGTCGAGCCCGAAATATCTGGTCGCATAGAGCATGTAGCGCGAGAAGTTGAAATCGCTTCCGAGGAATTCGTATGAATGGTCGGAGTTGAAATAGAGCGTGTATCCTTCGGTCGGGAAGAATGCGCTGTTGTATTTCCCCTTCGAAAGCGAAATGCTGAGGATGACGAGGGTGCCTTCGGGAATCCACGCGCCCGAGACGTAGAACCGGTCATTGACGAAGAGCTCGGGGAACGGGTTGGATTTCACCTCGGTGACGACATCCTCGACTTTCAGGGACGCGCCGACGAAGATGCGCTCGTTCAGCTTGGTGGCGATGCGGACATAGCCGCCGCGCTTCTCGTAAAGATATTCTTCTCCCGATCCAAAGTCGAGGTCTGAGCGTGTAATGGTGTCCCCCTCGATGAGATGCCCCTCGAATGTCCAACTGTTATGCCCACCGAGGAACTGGGGGTCGGTGTATGAGAGCGATGCATATTGCACGTCGTCGATCTGATAGTATCCCGCCTGCACCCCTTTGCCGGTGGTGAAGAAATTCCGGTCGCCCACCGTCGCGCCCGACTGGGCTGGATATATGAACCACGTGCGCCGCATTTTGACTTCGAGCGTAAGGTTGACATGCCCCTCGGTTTCCGCCGGGATGATTTCGAACTCCGCAAACCAGAAAAGCCCGTTGAGCTGGAGAAGCCGCTTCTCGCTGAGGTTCAGGTTGGCCTGGGTGATTTCATCGCCGACCTCGAACGTCAACTGCCTGAGGATTACGCTGTCCTTTACCCAGTAGCTTCCCGTTATCTCGATGCCGTCCACGATTCCGACCGGGGCGTTTTCGTCGACATCTCCCACTATCTCGCCGATGTTGAAGAAGTCCGGGTCGCCGGTTTCGGTAACGGCCGCCGGCGCGCTCTCTTCGATGGGCTCCTCATCGGCCGCGAATGCCGGGGACTGAAGGCAGAACGTAAGCGCAAGTATTAACAGGAAAACCGTTGCGCCTGATTTCAAGCAGAAGGTCATACAAGCCTCCAAGATGGTCTTCCGTCGGCGGATGTAGAATTATATCACCAGTACGGATGCGGGTCACTTGCCGATTTTACAATTTTGATTCAGATTAAGGAGCTCAAGCTAATATTTTCCGTGTGAATTGCATCAAAACAATTGTCAAAGGCTCTCGGTGGAGGAAACCTTGAATGGGAGATCTGCCCAGAAAAGAAATGTCCTGTTGGGACATTGATAAAAAGGGTATGATAGTAAAGCTACTCGATCATAAACTCAGCCAGGCTGAGGAAGACGACCTGCTGTTCCATATCCGTCATTGCCCAACCTGTCTTGCCGTGGTCGCTGATGTACTGTTCGCGAGGGGGCACCTCGAACACACGAAGGGCACGGATTACAGGATCAATATCAATTAGGTTTTTCGGATCGGGGAAACATTGAACCACGGATCATCCGTGGATATTTTTTTAGAAAATGATGTCGTCCTTGCTCCAATCGGGGAACGGGCCGAATGCAATCGCGTCAGGAATCGATTTCCGCGCGCCCGTCGGGCTGTCGCCGTAGTATCGCCCCTTGAAGAACAGCGCCGACGAGCCGCCGCCATCGAGATTCATGGCGACATGAGCGCCGGTTTCGAGAAGCATCTGTGCCGCTTCCCTCAGCGTGAATCCGAGTGAATACATCGCCAATCGTCCTTCGCCGACGAAGAGAAGCAATTCACCGTTTGATGCTATCCCCACGGCCGTGCGGGGGGAGCGGCCGGAAATGATATCGTTCTTGAACGAGCCGACGCTGAAATCATCGAGGACCCGCCCGTTGTCGACAAGCATCGGCCCAGCCTGTACAGCCCACCGTGGAACGAACGGCAGCCCGGTAAGGCTGAATTCATATTCCACCTTGTCGCCGATGGATGCATCGCGGACGAAGTTCGATTCACCGTGCGGGTCCCAGATTATCACCTTGCCGCTGAAATCGTCGATTTCCTCATCTGTGATTTCGGTCACCTTGTCGTTCACGATTACCACCTTGCGCCCGGACATATTACCCCTGATGCGGACGGGATGATCGGCGGTAAGAATCACCGGCCCGGAATGGTAATAGTCGTTTATCGTGTCGATGGTCTCATACCTGTTCCCCCCGATGGAAATCCTGCACAGGGGTGATGCGTGGCCTATGAACGGCAGGCCGTTCTCATCGAGCGCGAAAACCGGACGCGACAGCATCGGGGCGGAGAGGACTTCGCCGTTGACTATCAGCATCCCGAGGGGGGATTTATTCGCGAAATATCCCCCGTTGATAACGCCGAGAGCCCCGGTAAAACCTGCGAGTTTCTCCACGGTAGTGGAATCCACGCCGTATTTGCCCGCCGACAATACGCGCACCCTCGAGCCGGGAGAAGCGGGATTGAGCTGAACAATGAACGCGTGCTGGAGTCCTTCGGGAAGCAGGCGCCTGATTTCCCACAGGCGCCAGTCGGAGCCCTGGTCGACAAGGTCGAGCATCGTGCCGCGATAGCGGATGTGAATCCTGTAATAATCCTCGCCCTCGATGTATCTCTTGGCAAGCGGTTGATGCATATAGATGGTCACTTCCCACTTACCTTCGGAAATTGTCAAGGCAATATGGTCGAGCAGGGCGGAGAATCCGAGAGCGTACTCGAATTCCTTGATGGCGCTGATATCGGGGGTCGAGCCTGACTGGAACCGGAGGAGTATCCTCGGCGGCCAGTCGTATTCGAACAAATCGGGGGTGACATCTTCGATCTTAGGCACAAAGACCACGAGTTCCTCGCCGCATAGTCCGACCGAGATGCCGCTTGAGGTTTCCCATCCGTCTGGAAGCGTCAGCCATTCGATTTCGGGAATTTCTTCTTCGAGCGAAAAAACATCGGACTCGAATGCGTCCGATGGAATTGCGAGTGTTAACAGGACAAGCAGAGCGAATATTTTAGAAAACGTGCGTGTAATCTTCGGATTCTACCTCCTCATAAGGCAGGCCCTTTTACGAAACAAGTTCGATATCGGCTCCAAGCCCGGAAAGTTTGCCGACCGGGTCTTCATAACCGCGGAATAGATGTTCGAGGTTCTTTATTCTCGTGCGGCCTTCCGCCCGAAGAGCCGCGCAGATGAGAGCGGCGGACGCGCGTATATCGGTGGCGAAAACATCCGCGCCGTGCAGGTCGGGCTGCCCTATGGTAAGCGCGGCATTCTCGACGTTGCGAATCTTGGCTCCCATTTTTGTCAGTTCATCTTTTACGAGGAATCGCTGCTGGAAAATCTTTTCTACAATAATAGCCGCGCCTTTCGCGCCGGCGTTGAGCGCCATCATCTGAGGCTGCAAATCGGTTGAGAATCCCGGGTAGGGCAGGGTGCGAATGTCCACCCCGTTGCAGCGCAGGGGCGCTTTCAGGCGGATATATCCATCGCCGCATTCGATTTCGCATCCCGCGGCTTCCAGTCGTTCGATGAGCGAAGTAAGGTGCGACGGTTCCGCGGCACGGCATGTGATTTCGCCCCCCGTCGAAGCGCCCGCGATAAGATAGGTGCCGCATTCGACGCGGTCCGGGATGATTGAATCTTCCCCCGGATTGAGCTTATCAACACCCTCTATCGTGATGACATCATCCCCGGCGCCCTTGACCTTGCCGCCGCGGCGGTTCAGGAAATCGGCGAGGGAACTTATCTCGGGCTCTCTCGCGGCTCCGATGATGGTTGTTGTTCCCCGGGCAAGACATGCCGCCATCATAATGTTTTCCGTCGCGCCCACGGACGGAAAACGCAGGGGGATTTCCTCGCCGACAAGGCTTTCCGATTTCACCTGGACGATTTCCCCGGTGACGGAAAATACTCCGCCAAGCCTGCTTAAGCCGTCGATGTGTATGTCTATCGGCCTCGGACCGAGCTTGCATCCGCCCGGAAGCGGGATATCCGCCCGGTTGAAGCGCGCGAGCAGCGGCCCCATAACGAGGACGCTCGCGCGCATCTTGCTTACGAATTCCCCCGGGGGTGATTGCGAAGCGACGTCGGTGGAGTCTATCAGGATGGTGTTGCCGTCGTATGTCGATACTCGCGCGCCGAGCGATTCGACCAGCCCCGCGAGTGTGCGCACATCATCGAGGTCGGGGACGTTCTGGAGTATCACCGGCCCCTTCACAAGCAGGCAGGCCGCCATGATTGGCAGCGATGCGTTCTTCGAGCCGGAGATTGTCACATCGCCCTTAAGGCCGCGGTGACCGTTGATTTCGAGGTAAGCCACGCGTGTCTCGTTTTCAACTGTTCGGGCTATGCTCATTCCTCCTCGATGCCGGAATGGGTCGAGATGTCATCATTAAAATGTAAATCTCTTCTCCTTGACCCGTATCCTGTTCTGCGCCCGCCTCAAGGCATCCCGGGCGCGCTGTATATCTATTTTGTCATCCATTATCGCGAGGCGATTTTCGGCCCGTTTCAACGCTTCCTGGGCACGGTCGATGTCGATATCTTCCCAGCTTTCAGCGGAGTCGGCGAGGAGCGATACCTCGTTATTGCTCACTTCGAGGAAACCGTTCGCCACCGCGAACAACTGTTCCTGCCCGCCGCCGGCGGGGGTATAGTTCACAAGGCCGATGTCGAGACTTGTGACGAGTGGCGCGTGGTTGGCCAGTATGCCGAGATATCCATCTTTGCCCGGCGCGAGGACATGGGTCACGTCTACCGAGCAACAAGGGCCTTCGGGTGTGAGTATTGTCAGTCTGAATGCCGGATCAGCCAACTACTTTGCAACCTCCTCACTCATTTTCTTGGCTTTCTCCACCGCTTCCTCGATCGGGCCGACATAGAGGAACGCCGATTCCGGCAGATCATCATGCTTGCCGGCGAGTATCTCCTGAAAACTGCGGATCGTATCCTGGATATGCACATAGCGTCCCGGCGTGCCGGTAAATTGCTCGGCGACGAAGTTCGGCTGCGAGAGGAATCTCTCGATCCGCCTGGCGCGGTGAACGATCAGCTTGTCATCCTCGCTCAACTCTTCGATGCCGAGGATAGCGATGATATCTTTCAGGTCTTTATATCTCTGCAGGATTTCCTGGACTTTCCTCGCGATCAGGTAGTGTTCCATTCCGACTACATTCGGGTCGAGTATCCGGCTGGTGGATTCGAGCGGGTCGACAGCGGGATAGATGCCGAGTTCGACGATATGCCGGGAGAGCACGGTGGTGGCATCGAGGTGGGCGAATGTCGTGGCGACCGCCGGGTCGGTGAGATCGTCGGCGGGAACATAGACAGCCTGCATCGACGTGATGGACCCTTTCTTGGTCGACGTGATCCTCTCCTGGAGCGCGCCCATCTCGCTGGCGAGGGTAGGCTGGTAACCCACGGCGCTCGGCATACGTCCGAGCAGGGCGGATACCTCGCTTCCCGCCTGGACGAAGCGGAAAATATTATCGATGAACAGCAGGATATCGACGCCTTCCTCGTCGCGGAAATATTCCGCCTGCGTGAGGCCGCTCAGTCCGACGCGCAGCCTTGCCCCGGGAGGCTCGTTCATCTGGCCGTACACGAGCACCGTTTTGTCGAGAACACCGTAGTGCTGCATTTCGAGCCACATGTCGTTGCCCTCGCGGGTACGCTCTCCCACGCCGGAGAATACCGACAGGCCGCCGTGTTCCTTCGCGATGTTGTGTATCATCTCGGCTATAAGCACCGTCTTGCCGACACCGGCTCCGCCGAACATGCCGACTTTTCCGCCCTTCATGTAAGGGGCGAGGAGGTCGACGACCTTCAGGCCGGTCTCGAACAACTCCACTTCGGTGGACTGGTCTTCGAGGGATGGGGAGGGGCGGTGGATGGGGTAACGTTTGGTATATGGAACCGGTGCGTCGCTGTCGATGGCTTCGCCGAGGACGTTCAGGACGCGCCCGAGACAGCCATGTCCGACAGGCATGCTGATGGGCGCCTTGAGATCCTCGGCGGGCATACCGCGCACAAGCCCGTCTGTGGACTTCATCGATATGCATCGGACTACGTTGTCCCCGAGATGCAGCGCCACTTCGACGACGATGTCGATATTCTTGTCAGGCACCTTGATGCTTATGGCGTTGAGCATTTCCGGCAGTTCCCCGGAAGGGAATTCAAGATCTACCGTGGGTCCGATTACTTGTAAAACTTTTCCTGTGGCCAATGTCTTGTCTCCTGCAAGTCTCGATAATATCTAATTAATCTAATCAATCAAATCTATCTAATTAACTATCCTTTCAATGCTTCAGCGCCGCCCACTATATCGCTCAGCTCCGTGGTGATCGCCGACTGGCGCGCCTTGTTACGCTGCAGCGTAAGCCAGTTGATCATATCGCCGGCGTGTTCGGGGGCATTCTGCATGGCGACCATCCTGGCCCCCTGTTCGGAAGCGATGGTCTCCGCGAGCGCCCTGAACAGGCGCATACGGATGACTTGTGGGATGATGTCCTCAAACAGTTCGCGGGGTCCCGGCTCGAAGATATACTCCTTGGTCTCCCCATAGGTTTCCGGCTCCCCGGGACGATGCCCGAGTTCGAGGGGAAGGAGAGTCAACTCCTGGACACGGTAAACCAGAGCGCTCTGGAAAAACGCGAAGATGACTTCGACCTTGTCGAACGGCGTGAATTCTTCCTCGCTTTCGTGCCCTTCACCGGTGTAGAGCGAAACGATGTACCTGAAAAAAGAGGTCAGGAAAGATGTCGGCAGGTCCTGGTCGATATGGATTAAATCAGAGCGGAGTATCTTTTCGCCCCGGCGGCGGAAGAATTCGAGGCCGCGGCGTCCGATCGGTATCAGCTCGTATTCAATCCCCTTGGCGAGGCCTTCCTTGATGACATCCGATGCCTTTCTGATTATGTTTGCGTTGAAGCTTCCGCAGAGGCCCTTGTCGGATGTAATCACCATGAGGGCGACGCGTTTCGTTTCCTCGGCGGTTTTCTCAGCGGTGAGCGGATGCTCCAGGTCATCGGTTGTGACGCTCGCGAGGATATCGCTCAGGATGTCGTCCAGTTTCTGGACATACGGCCTGGCGCGTTCGATGCGGTTCTGCGCTCGCTTGAGTTTCGTTGCGGAGATCATCTGCATGGCTTTGGTTATCTGCCGTATGCCTGATACACTCTTGATCCGCCGTTTTAATGTTCGAAGACTACTCATCTATTTCTCTCTGAATCTTTCCAATCAGCTTCTAAGCCCGCGGTTGCTTCTGTATTCCCGGCCCTTCTCTTCACGCTGGTTTTTTTCCACGCGCACCCGCCTGTCCTCGGCCTTGATGCCGGGATATGATATCGGTACGGCATGGATGAACGGTCCCATCGTGTAGAGTTTCTCGGCGGCATATGAAACCTTGCCGCCCGGTGTAAGCCCCATCACGAAAATGTTGATATCGAGCCGGTCGTTCGGATCGTTCGCGGAATAATTCGGGTACACACCGTTAACTGCGACCGGGTCGAGCGTGAACGCGAACAGGCCGTCGGATATATCGATCGTTTGTTCCTCGACGAGTGAGCCCTGGAAAGTGATGCTCATGCTGGCGCGTCCGCCGACAATACCCACATCGCTCACATCGCCGCGAAGCTGGAACCCGGATGAGGGGTCAATCGGCGTTGTACGATCGAGGTGGAAATCTATCCGGTTGGAATAGCCGCCGTCGATTACGTAAATATTGAATGCGCCCTCGGAATCTTCCGATGTTCCAAGCGGATATCCGGTTTCATCGCCGCGGAAAAGGGTGTAGGAGACGCGATACACTCCCGGGTCGCCGAGATCAAACCACAATTCCGGGCCTCCGATGATCCCGTATTTGCTTGACGACCCATGCGCGCGTCTTACGGAACTGTCAGGATAGGTGACGGCAATCTCGAAATCGGCGGGGGAGCATGGCATCGCTATACAATCGATAATATATGCCTGTCCCTTGCGCAAGATATCGCCGGGATAAATCGCGGGGAATGCGGAGAAAATCTTGCGCGGGAACAACTGGGAACTTATTTCTATCTCGCCGCCGGGATAATATGTCGGCTTGGCGTAGTCCCCGGTTACATATGCGGATGTCATATATGGAAGCTGCAGGAATGCTTCCCCCTGCAGGTCGCCGAAATTAAGTCCGCCATTGAAGATGTAATAGTCGCCCTGTTCGTTTCGCGGAAGCTCCCCGGCATTGAAGGGGTTTTGCAGCGGATGGGTCAACGTATCGGGGCTAATCTCGCCAAGCGCCATCTGGAAGAGCCCATCCGAGCGTACCGACGAGAAGCACTGGAAGCCGTCGCGGTTGACATACTCGGGATAGCTTACAGGCGGATAATGCGCCCCGGCTCCGGAGCGAAGTCCCGACATCTCGCCGACGCTCACGAGCACATCTTCATCGCCGCGGAATATCGAGCCGTACAATGCCGGCTTGAACGCTATCACCGGGTCGAAGCACGAAAAATTGTCCTCCGGCAGGAGCGCGATCTCATCCTGGTTAAGGGGATATTCAATCCGGAACGCCTGCCCCGATGTCTTGTTCGCGTCGGGAAACGGCAGCACCGCTTCGGATGCCATGGTGCCGTATGCCTCGCCCGGGGTTTCGGGGTCATATACGACGCCGAACGAATCGAACTGCCCCATCCAGATTGTACCGTCCTTCTCCTTGAATTCGGCGAGATAGTGGATACGGTACATGCCGGGATTCTTGAAACGTATAATCCCCGAGCGGGTTATCCGGTTCCTCGCGTCTCCCGCGCTCGGTATGAACTGCCCGAACCTGTTAGCCGCGACGTGGTGGTAATTGCTTTCGACGCCGCCGCGTCCGAATTTATTCAGTTCCTGTAATATTTCGATATCGGCCGCGAGCGGGGGATAGATGTGGCATGCCGAATTGTAGAGTTCATCGGTCGCGATGGGGCGTCCGGGCGGGGTGGAGGGTACAACTAAAAGCGGCTGAGCGACCCATACTTCATATACTCCCCCCCCGCGATACACGGTGCCGTACTTGTCGGTGAGCCATCCCTTGCACTCGATCAAGTGCTTCCCGTACTGGCTGAACGAGAAGAAGAAGGAATCGCTCCCGGTGGTGGCCCCGAGCCCGCGGGGTCCTATAAACGATGCGGCGCCGCAGTCGATGATGGTGCCGTTCGGGTTTTTAATCCTCAGGCTTACGGAACCATGAGTGTAATCAACCCCGAGGGTTGGAATGTCCCTTCGGAGGAACGGGTTCAGCTCGCCGGGAAAATCGGGTTCGAGAAGATACCTTACCTGGCGTCCGTATTGGTCCTTCAGCGGGACGAGGCACTTTTCGAAGGAGCCCATCCTCCTGCTCAACGCCGCCAGCCCCTTGTCTTCGAGGGCGAGCGCCCCGCCACCGGGATGGAACTGGCTGAATAATGTCCAGATCATCCTCGGGCTTTCGCCGGAGTTGAAATCAATGAGGCGGCTTTCGATGTAGCTCTGCCCGGCATCATATGCATCGACCGATGCCGGGTCGGTACCGGCGAGGGTTATGCGCATGGTCGGGGAGACTTCGATGCCGAAATCGAGCCTGATTTTATAATGGCCCGGGGGGATTTCATCGTCGACTGGAATTATATTCTTGAATTCAGCTTCGATGGTGCCGGCAGCCTCGTCGACCCTCAGCTGGCCGGGAACCAGGGTGACATATGATGTAACCGGCGATGAGCGGTCGGACCCGAAGATGGCGTGCGGTACACGGTATTCCTCTGACTCCACCGGTATTCCCAGGTCGTCGAGCCGTGTTGAAAGGAGCGCGCCGGAATCGCCGAGATACTGCCCGCTTCCATCGAACAGCCGCCGCCCGGTCACGAGGCAGTACAGGCCTTTCGTTTTGCTGATATTGTAAGCCAGTCCGAGGCTGTCGATCCTTAGCGAAGTGGTTATCGTGAGCTCGCCGCCGGTGACGAACGCGTTGCCTGAGAATACGAGGTCAGCCGCCCATGTGCCGTCCTCTGCTACAACCCCCTCGTAGTGATAGGGATTGGGAACGGAATTGTATCCCTGGGGGGAGGCGGTGACCGTCATGCTCAACAGCACGATAAAGATAAGGCATATTCCGCTAAATATTCTCATCTCAAACCACCTTGCCTACGCCGTTTTCGGTTCCCCCTCAACTTTCTTCTCGGCGACGAATTTCGCCTTGTATTCGATGATCGCTTTTTTCATCAGCTCTTCGACATCTTTGTCCAGTATCCCCGTTGAGCCGAGCCGGTGGTAAATCTCCGGCTGATGCTCATCCACATATTCGAGGAATTTTTCCTCGAACTCCTTGACCTGCTCCGCCGGGATGCTGTCGAGGTAGCCGTTGATGCCGGTATAGATAATCATGACCTGTCTCACCAGCGGCATTGGGTGATACTGGGGCTGCTTGAGGATTTCCATCATCCTCTCGCCGCGCGTAAGCTGCGCCTGGGTCGACTTGTCGAGGTCTGAGCCGAACTGCGCGAACGCCTGCAGCTCGCGGAACTGGGCGAGGTTCAGGCGGAGCATGCCGGCAACCTGCTTCATCATTTTCTTCTGTGCGTTGCCGCCGACGCGGCTTACGGAGAATCCCACGTTGATGGCGGGACGCTGCCCCGCATAGAAGAGGTCGCCTTCGAGATAGATCTGCCCATCCGTGATGGAGATGACGTTGGTGGGAATATAGGCGGAAATATCGCCCGCCTGCGTTTCGATGACCGGGATACCGGTGTGACTTCCGCCCCCGAGCTCGTCGTTAAGCTTCGCGCTGCGTTCGAGCAGTCGGGAATGCAGGTAGAACACATCACCCGGATACGCCTCGCGTCCGGGGGGACGTCGCACGAGAAGGGAAAGCTCGCGGTACGCCACGGCGTGTTTGCTCAAATCGTCATAGAAAACGACGACATGCTTTCGGTTGAACATGAACTCCTCGCCGATGGCGCACCCGGCATAGGGAGCGATGTACTGCATCGGCGCGGGGTCGGATGCGGATGCCGCTACAACGACGGTATATTTCATCGCTTCGTATTTGTGTAGCGTGTCGATTATCTGTGCGATGGTCGAGCTCTTCTGCCCGATGGCAACATAGATGCAGTACAGGTCGGTGTCTTTCTGGTTGAGTATCGTATCTATTATCAACGCTGTCTTGCCGGTCTGGCGGTCGCCGATTATCAATTCGCGCTGTCCGCGCCCGATGGGGATCATCGAGTCGATTGCCTTGATGCCGGTTTGCACCGGTTCCTTCACGGGCTGGCGCTGGACGACGTTGGGCGCGCGGACTTCCAGCGGGCGGGTCGATGTGGTCACTATCGGGCCCTTACCGTCAAGGGGCTGGCCCACGGCATTGATTACACGTCCGATCAAGGCTTCGCCGACGGGTATCTCGGAGATGCGGCCGGTGCGCCTTACCTCGTCACCTTCCTTGATATGCCGGTTTTCGCCGAGAATCGCGCTCGCGACATTGCTCTCCTCGAGGTTGAGCACCATGCCGAATATCTCGGTCCCGTCGGGAGCCGATGGGTACTGGAGCAGTTCTCCCATCATGGCGTCTTCGAGGCCGTAGATACGGGCGATGCCGTCGCCCACCTGCAGGATGGTGCCGACCGATTGCATCTCCAGCTTCTGGCCGTATTTCTCTATCTCGTACTTTAGTACCGCGCTGACTTCTTCGGGCTTCAGAGCCATATTCTCACCTCAAAAAAATAAACGACAACAGACCGTATCAGTCTCCCTGTACGTTGACCTTCATCATATCCGCGCGAAACTCCTGCAGCTTGTACCGCACGCTGCCGTCAAAGACAAGGTTGCCGAGTTTCACGACGGCCCCGCCGATGAGGCCGGGGTCGACCTTGCGTTCAAGGATAATCTGGTGCAACGATTGTTTCTGTACTTCCGCTTCGAGGCGCTTGAAAAGGTCGTCTGCAAGCGGAACCGCCGTCGAGACCGTGCCTTTTTCCACGCCGCGCATCTCGTCGGCAAGCTGGCTGAAGCGCTGCGCGGCGCTGATGAGGAACATCCCGCGATTCTTATCTATCATCAGCAGGATGAGGTTCAGCACGTGCGGGGAAACCTTGCCGCCGAACACGTCGCGCACCAGCGCTTTCTTATTTTCCTTTGTAACCTTTGGATGCGAGAGGAAACGGTGCAGCGACGGGTCGCGCCTGTTCAGCTCGATGATGGCATCGAGCTGGTCGTCGAACAGGTCGAGTTCCGCCCTGTTCGTGGACAGGCTCATCAGCGCCTTGGCGTAGCGGTCGCCTATACCTTTATCCAACATCCGCAAGCTCCTTGATGTAATCCTCGATCAGCCGTCGATGCTTCGCGTCGTCGAGTGTTTCCCTGATGACTTTCTCGGCGGCGGCCACCGAAGTATCGATGATGAATTCCTTGAGCTCCACCTTCGCCTTGGCGTATTCAGCCACGACTTCGGCTTGCCCTTTCTTTACGATGCCGTCGGCCTTCGCGCGGGCGTCGTCCTCGATCTTTCGCGCCAAAAGCTGCCCTTCGCGGATGGCTTCCTGCAGCTTCACATGGGCTTCTTCCTTAATGTTTTCGAGATGCTGCTCGTATTCGGCTTTCAGCTTCTTTATCCCGGCTTCCTTCTCCTCGATGCCGTCATAAGCGCCCTTGATCTCGTCGCGCCTGTCATCGAGAAGTTTCATGAACGGGCCCCAGAGGAATTTCCTCAGGACCAGGTATAGCAGGATGAAGCCAATGATGTTGATCAGAAGCTGTTGCCAGTGGATTCCAAGTGTATCAAGAACTTCCATAACCTATGAAGCTCCTTCCGGCATGACCCGGGGGTGTTGTGTATTCATCAGAAACGGTTTTCCCGGTTCACCGCTGTTTCGGCGAGCGAATCGAACGAAACGGCCGGGAGTTACATCTTGCCCATCAGGATGAATACGACTACGAGGGCATAGATGGTCAGAGCTTCGATCATGGCGGCGCCGATGATCATGGCTGTCTGGATCTTGCCCGCCGCCTGGGGCTGACGTCCTATTGCCGCGGTGGCTCCTCCGACCGCCTGGCCGAGTCCGAGGCCGCTTCCGATAGCGGCGAGCCCTACGCCGATTGGGAGAGCGAGACCAAGTGCTGTTCCAACGTCCATTGTCTGTAAATCCTCCTGTGAATGAATTGTCGCTTTATTTCACTTTAACTAAATTACGTCAATGATCCTCATCAGGCGCATGTGCCATCATTAATGATATATACACGGCCGACAGGACTGCGAAGACGAGCGCCTGGATGAGGCTGCCCAGTATCCCGAGGAAGTAGAACGGAAATTGCAGTGGGATGGGAAGGGGCACGTGCGTGGCATGGTAAATGCCGCTGAAAATAACGGCCGACAGGGCTACCATCACCGCGATGAGCGTGTCCTCACCCGTGATATTGCCGAAGAGACGAATACTCAGGCTGAAAGGCTTCGCGAACTCCCCAATGATATGCAAAGGCAGGTTCAGCGGGAATAACCATATCGGCTCGCCCATGAGGTGTTTGATGTAGCCGAGGATCCCGTTCTGCCGCATTCCATGGAATTGAACGAGCAGGAATGTGCAGATGGCCATGGCAACGGTTACGTTGAGCGATGTTGTCGGGGAATGGCCGAGCGGAACCATACCGAAGAGGTTCATAATAAGGATAAATACGAATAACGTCCCGATGTAAGACGTGAATATCTTGCCCCTCTGCCCGAGTATATCCGTTGTCATGTTGACGAAACCGTCGACGACGATTTCGAGGAAACTCTGGAACCTGGTTGAGGGGATTTTATCCCTCTTGCTGAATCCGATTATGGCGACTATGACCAGGGCAATCCCGATGAGCCAGAAGTAGAGGGGGTCCACCCAGTTTCCCTTGTGGTCGGCGGTGAAGAAGATATGCTTGCCGAGCGCGTTGTCGAGGATGCTTCCGATGTTATCGAGGTGGGTAGCGATACCGCCGCTTTCGCCTCCGCCGTGAGTTCCCCCCTCGGATGAGACGCGCAGTATTAGCTGGGCCGAGCCGTTGAAGAGTTTGACAAATTGCAAGCCTGACTGACCTCGGTCTGTTTATTCTATACTATGCCGAACCCCCATCATCGATTTCGCCACCCGGTTTTGCGCCTCCCGGTTGCTTTCCCGCGGGACTTAACAAGATGATGGCGAGAACCTTTAAAACAATGACCGCATACGTTAATGAAAAACCAGCCACATACCAGACTGGCTCGACCCTGCCGTAAATCAGAACGACAAAAAATAGCACAAGGATGATAGGAAACTTGATGATGAATGTCAACACGGCCTCTTTCACGTTGATTTGGCCCACCTTGAGCACGGACGGGATGAATTTCGCCCACGCCCAGAAGTTCGCTACGCCGAAAACAAGCCCCGCGAGGAAGCTGTATCCGCTCATCGGCCTGTACGGGAACAGCATCAGGCCGAGCAGTATGCCCGCGACCGCCGTGGTGATGTATACCCGCCTTATAAAGGGCAGATCGAATGCAGGGAACGATGTCATTCGCTGTTATCCTCCTTCCCGTTGTTTTCTTTCGCGATGTACTTCGCGATGCGCACAACTTCCCTGAACGCCTCAACCAGCGCGAGAAGCATCACGACACCGGGCACCCAGGCGGGCGCGTGGAAAGTCTTGTGAATGAACCAGCCTATTCCGAAACCGGCGATGGGGTATCCGAGTAAAATATAGGGAATGGCCATGGCGGTGGTGCTTCGTCCCATTCCCTTCGTAATTCGCCGCACGGGGCCGACGCGGCGTTCCTTTTCAGTGTCTTTCATCGTCAGGTTTTACAATCGAATTTGCCATCCCCTGTCGCCACGCGATAGCCGCTGACGTGCAGGAGCGGCATTGCATACATGAGGCCTATGTCGGGGGCGCAGAAATCCTTGACCACTTCTTCGACCCCCTGCATGGTGCTTTCGAGCCTCTCTCTCGTTTCAATCACCGAGAGGATGGTCTTGTTGTATTCTTCTTCCGAGCCGAAGAGATGTTTCATCGATCCAATCACCGGTTTGTCCTGGCTTCCGAACTTGGAATGCCCGACCCCCTTGGTGTTGAAAATCGTGCATCCGGAGACGTCGTTCTCGTTGAACACCTCAAGGATGTCGGCGATTTTATCGACGTCATCCAGGTGGATAACAAGCAGGAACCATCTGTCGCTTTCGGGCATAATTACCCTCCTTGATATCAGAAAGCGCGTTTAGAATCAGCCCGTTTCAGGCTTCGCTTCCGGGGCCGCGCCCCGGAACGACAGCTTCAGCAGGGCGGGAGTGACCAGGGTGGTCACGAGCACCATGATGATCATCGAGCTGAAGATATCGCGTCCGATTATTCCGGCGCTCAATCCAACCGAGGCGACGATCAACCCTACCTCGCCCCGGCTCACCATACCCATCCCGACCCTTATGGATTCGGTTATATCAAAGCCGCCGAGTTTCGCCCCGATGAAACATCCGATTATCTTCGCGAACACCGCGACTATAGCAATGGCGGCGGTGTACCAGATGAGATTGCCCGAAAGTGTTCTCGCGTTGGCTTCAAGCCCGATGTTGATGAAAAATATCGGCACGAAGAACGAATAGGTTATCACGCTGAGCTTCTGTTCTATTTCGCGATGATATGTGGTCTGCGCGAGGAGCACCCCGCAGATGTATGTGCCGGTTATCGCCGCAACCGCGCCGACATATTCCGCGGCCCACGCGTAGAACAACGCGATCGCCAGTGAAAACGCAAGTATCCCTTCGCTCGTGGGCAGTTTCGCGACGAAGTCCATAATCTTCTGGAAATATTTCATGCCGAACAGGAAGAAGATCCCGAAGAAAACGAGTATGGCGATAATCAGCAGGACGATTCCGAGTATCTTGGATGCCGGCTCGGGGAGGTTGAGAAGTTCGGTAAGCCAGCGTTCCCACGTTTCATACTGCTTCATGTGTGAATCAGCGCCGGATATCAGCTTAATGGGATTGAACGCGATTACGAGGCTGAGTACGATGATGCCGATGATGTCGTCGATGACGGCGGCCCCGAGTATCGTGGTGCCTTCCTTCGATTTAAGCTTGCCGAGTTCCTTGAGTGTTTGTGCGCTGATGCTTACGGATGTGGCGCAGAGTATCGTCCCCGCAAAAAGCGCGGTATAGAATCCCGCGTGGGGAATGAGAATCAATGTCACCACCAGGCCGAGCGCCATCGGGATGACAACGCCGCCGATCGCGGCATATGTAGCCACCTTGCCGACGCGCACCATCTGCTTGAGGTCGGTCTCCAGGCCCGCGAGGAACATGAGGAACAATACCCCGAGTTCCGCGAGAACCTTGATGACATCCTCCAGGAATGTCCGGTCCTCGTTGATATAACTCTCAATCCCCGCCGTGACCATCTGCCCGATGACCTTGCGCCCATCTTCCGGTACATCCTTCAGCGCTTCCATGTCCTGGACCGAATCCCCCGCTCCTTGAGCGAAGCCGCGGATATTCTCATCGAGGTTTTCCTCGCCGCCGGTGACTTTTGTCAGGGCTTGATGAACCTCTTGGTGCTCGAGATATTCATAGCGGGATTCGGGGAAGATGGGCCAGTATGCGATGGCAAGAAGCGTGGGGCCCAGAAGAAGCCCCGCGGCGATTTCGCCGAGTACGGCGGGTTGTCCGAGCTTCTGGCTCAAGACCCCCGCGAGTTTGGCCACACCTATTACGAATACGAGGACGAGAAAGATCTCTATATAGTTATGGTGCATCGTTCATCCTCAGATCGATTTCGGCGCGCGCCGCTTATCGCATTTTTCATCGAAATAGAACTCATTAACACAAGTAATATCTTTATTAAGTGCCTTAGCTTTGATTATATTCGCGATGCGGCGCGCCGCGAAACCATCGCCATAAGGATTCTGCACCTTCGACATCGATTTATACACCGCCGGGTCGGACAGCAGTCGCCCGGCCCAGCGCACTATCCGCTTCCTGTCGACTCCGACCAGCTTCAGGCATCCCGCCTTTATCCCCTCCGCGCGCTCGGTGACTTCCCGCATGACCAAAACAGGCACGCCAAGGCTCGGGGCTTCTTCCTGGATGCCGCCCGAGTCGGTAAGGATTATTTTACTTTTATCCATTGCCGCGATGAAATCGATATACCCGATGGGGTCGGAGATGATAATATTCGGCTGATTTTCGAGAATGGGCAGCATATTCTCGCGTACGACCGGATTGAGATGTATGGGGAAGTAGATTGTATAACGGGGGAATTCATCGGCGATTTCTCGCAACGCCCGGGCGATTTCGGCAAGGTCTTCGCCCCAGGATTCGCGACGATGCGCGGTTACGAGGATCGTCCGCCCTCGGGGCAGGGAGCGTACGGTGTCGGATATCGGTGCGCCCGCGCGAACCTTCCCGCGGGCGTAATACAGCGCATCGATAACCGTATTGCCGGTTATGTAGATGTTCTCCTTCAGCCCTTCGCGCTTCAATGCTTTCGCCGCTTTCAACGTGGGCGCGAAAAGCATATCGGCTGTCGTATCGATGATCCGGCGGTTCATCTCCTCGGGGTAGGGAATCCATTTATCTGGAGTGCGAAGCCCGGCCTCGACATGGCCGACAGGTATTTCATGGTAGAAGCAGCAAAGCGATGTGATGCAGGCGGTCGATGTGTCGCCGTGCACGAGGACGAGGTCGGGCTTCTCGCGGTCGAGGATTGCGGGCATCTTCTGGAATATCGCGGCCGAGATATCGTGAAGCGTCTGGCGCGGCTTCATTATATCGAGGTCGTAATCGATGCGGATGTCCATCAATTCTATGACAGTATCGAGCATCTGCCTGTGCTGCGCGGTGGCGACAGCCTTGATGCATCCGGAGCCGAAGGTTTTCATCAGGGCGTGATATACCGGGGCGAGTTTGATGCTGTCCGGGCGGGTGCCGAATACGAGCAGGATTTTCGGCGATTTGTCGAGGTGAAGTTTCATCTGTTCGGCGGCATCGTCAATCGGATAAAAACTGGCGGAGAGTGTGGGATTCGAACCCACGTAACGGCTGTAGCCGTTAACACGCTCTCCAGGCGTGCGCCTTCAACCGCTCGGCCAACTCTCCGCGACTTGATTGTGCGAATGGAATATACCTGAGGGTCTATGCGACGTCAAGCACCGGGGGTTACATCTTCCTCGATGCGAGCGCCTTTTTGAGAAACGCCGCGTCTTCGAGGGGGTAGAATATAAAGATGATGATTCCGATGAGGACGAAGAAAGCCGCCGACGGGCCGAGCAGCCTTATGCCGAGCGGATTGCTTACGGTATAGCCGTAGGTGAAAATGAATCCCATGAATATGCTCGAAAACGCCAGCCCGAACTTGTTTATCAACGCCTGCGCGCTGAAATATATCGCTTCCCTGCGGCGTCCGGTAAGGGTTTCATCATAGTCGATTATTTCCCCCATGAATGTGTTCGGGATAACGAAGAACGCCGATGACGGGATCCCGAGGGCGAAAAATATGATTAATCCGGCGACCATGCTTCCTTTGTCGCTCAGGATGGGTGATTTCAAAACGTAAATGGCGGCGAACCCGATGATGAAAGCTGATACCATCACCACGTATGTTTTCTTCTTGCCCCATCGCTTTGCAAGCCAGAGCACGAGCGGGATTGTCGAGATGACCGTCCCGAGAGTAAGAATCATTACGAGCGCGACACCGGTCGTCGAAAGCCCCATCAGCGCGACGACGATATGCTTCAGCGATGCTATCACGAGGTTAAATCCGAACCAGATGAATACCTGCGAGAAAAGGTATATCAGGAACGGCCTGTTCCTGAATGTCTGCCCGAATGCGTGGAAGAAGCCCATCCTTTCGGTCATGACGGCATCGGGACGCTCCCTCGTACCGAGCGCCGAGCCCATAAATGAGATAAATAATATTCCCGCGAAAATAAGGGCCATCGGACTGTAACCGAGCTTCGCGACAATGAATCCGCCCGCTATCATCGCGACAAGTATCCCGACCATGTTGAAGATGGTCTGCCAGCTTCCGAGCCTCAGGCGCTCCGATGTGCTTCTCGCGATTTCCGGAAGCAGCGCGAGGTATGGCGTTATCACGATTGTGTAGAACAGGAAGAATATGCTGATGACAGCGAGCAGGAAGAAGAAATTTCCCGTACTCCCGGCGGGAAGCGGAGCATTGAAAGCAAGGACGAAGAGTATCGCGAGAAGCGGGGTGCCAAGCAGGATGAACGGGCGCCGCCTTCCGAAGCGGGAGTGCGTGTTGTCGCTGAGATACCCGATGAGCGGGTCGGAGAGCGCGTCGACAACCCGCCCGGCGCTCATAACGAATCCGAACAACGCCGCCGCGGCGAATGTCTTGCCGAAGAACGCCATCGCGGGGAAAATCGTTGCGGCCCCTTCTTCGGGGGGAAGAATGTAACCCGTAAGCCACGTAGTTATGGCGAAGGTCGCCAGGCTGACCCCGAGATAGCCTGCGCCGTATATTGCCCTGTCGCGGTTTGTAAGTCCGTTTCCCATGTTTGTGAACGGGGGGAAAGATACATTTAACCACCGGATATTTCAACATTGCCGCGCGGACGCTTCAATTGCATCAGCCTCTGTGCTACATTACTGATTCACGCGGGCGGTTGAATATGGGCCAGTTAAACCTGAAGACATATGATTTCATGTCGCTCCTCGATGCCGCATTCAGCATCTACAGGCGCAACTTCGGCTTGTTCTTCTGGATAAGCGCGGTGTTCCTGGTGTTGCCGCTGCTTGCCGCGCAGATCGTTGAAATAAGGTTCACCGGCGTGGGGGATATCTTCTCGCGCATGGGGGAGTATGTCAGTTCCTTCTCGCCCGGTTCAAGCGAAGTGGACCCGGCTTTTTTTAATAACCTGAGGCTCTTTGCGCTTTATACTATCCCGATCAACGCCGTGCTCTTCATCCTCACACCGCTCTCGTGGGGGCCGTTGATCAACGCGATTCACCGTAACGCCCTCGGCGAGGGATGCGGTTTCCGGCGGGCGTTCAAAATCGGGCGGAAGAAGTATCTCAGCCTCGTGGCGGGATTCATTCTTTTCAACATGGTTGTCGGGGCCGTGCTCTTCCCGGTGGCATTCGTTTTCGGTATCGGCATGGCCATGATGGCGAACCCGGCATGCATGTGCGGTTTGATAGGCCTGTTGATGCCGGTTTTAATCGCGCTGATAATTTATATCTCCGTGCTGTTCAGCCTGTTTGCACAGAGCATAGTTGTCGAGAACCGGAGCGCCCTCGACGGCCTGTCGCGTTCGGCGCGGCTCATACGCGGCTCGTGGTGGAGGGCGTTCGGGATATTGATAATCGTGCAGATGCTGGTCGGATTCATCGTCGCGTTCTCGCAGTTCGGCTTTAAAACGCTCAACGAGATACTTCTGTATTTCAGCTCGGATCTGGAGATACTCGGGTATGCCGCTGTGGCGGCAGGCATGACGGTGGTGCAGGTGTTCATAAACCCGGTACTGCTGCTTGCACAGACGATTCTTTTTTATGACCTTAAAGTGCGTCGTGAAGCGTATGACGTCGAGGTTATGATAAGGGGATTCAACGAACAAGTTTGACAAATCCTCATTTTTCCTTAATTATTCCCCGACGATTGGATAAAGGAAACGGGCTCGTGCTTTAGAATGATTGAAGGCATCGCTAAAGAAGAGCTCCCGCTTTTGCTGGAGCTGAACAAGATTAATTCATTCCGCTCTCAGTTCATGAAACTGAGGCAGTCATTCAATTCGCTCGCGGAGCTTGCATCGGCCGGCCTCGGCCGCCTTGCGGCGATCGAAGACATGCCCGCACGCTCGGCGAAGCTTTTAGCCGAGCAGTTCCCGAAGCTCGAGCCGGGCAGGGAATACGATGCCCTTCTAAAGACGAGTTTCGAGATTGTCACCTGCATGGATGATGCCTACCCGGAGCAGTTGTGGGAACTCCCGCAGCCGCCGCCGGTGATTTACCTGCGGGGCAATTTCGAGTTCGATTACGCGAAGAGCATCTCCATCGTCGGTTCGAGGGCGACGTCGCCGTACGGGCTGAGTATCACGAACAAACTTTCTTATGAGCTGAGCGCCGCGGGATTCTGCATCGTATCCGGCGGGGCGAGGGGAATTGATTCAGCCGCGCATCAGAGCGCCCTCGACGCGGGCGGAAGAACCATCGCGGTCATGGCTTGCGGGCTCGACATCCACTACCCCCCGGAGAACGAGAAGCTGTTCGAACGCATCGCTGAAACCGGCGCGGTGATCTCGGAATTCCCGCTCGGCACCACACCCGAGAAATTCAATTTCCCGATGCGGAACCGTATCATCGCCGGGCTGACACGGGCCACGATGGTCACGCAGGCGGGGGACAAGTCGGGGGCGCTTATCACCGCCGAGCATGCCGCGGAACTCGGGCGTGATGTTTTCGCGGTGCCGGGACGTCCCACCGATATGGGTTCGCGCGGGGCAAACAAGCTTATCCGCGACGGTGCATTCGTAGTCTTGTCGATATCGGATATTTTCGAGCGATTCGGGCTTACGCTCGCGGAAAGAAAATCCAGCGCGAAGACCATCGATATCGGCTCGCTCAGCGCCGATGAAAGACTGGTTTACGAAGCGGTCGACCTGTCGCCGGTACTCGTCGACGAACTCGCGCGGCGCCTGGAGCTGGATGTTTCCGAACTTCTCGGACCTCTTGTGTCTCTTCAGTTGAAGGGGCTTATAAAGGAAATGCCGGGAAAAAGCTTCGTACGCACTGTTTGATATGGGTCATTTTTAAGTACTGCGGGACAATATTAGAAATAGTTAAATTCATTTTAAGGGGCGGCGGATTGGATGTGAGAGAAAAGGTGGCAAGGTGAGAGTATGGCTAAATCCCTGGTAATCGTAGAGTCGAAAGCCAAGGCGAAGACGATTGGAAAGTATCTCGGTAAGAACTACACGGTCAAGGCATGCCTCGGCCATGTACGGGACTTGCCGAAGTGGTCGTTCGGCGTCGATGTCAAGGCTGACTTCAAGCCTTCATACCAGATAAGCCGCGATCGGAAAGAAGTGGTCGCGGAGATAAAGGAATCGGCCAAGAAGGCGGACGAAATACTGATAGCCACCGACCCCGACCGCGAGGGCGAGGCGATAGCGTGGCACATAGCGCACATACTAAAGAAAAATCCGGTCAAGCGTATCGAATTCAACGAAATCACGAAGAAGGCCGTCAAGGATGCCATCAAGAACCCGCGGGAAATCGACCAGCTTCGCGTGAACGCCCAGCAGGCGAGGCGGATCCTCGACAGGATCGTCGGCTACAACCTCAGCCCGTTTTTATGGCGCGAAATCCAGTCGGGGCTTTCCGCCGGGCGTGTGCAATCTGTATCGCTGAAACTCATCTGCGACAGGGAAGACGAGATAGAGGCGTTCGTCCCGCAGGAATACTGGACAATCACCGCCGAGTTGAAGAAGAAGGGGGACGACAGGACATTCATTCTTCAGCTCGCGAAAGAAAACGGCGACAAGACAGAGATAGCAAACGTCGACGAATGCAGGAAGCGCCTCGAAGAACTCGACGGCGCGCAGTATCTCGTATCCGCGATAACGACCAAGGAAATAAGGAAACGGCCCCTGCCTCCTTTCATAACGTCATCTCTCCAGATCGAAGGTTCCAAGCGGCTGCGTTTCCCAGCGAAGCGCACGATGCAGGTCGCCCAGCAGTTGTACGAGGGCCTCGAAGTCGGCAAGCGCGGCGCGTCCGGCTTGATAACATATATGCGAACCGATTCATTCCGTGTCGCCGACGAAGCCATCGCGCAGGTGAGGGAGCATATAAAGGATACATTCGGCAAGGATTACCTGCCACCCACGAAAAATGAATTCAAGACGAACAAGAAGGTGCAGGACGCCCACGAGGCGATTCGTCCCACCGATGTCAGCCTGACTCCCGATGATGTGCAGGAATACCTGAACAAAGACCAGTTCAGGCTATACCAACTTATCTGGCAGAGGTTCGTGGCGTCACAGATGGTACCCGGCATCGACGACTTAAGGACAGTGGAAGTCCGGGCGGGGCGATTTACGTTTCGTGGCTCCCTTACAACGATGAGGTTTGACGGATACCGCAAAGTTTACAAAGAATCGAAAAACGGCAACGGCAACGGTAAATATCTTCCCGAATTCACCGAAGGGGAGGAAGTGTTCCTCGAAAAGTTGATCGACGAACAGCACTTCACCAAGCCGCCTGCGAGGTACACGACAGCGAGCATCGTGAAAGCGCTCGAGGACCTCGGGGTGGGAAGGCCGTCCACCTACGCTCCGACGATAGCGACAATAACCGACCGTAAATATATCACGCGTGAAAATGGCACGTTCTTTCCCTCGGAACTCGGTAGAAACGTCAACAGGCTCATGGTGGCCAAGTTCTCCGATGTCATCAACGAGAAATTCACCGCCCACATGGAAGAAGAGCTCGACAAGATCCAGGATGGGGAAAAAGACTGGGTGGATATAATCCGCGAATTCTACGGCCCGTTCAAGGAGTCGTTCCAGAACGCTCTCGCCGAGAAATGCCCGAACTGCGGCTCCGATATCGAGATAAAGTCGGGACGTTTCGGCTCGTTCTTCGCTTGTTCCGCATATCCTGAATGCACATACCGGGCTTCGATCGTGAAGGGGGAAGAGGAAGAGACCGACGAGGAATGTCCCGAATGCGGGAAGAAGCTTATGATGAAGACCGGGCGCTATGGCCGGTTCTATGCCTGTTCCGGATTCCCGGAATGCCGGTATACGCGGAGCATACCAAAGGAGGGGGAGGAAGAGAAGCGCGAGATAGAGTACGGCCCCGAGTTGTGTCCCGAATGCAGCGGGCGGACGGTCCTGAGGCGCTCGCGCATGGGCCGGTTTTACGGATGCGAGAAATATCCTGAGTGCAAGGGCACTATCCCGTACAAGATAGGCATGAAATGCCCTATGGATGGATGCGAAGGGGATGTAATCGAGAGGCGTTCAAAGAGCAAGAAGCTGTTCTATGCGTGCTCCAAATATCCCGACTGCAATTACACGTCGTTCGTTAACCCGTTGTATAAAAAAGATGGCAAGGAAAAAGAGGAGAAGGCTGAGCCGTCGGAATAGCCCGCTTCTTTCTGCTACGATTTTCCGCTATCAAGCGCCTTTCTTCCGGCGATGCGTTCCAGCGCGCGAAGAATTTTCGTACCCCAGAAATCTTTTTCGTGGACGGGTTCGACGAGTATCGTGAATAATCCCGCCAGGTTACCCCCGAGTATGTCGGTGAAAAGCTGATCGCCGATGGTGACGACTTTCGATTTGTCACAGCCGAGACATTTCAGGCACTGCTTAAGTTTTATTGTGAGGGGTTTGAGGGCCTTGTGCGCGCAGAACAGCCCGGTTTGTTCCGCGATAAGGTCGGTCTTCCATTTGGTGGCGTTCGAATATATCGCCACCGTGAATCCCTTCTCGCGCACGCGCTTAAGCCATTCCATCGATTCTTCGGGGATCGGTTTATACTCGCCGTACGGCACGAACGTATTATCGAGATCGAGTAGAATCCCGCGATACCCCTTATCCCAGAGAGCGTCGAGGTCGAGGTGGTGGATATCGCGGATATGCATGTCGGGTTTCAGGATTCCCACTCGCCGTCTCCATTTGCCATCGAATCTATGTATGTCTGCAGGATGACCGCCGCCTGGTGCGCGTCGGCATGCGCCTTGCGCTCGTCGCGCGATTTTCCCATCTTGATGAGGACATCCTCGGCGTGTACAGATGTGAGCCTTTCATCCTGGAAAACTATATCCACTTCGATGGCATCCTTCAATTCTTCGGCAAACGCCCTGACACCTTCGACTACCCGCAAGATATTCTAAACC
>CAZSPL010000014.1:0-29702 GCA_964608735.1 uncultured Planctomycetota bacterium | reverse complement strand
CGCCGGATAAGAGCAGGAAGAGTGCACATAATATGAATGTCGCACTTGTGATTCTCATCAGTAACCTCCGGGTTTACGCGGTCTTCAAGCTTCTAAAACACTGTCAGAAATCCATGTATACTCAGGCAGACAAGGTTGCCGTTGTCGGAGAATGCGAGTTCCCCTCCACCGCTCAGGAATTGATTGTCGATAACGCTCTCTATTTCCGCGCCGATGAAAGCGTTGGGGAAAAAACTCGCGGAGTAGAATCCACCCGCTGAAGGGCTGTACCTTTTCCAGTAAGAGCTATATTCCGTTTCACCGGACACATAGTGCTCCTTGAACATCCACATGAACATATTGTCATAACGGTCGAGTATGATATCCCCGATCCAGTACTTTTCGCCCACGGGGTCGCTATCGTCCCGCCAAGTCAGTTCGTCCTCCCAAACAAGTTCATCCCAATTTTCATAGCATGCGAGCCTCCCCTTGCTCGCGATATAGAAAAGGCCGTCGCTTGACATGCATACCGACCTCGGTTTCGTCTCCGAATCGAAACCGCCCGCCGCGATGATATTCCCATCTTCGTCATGCACCGTCCAGACCTGCTGGTCGGGATGATAGCTCCACACCCCGCCGTCCGGGCCGAGCATCGGGGGGAAATAGGTGAACATTCCGCCAAGCAGGTTTACAAGGAACACCCTGTGCCAGTTTTCCCTGCCGGCCCAGTCGAGCTGATACAGCCTCTCGCCGGTCTGGACATAGATGTATCCGTTCTTCACGTCTTCTATCACTCCCCGCATACGGCCTTCAAGCGCGTCCGATGTCCAGATTAGATCGCCGTCTTTACTGTAGCAGTACAAGTAGGATGTCTCGTTTCCGTGGAATGTCGTCGATGCGTACACGCGTGAACCAACGAGTTCAACGGCGCGGTACCCGGCATGCGGCAGGTTTTTCGAAACCGTGATAGCGTTATTTGTTCCACCCGCCCTGATAAGCCTGTTGCCGTCTTCATGGATATAATAAATCCTTCCATCGTTACCCAGGCAGGGCGGCCTGCTGCTGCCGGTAACAACCGACCATGCGTTCTCGTAGTCGGGATAATCATATGCATAGAGTTTCTTCGAGATCTGGTCGAAGCAATAGATCCACCCGTTCGGCCCCGTCATCAGGCCGACATAGCGCCCGTTGCCGCTGAAGGGAAGCCTTCTTGTATTGCCGCTGAATGTGGTGAAGGAGAAACTGCCGTATTTGCCCCCGAATCTCGAACGGCAGTTGTTATCCGTATTCCCGTTGGCATGCGGCCAGGGCGACAAGTATTCTACAGGCTCGGTCATCTGCACCGGCGCGAGCTCTTCAACCGGCTTCAAACCCGTTTTAAACTTTGGAGCGACTTTGGCGAACGCCCTGCTTGACATCAACGGTGAGTCTTCTTCATCTTCTTCATCGTCAAACGCTTTCAGCATCACGCTGGTTACGATTGTCAGTTCCGCGGGCGTCACTTTCAACATGTAGCTGTTCTCGTCGGTACGATGCAGCGGAAGGAAAACGCCGATGTAATAATCGCCGTCCGCAAGGGGCGGGCCATCGGCATTTACCTGGTATTCCAAAATTCCACCCACGGTGGGGCCATGGTGAAGCTCATTCCATTCCGAATCATAGAAATACATGAACAATTCCCCCGGCCGTGCCGTAAGCGAAATCGTGCTCTTGCCTTCGAGCACGCTGTCTACGGTGATTCGATATATGTCGAGGTGGTCGACATCGCAAACGAATCCCTTTACCTCCTCGTCATAAGCCAGGTCGACGGCATTTTCCGGCACCTCGTTGTCGTCCGGGACGCAGTCGTCGTAATTCAAATCCATCGTTATCGTATATTCGTGATCCCCCCCGTAAACCGACCAGTGCGAGATGCGGATGTAATAAGTTCCCGAGAGATCTCCGCTTTCGGCGGCAAATTGGAGATGCGCTACGAAGTTTTCGGAGTCTTCCTCGAACACGGTGCCCGCGTCGCCGTCGATACGAAAAACCGTGCCGATTTGCGATGCGTCGAAGTTGATGGTCCCGGTGTATCCGCCGCCTTCAGGTATCGTGAATGTGTAGTAGTCGAACGGGTCGTCGGGACAGACGAACCCGGTGACGATTTCGGTCAGCCCGATGGGGGTCGCGTCGGCGGATGTGTCGTTGCCGTCGGGCGCGCATTGCCCCGAAGCTCGGCTGCCGGTGAGAAGAATAATCATCAGAACGATCGCAAGTTGTACGTGTTTCAACCTCATGAGGTACTCCCGATATTCTATTTTCCCTACTGCTTTGTTATTCCCCCTATCGATCCGGCCGCGCCGGCCGCAATTTTTAATCCGCCGTAAATGCCCAGGAAACCGCCTTCATGGAGCAGGAAGAGCTTATTATCCTCACCTATGGCAAGCTCCGCCTTCAGATCATAGTTCTTTAAAACTTCTGGAATGCCCGCATCCTCCTGCCTGTGTATCAGGCTGCCATCTTCTGGATCAAGGCAAACCCACTGATATGTCTTGTTGTGCTCGGCGTCTTCGGCAAGGAAGCAGGCATATATCCTGTTGTTGGCATCGAGGATGAGATCATGCCAGAGCACGAAATACTGAGGCTGCTCAAATGACCAGACTTTCTGATCCCAGTCCTCCATGCAGTAGAGCCCGGTGAGGGCCATCGCGCTGTTTACTATTACGTAAAAACGCCCGTTGCTGCCAGCCGCGGCCCGTACTATTACTGAATCCTGGCCCAGTATCGGATTCAAAAGGGGCTCCGGACTTTCTTTATATATGGAGCCGTCCGGGTTGTAGACTATCCACTGGGTTTTCGAAGCCCCTGCTATAAAGACACGGCTGTCGTAACCGACAATAGGCGGCAGATATTTCGGCTTGCTTGAGCTGCCTATAGGCTTGGAAAGCCCGGTTTTGACTTCCCATATCTTGTTTCCCGTGGAGTCATATTTATAGAGGTATTCCAGGGTCTGGATATAACAGCAGTTCTGACCCGGGTCCTCAACAACGCCTGTAACATAAGAATCCAGCGATAACTCACAAACCTGGTCGCCCGATTTGTCCCAGACGAAAACCTTCCCCCCGATCACGGTCATCTTGGTGTATATTAGATTCCCTACCGCCAGGAGCGTCGCGGGACCGGCGATGGGAAACGACTTGCGCCATGTTTCGGTTCCACTGAACTTCTCATAGCACACCAGGCGCGCGATCGGAACCGATTCCTTCCCCGGCTCTATCGTGAAGAAGCTACCGCTGAAATCGAAACGCGGAGGCCCACCCCCAATCATATTGACGCTCTGAAGCCGTCTCATATTTCCGGGCACATACGTTTTTATCTCGCCTGTAGCCGTATCCACGTAATGCGCTTCATTGCCTTTGCCGATAACGAGGCCATGATAACGCCAGCTTTCATCGCTTGCCGACGCCATCGGGTTGAGCATGACCGAGTCGACGAGGAATGCGTCTTCGCCGGGACCATCGTGGTTTGTCCGTCCTGTATTTCTCATACTGCCCCGCGGGGACGGCCATGGACTGCCCAGCTTAATGCTCATCGGCAAGGGGGTCAATATCAGGTTTGTGCCATCCGTAAGGGCCATCGTAATCGTGTACTGGTGGTCGTATGAGTAATTCGACCAGAACGAGACCCGTACGTAATATGTGTCGGCGGTGAGTTCCCCCTGCGAGAAGCTCGCCTGCAGCGTGTTGAGCGAATTGGTGGTGTCGTCCTCGAATAACGTTCCCGATGTCGCGGTGACTTTAAACACCGTTCCGACCTGCGGTGATGTGAATGAGATAGTCCCGGTCACATCCTGCCCGCTCGTAACTTCGAAATAGTAGTAGTCGATCGTATCGGCCGGGCAGACGTAGTCGCTGACCGTGTCGGTGAAGCCTATCGGGTCGGCATCGATGGCCGAATTATTACCGTCGGAGACGCATTGTCCCGACGCATAGCTGCCCAGGATAAAAAGAATGAGTAAAGCCGTGGTTAATTTCAAAGCATGTAATTTCATCATCGGCCTCCCGCCGTTTTTCCATTTAATTTTTCTGCTTAAATTTCTGCTTCGGAACAGCTTTGATGCTATCCGGTTTCTCGACAGCGAACAACTGATCCTTTTTAAGTAATGGATTCTCGAATACCGCTATATATCCGCCGTGCAGAAGCATTATCAGCCTGCCGTCCTCACCAATCGCGAGCTCGCCGCCTATCAGGTCCGATTCGAGCTTCGCGGGCGACCCGGTAAAGTCCTGGGTATACAACGGGTGTCCGTCGGTCGGGTCGAGTATTTGCCACTTGAAGCTGGACTCGCCGGTGCCGCCGGAATAAAGAACATAAACCCGGTCTTCCGAATCGAGGATGACATCGAAAACCATGTAGCCGGGAATCCCCACCGACCACACGGTATCATCCCAGTCGGTGTAACAGGTGAGCCATACGGTCATTCCGTCATACGCGGCCACGAAGAACTTGTGCGACGCGCCCGCCGCGACTTTTATCCTCGATGAGTAGAACCCGATGCTCCCCAACATCGCCACGTCCTCGGGCGCGAGGCCGTCCTCGCTCTTATATTTCGTGCCGTCGGCGTTGAATACCGCCCACGACAGGGTATAGACATCCTCGACATACACGCGGCCGTCGAACCCGGCGACCGGCCCATCCTGCATAATCGCCGTAACTTCGCTCCCGTAATCGGCGAACGTGTCAACTTCCCAGTGCTTGGTGCCGGTTGCCCGGTCGAGCTGATGAAGCTTCTCATAGGTCTGCACGTAGAACACATCGCTCGTCGATGATTCCGCCACGCCGACGATCTGTGAATCGAGGGTTATATTTTTAATCTGGTTGCCGCTCTTATCCCAAACCTGTACGCTGTTCACCGTGCCTGAAGTCGATGTATAGATTTTGTCCCCTATCAGCTCTACTTTGGGATTCGGCCCGACCGGCATCGGCTGGCTCCACAACTCGGTTTCATGGAAATCCGAGTAACAGATGAGCTTGTTGCCGTATGCGCCGCCCCCATATTTCTTGATCATAACGACGTTTCCATTATGTAGAAGGCTGGGCGATGACTCGGTTAGCAGATTGTATTCGTTGTATTCCCCTTCGCCGCTGTCATCAATAACGAAAAATTTGCCGGTGCTCTCTTCGATGAAATATATATCGCCGCCGGGACCGACGCGGAGGTCCTTGTAGCGATGCACATCGTCATAATTCAATGCCTGCGGCTGCAGCTCGAGCGAATAGCTGACCTGGCATAACCCTTTCGGGCCGGCGAATGCCGAGCGCCCGGCGTTTCTCGAACCGCCCCCCTTTGTCGGCCACGGGCACTGGTTCATTATTGACCGAACGATGGGCGGCTTGAATGGCAACCCGGAGCCGGAGCCGGCGTTTTCATCGATTAAATCAAGGGTGATGGTGTAATCGTGGTCATAAGCGTACGTCGACCAGAATGATACGCGGATATAATACTTGTCCGCTGCAAGCTCACCCGATGAGAATTCGACTTCGAGCTGGTTGACGGTGTCGGATGAGTCATCCTCGAAAATCGCCCCCGCCGCTTCGCCGGTCAGCTTGAATACGGTGCCGGTCACCGATGACTGGAAGGTGATTTTACCGCTTATGTCCTGCCCGCTCGTGACTTCGAAGCAGTAATAGTCGATGGTATCGGCCGGGCAGACATAGTCGGAGATGGTGTCCGCGAGGTCGAGCACGGCCGCGTTCTGGGCGGTGTCGTTGTTGTCGGCGACGCATTGTCCCGATGCGGCTCCTCCCATCGCGAGCAATGCAAAAACCGAGATAATGAAAATGATCATCGATTGTCTCATCATCAGCCTCCTGGCATATTTCTGCACGGCCTGAGAGGGATACGAGGATTATACAGGAATTAAAACTTGAGGTCATTCAGGCATCGGCGGATAGATGCATTATTGAATGAATAGTACTAAATGTCACGAAAAAACTGGGGCTGTAGCAGTTTTCCCGTTGCCAATTTCACAAGCCGCTTCTAATGCGGCCTGCAGTATGCGAAAAACGGGGACTGTCCCGGTTCAAAATTAGAATAATGGATTGCTGCTATTAAATAAAGTCTTCGTCCGAGAGGATCCATGTGAAGCCTTCCCGGCTGTATCCCTCATCTCCGGGTTTCAGCATTATAGGGGCTTCCGTGCCGCTCGTTTCGGAGTCAATATCGAGCCGGCGGATTTCGAATTCCTCTTTACCCTTATTGAACACGAACGCCCACTGGAAATCCTCCGGCTTCACGCCCACTTTGAATGAGCCAATCCCATCTTCGCTTACAGTGTAACCAAGTTTAGTTGCGGGATTCCGCGTCAACCCGTAGGTCAGGTCCTCGTACGTTTCGGGCATCCGCGCCGCATCCTCGGTCTGGTGGGTATGGAACAGGAACCCGGATATCCGACTCCCGGCAAATGCTCTAATGGCTAAAATGAAGTTCTCCATACGGGCGTCGCCGGGATACATGGTATTACTAAGGGGAGCGCGAAATAGTAGACAATAGCGAAAGTAAAAACCCGATGTATCGGGACACCCTTGCCCCGATACTCCTTGGTTTCGGCACAAGGGTGTGCCGAAACATCATAATGGATGGCAACTATATCATGCTCCCCTTAGTAATTTCAGCAGCTGATGCGCACTGCTCCCTGTCATAAACCTTGCTCGCATAGTAAATCCCATCGGCACTGATATGGGCCTGATAAATATCCCAACCGTTGGGATGCGGGTCTGCCACAACAGCGGTCGCTTCAACCGGGCCGTTCAATTCATCAACAGTAAGGAGCGATACTTGCTCACCCGTTATAGGATGAACCGGGAGAAAAAGAAGATAACCGTTAACCAGCTCATCCCAGCCAACCGGCCACTCGCCGTTGACCGATTCGTACCAATTCAATGCTAATGTTATGGGGCCAAGATACTTGCCAGTGACGTCAGCCCAATGGTAAATCGCCGCTCCATCAGACAGGTCAGGCCCCGTTTCTGGTGGATAAAATTCAGGGGTGACAGCTTCAGCACTTCTTTCACTCTTTGTCCCGCTGAGATTGCTTCTTGGGTCACTTAGCGCTCCTTTACTGTCTTGCACATTCCCGCATCCATAGAATGAACATATGAATAAGACCAATAATGCCAACAATAGCCTTTTCATTTAATAGCCTCCTTCCTATCTTTGAAATCCTTAAGGGCATCCACAATCCACAGAGCAACATTACACACACATATCTGGATCACATACTATAGTCATGTCCCAGCTCAATGGTATCCATGGTCTATCACAAACAGGCTCCAAACAAGGCGAACAGTCAGCATACCACCAGTGCTCAAATTCAACAACGACATCTTCATAGCAGTTTTTAAAACTTAGATTAGAGCAATCGTCATCAGCTTTGCATTCAAAATCCCCGGCACCATAGGAGTGGCCTATGAAACAGCAACCGCAATCCTCTGAAGGGTGACCGTGATATATGCATAATTGCCCATACTCCTCGGTAAGAAACGCAAGAACGCTCCAACAGCAACATTCTTCAACGGCTCCGAGTGAAGCTGGCAAGCAAAATGACACCATACCAGCTACAATCAATAATAACGCCATTCTGCTGAAACGCATGATCAGCGCTCACTTCCTTCCCAATATTATTTTTAGGCTACCAAATTTTACCACGCCCCATTCAGCTGTCAAGGCTTATATAAAAACCCGGCGACGAGCGCCGGGCGGTTAATTCATGAATTTTAACACCCGTCCCGATTTTTGACTGTGCTACTTCACTTTAGGCTTGTGCGGTGTCCCGGGGCGGCCTGGGCGGTTCGGCTTGTACGGCATATCCTTACCCTCGAGCCCCGGCGGGATATCCAGTTTGTTCATCTTCTTCCGCATCACATCGCCGATATCTATCTTCTTGAGCAAAGGCGAATTCTGGATAACCGTGAAATAGCCGCTTTCATGCAGGAACCCTATCCGCCCTTCGCCGACGATAGCCATCTCGACATCGCTGTCCTCATCGACGAGGTCCGATGGTATCCCCGTTCGTATATCCGAGGCGGTGGTCAGATAGGGGTCGTTCAATACGAGCTTGAGTAAATACTCGGACGCATCCGCGTTCAGATAGCACATGTATGTCGTGCCGTCGCCGTCGACAATAACATCCACCGGGTTCCCCGGCAGCTCGAACTTGAACCGCGAGTCATCCCAGTCGTCGTAGAAAACGACCTTCTTGTTGTTCAGGCCCAGCACGAGCCGCCCGTTCGCATCTATCGCCGCGGCGGTCGGAAGCAGGCCGTCCCACCAGTATCCGCTCTTGTATTCACTCCCGTCGGCGTTGAACACCCACCAGTACGGCTTCGTGTCGTCGTTCACCCATACACGGCTGTCGGCGCCTATAATCGGCCCGAATGTCTCCATGTTCTCGGCTAAAAACCAGCCCGGCTCCGGCAGGTCTACGCGCCACAATTCCTCTCCCTGTTTGTTGAATCGATAGAGGCTCTCCTCGGTCTGGACATAGAAATATGCCCCGAGCCCGCCTTCGGCGATGCCGAGAACATCGGCGTCGACGTTGATGCTCAGCGATTGCACTCCCGATGCGAGCCACACCTGTACGCTGTCCTGGTATCCTTCAACCGATGTGTATATCCGGGTCCCGGCGCACATTACATTCTTCGATACGCCGTTGGGAAGCCCCTCCGTCCAGTGCGCCCGCACCGTGGGTTCATCGAGGCTGACGAGGTTATCCTGCCTTACATAATACATCGTGCCCTGTTTATCGAGACAAATCGGCTTTGTGCTTCCAAGCTGCATGTATTCAGGAGTGGCAAAGCCTTCGAGGATGTTATATGTCACCAGGTTCATGGTTTTCGATTCGAGGAAATATACCCAGTCGTCATCTCCGGCGACCAGCCCGACGTATTTCTTATCCCCGGCTACATAAGGGTTATGCGGCACGACATCGAGGTCCTTCGATACTACCAGGTAGCCTTCATCGGTCGGCCCAGCGAATGTCGAGCGGCTCCTGTGCATCGAATCTCCGCACTGCATCGGCCACGGTACCTGCGTTTGCATCATAAGGCCCGGTTTTATTTGTAATGGCGGATTGCCTGTCGTTTCAAGGTCGGTCGTCAAGGTGTATTCATGGTCGTAATCGGCATAGGACCAGTAGAAAACGCGGGCGTAATATGTTCCCGCTGGCACATATCCCGACGGCACTTCTATAGAATATTCATGAATCTCGGATGTGGTGTAAATATCGTTCACGAGGGTAAGGCCGTCAGCGCTCTGTATCCTCAGGCATGTCGCTTCCTGCGGCGATGAGAAGGTTATCTCCCCCTCGATATCCGTTCCGCCGGGAATCACGAGCATATAGTAATCGAACGCGTCCGCCGCGCACACCCAATCGGTCACGGAATCGACGAAACCGATCGTGTCGGCATGCGTGGCATCGTTGTTGCCGTCATCCACGCATTGTCCCGATGCCATCCCTCCAAGCACAAGCAGCGCCGTCAAGCTCAGGATAAATAAAAGCGATGTCGTTCTCTTCATTGTTCCTCCCGGCAATTAGTTTATTGAAACCGCGAATGAGATAAGGTCGTTCAATAATCAACGCCCTTCTCGTTAAGTATTCTACCCGCTTCCCTCAAGTATCATTCTCCTGTCGATTTTTATCTCAGGCGCGATCGCCGTTAAGGCCGGCTCATAGACGGCCAAGTATCCAATTTCGTTTAAATAAACGAGGGTCCCGTCATCACCGATGGCGAGGTGGCCCCACGGGTCGACCATGTTGCCGGGCTGGGGGACATTCATCGCGATATCCACGAGTATCCGCCCATCCTGCGGGTCCAGCGCCATCCAGTGATACGTCCGGTTGAACCCGACCCCGACCTTATAATAAACGGCGTAAAGATATTCATCCTTATCGAGAATTATCTCCGAGATGATCTCCCCCGACGGGCTGTGCGTACGCCAGGCTTCCTCGCTCCAGTTGTCGTAGCAGACTATGTCGCTCGTCTGCTCGCAGGCATACAGCCTCCCGTTCTCGCCGAGACAGATGTCCCGCTTGCCCGATGCATTCGAATCGCGCTCCCATTGCTTCAAGTATATGCCCTCGGAGCTGAAGACAATATATTTCTTCCGGCTCTTGAGATCGACGAAAATCTTACTTGTGCTTGTGATTACAGGTGACAAATGCGATGGGTGCTCGGAACCGTAAGAAAAATACCTGTCCCAGACTTCATCACCGTAGGGGTCGTATTTATACAGGTAATCCGATGTGTGAATATATGCCGTGCCGCCCTTGTCCTGCGCTATACCGCAGAAATCAAACAGGACATCCTCGATTTCGAATTCACTCAGCACCGTGTCGCCGCCGAGAGTCCAGGCATGGATGAAGCAGGCATGCTCGCCGAAATCCCATTGTCCAGGCGGGTCATAGTCGGACACGTAAACTCTTTCCCCCACGGGCCAGAGGGCGGTGCTGTAACCGTCCGCTCCTTTTATACGCCGGCTCCACAGCTCATTGCCGTCAGGATCGAATTTGTAAAGCCTCACTCCATCCATATGTATTGCGTAAACATTGCCGAATTTGTCGAGGGAGTATGTCGGTTGGTCAAAGGCGTATCTGACGGGAAAATCCCACAGGTAGCCGGTTTGCAGTGAATATGCATACAGAGTGTCACTGCCGGGGTCGGAGAAATAGGCCCGGTCGTCGGGTCCGATGAGCAGGCCTTTGTAACTATGGAACTGCCCGTCGGCATCCGCATTTACATCTTCCCTGATATTGAATTCCCTGAGGAGTGATGCTCCCTTTGACGGCCCGGCGTTCATTGATTTGTTCGTGTTTCCGGGATTTGCCGCGAGACATGGCCAGGGAGCGAATTTCAGCGGAAAGTATTCGGCTTTAAGGTCGCCGACAAGTAATTCCTTAAGAGGCACGAAAGGCTCGTTACCACCGCCCGGGGGGACATCGACCGTAATATTCATCGTGAGCGTGTAATCGTGGTCGTATGTGTAATTCGAATAGAAGCCGACACGGATATAGTATGTGCCGTCGGTCAAGCCCGTCGCGGGAATCGTATAGACCCCCGACAGGTTCGTATCGGTCGAACCCCAGTCGACAAGCATTCCACCCGGACCCGACACGCGCACCGTGGTGCCGGTCTGGTCGGTATCGAAACTCACCGTGCCGGATACATCGGCTCCCGGGGCGACGTCGAACTTGTAATAATCAAAAATATCCATCGCGGGGCATACGACTTCGGACACGGTTTCGTTGAATCCAATCGCCTGCGCGGTGGATGCATCGTTGTTGCCGTCATCCACGCATTGCCCCGGCGACGCGCTTCCCATAACCGGCAGCAGAAAAATCGCGACAATTAAAACTGCAATCGTTTGCCTCATCTTCAACCTCCAGAAGTCTGGACTGTCCCGACTTTTTTCATGGCTCCCTCAGCACCTTTGTGGGCCGATGCATCTCTATGGGCGCAAATGTGAGCGACGGCTGATAAACCACGATATATCCCGCCGAGTTCAAGTAGATTAGTTTCTTGTCTTCCCCTATCGCAAGCTCGCTCCTCGTTTTGTTGTTATACGTCCCCGGAAGCGACACCCTCATCGTGTTGATAGTCGTGCCGTCCTCGCCGTTGATGGTCATGATGTTGTGAGCCACGCGGTATGCCGTCAGCGTCAGTGTCGAAGTGTAATGGATGTAGAGCTTGTCGTCCTGCCCCATGATGAGGCTGTCCCGCGCGAACGCCCCGCCGGGCGATATCTGCCATTCCTGCGTCGTCCAGTCGCTGTAACATGTGACGGTCCTGTCCTTCGCGGCTACGTAAAATTTCCTGTTCGCCCCGTATGCGACGGCAATCGGCTCGTCACCGGGCGATGCATCGTATCCATACGAATGATACAGCGTGCCGTCGGGATTGTAGATATATACCATCTTATGCCACGGCGCTTGCACCCACACCTTGTGGTCGCGGCCCACGAGGGGCATCAGGGCCATGACTCCGAAATCTATCCAGTCCGCGCTATCGGGGAATACCGCATACCACCGCTGCGTACCGGACCAGTCATACTGGTACAACCCGTACTGCGTCTGGAAATACACCGCGGCTCCCCTGTCCTCGACCGCGCCGTCGAATCCGCCGGCCATCGGGCCCGTCGTATACACGAGGCTGCCGTCGGTGTCGATAACATCGCAGTACCACGATGTGCCGTTCTGGCGAATCGGATACACGCGCGCGCCGACGGCGACGAGGTCGTTGTAATGCTGCCCTTCGGGACATGCATAGCTCCACAGCTCAGTGCCGTCGGGATCGAGGCATACGAGCTCGGTCTGGTCGTAGGTGATGATATAAACATTCCCGTTTCCATCGAGAAAAGCGGTGTTCCATGTCAACCCGCGATAATGCTCCCACTGCTTGCCCCCCGATGCGTCATAAGCGATTATCTTATGCCCTCCCACGCAATACAGCCTGTCGTCGTTGCCCGCGAGTATCCCCACATAGTGGTCGAACTCCCCCGCCATATCGTTGTAGACATCGTGCTCCGCGAAAACCGTCATCGCCCCCGGCGGGCCGTAGTATGTCGACCGCGCGTTGTGCGACGCCCCGCCCCGCATCGACGGCCAAGGGACATTATGAATCTCCACGAGAGCCCCGGGGAAAACGGTCGTTGTCGCGGGTCCCTCGACAACGTGCGTGAACGCTCCCGACGTGCCCACGCCGGGTTCAACCACGACCGTCGAGCCACCGGAGAGCGTTAAATAAAGGGTGAGGGTATATTCATGGTCGTACGGATAATCCGAATAATAGCCTACGCGAAGGAAGTACCGCCCTTCGCCGATGCCTTCGGCGGGAGTCGTATAATTGACAGTTGTCTCCGAAACCGTGGTTCCCCGCTCGTAGAGGGTATCGCTGCCCTTCGTAATCCTCAGCGTCGTGCCGGTCTGCTCGGATGCCAGGCTTATCCAGCCGTTCGCCTTCATCGCACCGGCTATTTCGAATGTGAAATAGTCGAACGGGTCGTCCGGGCATACCACATCGCTCACGGTTTCCGTGAAGCCGACCGTCCTCGCGCTGCCGGCGTCGTTGTTGCCGTCGTCGACGCAATCCCCCTTCGCGACGCCGCCTATCGACAGCAGCGTGATTATAAACAGCGATATGAGTAATCTGGTTCTAAACATGGCCGTCCTCCCGCCATTAATTCTTATTAAAAGCCACTATTATATTTTCCGCTGGAATTCATCAATCGGAACATTCGCGCTTCCATGATGTCCGCATCGGGAATAGTGTGATTAATCCCCGGGGCGGTGAAAATGTCATTCGGACGTCTTGACGTTGAAAACGAGCAGGTCGTAGCCTTCCGGGCTTTGCACCGAACCCTTCATGCCGATGACATAAGCATGATCCCGCACTATCACGAGACCGAGCATGAGCGTGTATTCATCAGCTGCGAGTCCCGCGAAATCGACCGTAAGCTGCTTCTCGAACATGAAGTCGTACATATCCACCATGCCCGATCCATATTGAAACATATGATAATCGTTCACCGTCGCCGCGCCCGCGGGGAGTTCCCTCCGCGCGATATATTCATCGCCCCTGTATCCCCCTCTAAACGGGTATCTCAACAGGTAGACGCTTTTATCTTTCGCCCTGCGGATGAGGTATACCTCCGAGGCGCTGTAGTCCGGAACGAGCACATGGTTCTGTCCTTTCGGGGGGAACTCCACCGGATGACGTTCTATCGCCCCGGTGATGAAATTGATTATCGCGAACGGCCCCTTCGGATGCGTCTCTATCAGCAGGCGCCCCTCGCCAAGATATATCAGCGTGCTGAAATCCAGCACGTCGTCGTACAGGTCTTCGGGAGGCTCCATGCGCCTGATCCTTCCGCTGCTCGTGAGCTGGTAGAGCAAGCCGCCCGATGACTCCCCCGTATCGCCGGCAACCGATGGAATGAAGAAAAAATCGCCGTCGGCATAACAGAACGACGCGATTCCCCCGGCGCCGGGCGGGATTTCCTGCGGATGCACGTACAATTCGAGCCCCAGGGCAGGGTCGTAGCGGTAAATATCGCTGCTGTTACCCGCGGCAATATATACGCCGCCATATTCCGTGTCGGGATAAAGCGACGGCGTGCTCAGCTCGATGCCCTCAAGCTCGAGGGGAATCTTCGCCTGGAAGGTAAATTCCGGCTTTCCGCCGCCGACCGCGCCCTTTCCCCCGCACCCGTTCGATGCAAGGATCCCGGCCGCTATGGCGGCGATAACCAGGGCGAAACGCTTGATTTTCAGTGCTCCGCGCATGTCCGGCGCACATGATACATCTTTTGTCATTAAAATTCCCCGTGATGATAATATTAATTTTAATGAATAATGAATCACCTTCCGCCGCCGACATTAAATAGGAAGTAAAGTATATTAAATTGAATATAGTATTATTAACCGCATACCGCAACTGAAGCGGGATGCGGCGTTGGGTTGTCTTGCGAAAATGACTAAAACGTGGTATAATAGTGCCGACATAGAGTTTATTAGCGCACTCAGAAAAGGGCTAACCCGTCGCAAGGCGGGGGCGCAAAGCCAGGAATCCGATACATATCGGATGGTCCAGCTGCCTGGGGCGGTTTTTTTTAACCTCTCGTATTTGCGAGAAAACGGTTGCCGCACGGGTTAGCCCGATGATCAGGCAACCGTCTTTTTTTTCCCGGCTAAGGCCGAAGGAGGTAATGAGATGCGCGGAATTTGGAGAAGGATACGAGAGAGCAAAGGGCAGAGCCTCGTGGAATTCGCGCTCGTCGTCCCGGTGCTGTGCCTTATTTTCATGGGAGTGTTCGACTTCGGATGGATACTCCATAAACAGATTACGATGGACAATGCGACCCGCGCGGCCGCCAGGCGTGGCGCCGTGGGCGAGGACACCGACAGCATGATACAGCTCGTGCAGGATTCCATTTACTTTCCGGTCACCGAAGACCAGATTACCGTCGATGTCCTTGACACGAACCATGCCTCGATCGGCAATGATGAAGACAGGACGCCCGACAACTACGTCGTCGTTGAGATCGACATCTACGACGTGGAATTGATGACACCGCTGAGGAACCTTGTACCGGACATGTACAGCATCCACCTGAAATCGCGGGCGGAGTTCCTTATCGAATAGTCGCGGGATAAGAAGATGAAGACACCTCTTATTTGGAGGGGCAAAGTAATGATGTTAAAAACAAAGCGAAGAAAGAAGCTGTTCCTGAACGAACGTGGCGCCGTCGTTGTGTGGGTGGGGGTGCTCATGGTGACCCTCTTCGGCGTGTCAGCCATAGTGATCGACATAGGACGCGTCGAGGCCCTGCGCGCCCAGATGCAGCGCGCCTGTGATGCAGCGGCACTCGCAGGGGCGAAGCAGCTTCCCGACGAAACGGTATGCCGGACCTTTGCGCTCGATCTCGCCGCCGCCAACGGTTTTGTTGACGGCGAGGAAGGGGTCGAAATCGCATGCGTGCGGAACCCGGACGGCATACACACCGGGTGGTACCAGGTACAGATTTCGAAGCCGATAAACTATTTCTTCGCGCCGGTACTCGGTTATACCGATGGCGTGCTCCACATGAGCGCCACCGCGACATACACGAGCCTGCTGCCGCTGTATATCGCCAGCAACCCGGGCCAATACGGCACAAACGGCATCATGAACCTCTCGTTGTTCGGGCCCTACGCGCCGTTCACCTACGGTGACGCGTATTCCACCAAGTGGTTGAATAACGGCGATGAAAACCCGAACTACACGGATCATGGCTACGACTTCATCGTTGACATCAAGGATGACTATGTCACAAAGAACGGCTCCAGCATCGTCAAGTTCGAGATATTCGACCCGGATACCTGGAACATCGGCGACGCCTCGGACGCCGGTCCCGGCAAGGTGGACGAAATTCGTTTCGCGCCCGGATGGCCGCATCCGCAGCCGTCGAGCAAGTACACCACCACGAAGTACCAGCTCTATGCGCCCAGTGATACACCGAACGACTACGACGATGATATCCTCATCGCCGAGGCGACATTCGAACCGGGTGACAACTGGTCGGACATGAAATGGGTTACCCTTGACGGCTGGACCGTCGACCTCGCCACATATGGTATCGGTAATTACCGTATAAACATCAAGTCGCTCAACGGCTCGTCCGAGAACGGCTTCAACCTGCGCGCCGGGCCGCCCCGCGAAGAGGGGGAAGAATTCAATCCATATAACAGCACCGAGATTACCGCGTCGGGACGTCTTCCGATCAACTTCAACATGAGCGGTTCGGTCGACATCGACCTCGGCTATATTCCTCCCGACGCCGCCGGATATACTGTGTTCATCAACAAGTTCGACACCGACGTGGGCGCCAAATCGATTATCTACTACGACAGCTACGGCAACTCGTGGCCGGGACAGCTCTCGGGAGACGGTACATTCAAGCTCGACGAGATAGTGATCCCCGATGGATACTCCGGCGGGCACCTCTACGCCCAGTATCAAGCCGGCTCGCAGGATACGTCGTCATGGGAGATGTACTTCGACGGCAAGTGGGAAGATGGCCCGAGCGACCTGAAGCTCGTCGATTAAGTCGTGACGGCGGTTTGTTCGCGCATATGCGCGCTGAATAAAGTTGAACGGAAATATTGTGATGAAAGGAAAGATTGAGGTAGATAGATTGTATGAAGGATGAAGGATTTCGGCATTGAAGATACGCCCGTGAAGGGGATACACGGGTTGTGACGGACCTCCTGATTGTATGAGCGGCGGGGCCTTGGTTTCAAGGCCCCGGTGCAATTTTCACGCATGAATATAACCCGGCTTCCAAACGCTCCTTCCCATCCTTCAGCGCACCAGACGCTTCCCCGGGTGGCACCCCTTTACCGCGCCGGGTGGTTCTTTGGGTGAGCGCGGGAAAGGGGTGGTTCAACTTCAACTCAACCGGCGGAAAACCACACTCCCAGTGACTATATTGAATGCTCCATGCGAAAAACCCGCGAATCGCCTTAAGCAGTGGCAATTCGCGGGTTTAAAATACCCTCCCCTGTCTGTATCGTTTATCCCTCCACGGTCTTTGACGCGGGTTCTGTCGTTCCAGTCGAGCCGTTCCCGTCGCTGAAATCTATATTCAGCAACGAATCCAGGCTGTCGCTTACGGGAAGTTTCCACCTCTTGAGGGTGTCCGAGAAGATGATATCTCCGTTCATGGATGAATAAGCCCAGAAGAATACATCGTTCTTCTGGCTTTCGATGCTCGCGAACAGCAGCGCGTCGACGCCGAGCTTGATGCCGATATCCATCACATCTTCGGGATCCAGCCCGGTAAGCGAGTCCCCGGTGATCCCCTGCATCACGCTCGCGACCCTGTTCTCGCTCACATCGCGCACCGCGACATCGACCATCTGTGAGAGCTCGGCAAGCGTCGCCTGCCTTACATTGCGTATCTTATGCTGGTCGTGGTTCTTCGGGTCGCTTATCTGGACGATGGCAATCGAGGCGAGCGACTGCTCGCTCAGCTTGTCTTCGAGACCGATGAAAAACTCGGTCGGGTCATCGCCCCCGGAAGCCACCTGTTCGGCGGCGGCCGCCTCCGCCGCGGCGGCGTCCTTGGCTTCAGCTTTCTTGCATCCCTGCGACAGCACGAGAAATGCCATCAATATCACGAGGACGCATATTGTTATAAATATTCGACAGCGCAAGGCTATCACTCCTTCGCCCCCCGGCGTGGAAGATATAACCGCACTTCTTTCTTGACGCGGTTTACTTCTCTCCTCAATAGTTTCTGCTTCATGCTAAGGGATTTTTCATCCTCAATTAAAAACTCGCGCTTTTCCGACTCGTAATACCCAGCCCGGTCGAGCTCGCCTATGAGCGATTCAAGCCTCGCGCCCGCCGTTATATCCCGCGGATTCACTACCAGTACGACCGGTACCCGGGTCCTGATAAGCGCGCCGATATCGGTCGTCGTGGCGATGAATTTAAGCCGCGGGTCGTCGGGAAGGTAATATGCCATCGATTCGTCATCCGAGATGATTACTCCCCCGGGCCCCGCATATTCATCGGCGGCCTCGGATATCCGCTCCCATGGCATGATGTATGTCGAATGCATCGCGCCGCTATCGCGATTGTAGTTGTAGATGCCATATACATTTACCGCGAGAAGGATTATGACAGGTATCGGCATAAACCACCGGGGCATACGCGATATGCCCGCTGCTATCATCATGAGCCAGAACGGCAGGAGGAACATCATCCTCGGGGCAAGGAACTCGATTCCAACGGGGAGTATCCCCGCTGTAAGTATCGCCGCGGGAAGCATGACCCAGATGATGTAGCCTGTCATCTGCAGGCGCATCGAGCCCCTGCCGATAAACCATCCGAATGAAACCACCGCCGCCGCGACCGCCGGGATAGAAAGCCACATTTCCCACGGGGGGATATTCTCGCCGACCGTGAAATTATAGAGCGGCCACAGGATGCGAATCAAAATGCCTTCCACCGCGAACGGTATGTCGTTCTCGAACGGCGCCCATGTGTCTTTTGCTGCGAGCTGGAAGAATGTCACGGGGATCCAGATGAGCAGCGATATCAGCGCCAGCGCCTGGCCCGCAAGGATGTAGACATAGGGCTTGCGGCGTATAGCGGAAAAAATAAACTGCACCGGGATGATGAGTATCGCGATGATATTCGCCATCGTAAGCCGCTTATCGCGTAACGCCGCGAAAATGATATGCGCCGGGACAAGAAACACGCTGAGGAGATTGATGTAGAAACATATCGCCAGCGATGCGGCATAGAGCGCGACATTGCCCCAGCCCCTCCGCGCGTCGAGCCTGTCAAGCGCGAATTGCGACAACAGCGCGAACAGCATCAGCACCGAGTAATAGCGTCCCATGCGCGAAAACAGGATCAAATGCGCGCTGAGCGGCATCAGTATGATGATGATATCCCCGGCGAGCCGCCCGAAATACCGCCTGCACAGAATGTATGTGAGGATTATCGAAAGGAAACCGCATACGACCGAGAACATGCGAATGGCAAGCAGTCCGTAGGGGAGAAGCTTCACGAACGCAATCAGCATCACGTAGTAGAGCGGCGGATGTATGTCCCCCAGCACTCTTGCGGGGAATCCGCCCTTGAATACGACCGCGTATGTGAAATACTCATCGCCCCATATCGGACGTCCGCCGAGGCCGTACAGCAGGACGAATATGCCCAGTGCCAAGGGCAGGATTAGCAGATATCGCGCATTGAATCGCATATGACTATCAACCGGCTATAACAATAGCACAGCCCGGCGGATCGACAATGCCGGTTGACATTTTAATGGCCGTATAGCAATATACCGTGAAAGCTTGGAAGGGAGTAAGGTCATGAGGCCACTCGATCAATACATCAAAGACCAGCTCGACAAGCGCATAAACGAACTTGAATCGCTGCTCAACTCCGATATTATGTCGATTCTCAGTCCTCTTACGGCTGGATTGGAGTATGTCGTAAAGGATGCGCTCTAAAAATTACCCGGCCGCAAAGAAGCCCTCTCTATCGTGCTGGAAACACCCGGCGGTGTCGTTGAAGTCGTCGAGAGGATTGTCAACACGATCAGGCATCATTACAGGGAAGTTACATTCATAGTTCCCAACCAGGCCATGTCCGCAGGAACCGTTTTCGTGATGTCCGGTGACCGCATCCTGATGGACTATTTCTCCTGTCTGGGTCCTGTCGATCCGCAGATTGTCAAGGATAACAGACTCGTGCCCGCTCTTTCTTACCTAAGTCAATTTGAACGCTTGAATGAGAAAGCAAAGACGGGCCAGCTCACCACCGCCGAATATGCCTTATTGAGCAAACTGGACCTTGGCGAACTGCATCAGTTCGAACAGGCCCGCGATCTTTCCATCGAGCTGCTCAAGAAATGGCTTTCAACGTACAAGTTTAGAGATTGGAAGAAAACGGAAACCCGCGGGTTGGTAGTTACGCACGAAATGAAGGAAACCAGGGCAAGCGAAATCGCCGCCGCATTGAGCGATAATGAGAAATGGCATTCCCACGGCAGAGGAATAAACAAAAACACACTGATTTCCGAGCTTAATCTGAAGATCGGCGATTTTTCCGAGATTGCGGGGCTCAAGCCGGAGATTACAGAATATTATGAGCTGCTGCGCGACTACATGATTCGTCAGGAACTGCCGTCCTTCGTTCACACGAAAGCCTATTTTTAGGGTATAATTGAAAGGGAAACGACAATGGATAAAGCAACAAAAGATACTATACTCAAGAATAATCCTCGAGCCGATCGCAAGGTCATCCAGGATTTTGAGAAGCTTAGAAAAAAACTTAACAGGCTTGGTGTTAAAACCGATACCAGTTATTCTCTTGAACCACCTCTTGGCGATATTCGCGCATCTTCACTGATAAGGTCTTCAGTCCGTAAACCCGAATAAATCCCTCCAAGCGAGAAAACACGTTTCGCTTGACGGCACTCTTTCATGCCGACAAGTATAAGCCTTTGCAGGCTGATTTTTCCCCGGGGCTTTAATAGGACGCAATCACCGTTTTCCGTTATAATATTCCCACCACGCTCACAGGAGGCGACATGCAGGAAAAAACTATCGAGCGGTTCATGGAGGAGCTTTCATCCAAATCGCATACTCCGGGCGGCGGCGCCGTGGCGGCCCTCTCCGGTGCCTGCGCGGCATCGCTCATCGCGATGGTGCTCAACCTGACCATCGGCAAGAAGGGATTCGAGGAACACGAAGCCGTTCTCGTGCCCGCGCTCGATGACGCCGTCAAACTTCGCGATGACATGCTCGGGGGGATGAAGCGCGACGCCGACGCGTTCGATTCCGTCATGGCGGGCTATAAAATGCCCAGGGAGACACCCGAGGAGAAAAAAGCGCGAAAGGAATTCCAGCAGGCCGCATTCAAGTCCGCCGCTACGGAGCCGCTCGCCACGATGAAAAAAGCCCGCGCGATACTCGATTCCATAGGGGAGCTGATACCGATAACCAACCCCGCCCTCGTAAGCGACCTCGGGCTCGCCGCGATCAACGCCGTCGCCTGCTGCAAGGGCGCGCTACTGAACGTGCTGATCAACCTGCCTTACATTAAGGATGAAGATTTCGTCGCCGAAGCCGAGATAGACATCGAGGTGGCGCAGGATAATATCGATGAAGCGCTGCAGGATATCATCGACGACGTCTACAACGTCATCAGGAGCCGATAAAAACCGCGGCGGATTCCCGCGAGTTCATATCTCCAAAGCATTAACATTCACGCTCAATGTGCTAAACTTTTCACGTGCGATTCGAACCACGTCCGTTTACATACACCATCGGGTGCAACCTCTTTCGCGCATACTTTCGCATGAGGCATGGCCTGAAGGTATACGGGAAGGAATTATGCCCCGCGAAAGGCCCGTTAATCATCGCGGCCAACCATTGCTCCTACCTCGACCCACCGATAATCTCGGTGGCGTACAGGCACCGGCGCGTATGTTTCATGGCCAAGGTGGAGCTATGGAGCGGGCGATTCCTGAGTTGGTACCTTACGAGCATCGGCACCATCCCGGTCGAACGCGGCACCGGCGGACGCGAAGCCATCGATAAATCGGTGCAAGTCGTACAGGCCGGCGGATGTCTCGGCATCTTTCCCGAGGGTACCAGATCGAGGGATGGCAGGCTTCAGCGAGGCCGTTCGGGAGCGGTTATTATCGCCGCGAAGGCAAACGCTCCAATTCTCCCGGTTTACATCGAGGGCTCCTTTGAAGCTTTTCCAAGGGGAGCGAAAAAGGTCGCCAGGCACCCCCTCACTGTATACACCGGCGAACCGTTCGAATTGACCCCCGAACAGCGCGACTTGACCAACCGGGCGATGCTTCGCGAATCAGCCGAATTAATAATGAGCAGGATCGCGGACGTGAGAAAGAAATATATCGACGACGGAAAGATAATCGAGGTCCCGCGAAATTTGCAGACCACGGTGCGTAAGTAAGCGCCATTCATGGATTTACGAAAAATGAGTAAAAATATCCTTATCGGCTTCAATCTCCTCCTGCTCATCCTGCTTGCATTCGTCGCGATGCCGCACCCGGCTTACGCCATCAACCCCGAAAACCCGCTGCTCGCCGATCCCGCCGACTATTTCCCGAGTTGCACGTGCACCGTCGCGTTCCTCGGATTCGTCGTCTGGGCGATTGTCCTGCTTATCATCGCATTATTCCAGTATGGCGAGAAGCGCGAACACAGGCTCAGCAGGTTCTGGTTCAGCATAATCGCGATAATCGCCATATTCGTGATTTATTCCATCCCGATGTGGACATTGGTGCATCTCCTCGATCCGGTGAATTTCAAGGTCAACCCCGAGTCGGGCGCGTACGAGTTCAGCATGTACGGGGAGAAGACAACCGAAACGACGCAACTTACCGGGCACTATACGATTGAAGAGCTTGAAAAACATATCCGGGACTCCAAAACATATATCGTTACCACCTGGGCGATTATGTCGGTCCTGTGCGCCGTTGCTGTTGTGTCGGTGCCCGCTTACATAAGGCGGCTGGACAAACGCCGCGAGCAGGCAACACTCGCGAAGAGGAAGAAGCGCAGTTCCAAGGGACGCATCGGTACCAGGACCATAAAGCAGAAGGATGGCGGTAAGGGCAAGAAAAACAAAAAAGACAAGTAAAGAGTTCTTTACCATCCCCCGTACCCGAAAGGTTCCCCCCCGCGGCCGCCTCATGATGGCCAAATTAAAATAGGTGTTATAAAGACTGATTAAGATTCTTAGCTAACCGTCTTTCCCTTAAATGCGACGTTATTACTGATGAAAAGGGGGACAGTATTTGGCATGAGGGAAAGATGAGCATCGTAATTTTGGGATTTCCGCCGGATTACGAAGCCGGTCGGCATATTGCCCGTGAGCTTGAGCGACTCGGTTTCGAGCCGCGCCCGGTTCCAACCGGCTATGACGTTATCCGCGAAAGCCTCGAACACAGGCCCGCGGCGATACTCCTCCAATCCGGCCTCGCTGATTTCGACGTACTCAAGACTGCCGTATGGCTCAGGCATAACAAGCGTACTTCGGGCATACCCCTGTTCCTCGTCAACAGGGCCGCGTCCAACGGTGTGAGAGATAAATCGGCTATGAGCGGCCTCTCAGACCAGGTGTGCAGTTTCAATAACAGCTTCTCTTCCGAGGATGAAGTCGAGGCTATCGCCGCCGCCCTGAAGCATTATGATGAAAAATTCGGGCTGCATATGGTCGTGACCGACGAGGAGCCGGTTGAAATCCCCTCGAGGGAAAAAGTGGTATCCGACCTCGCGGAAGCTTTCGAAGCCAAGTACATCAAGAGCCGGCTCATGCTCAGGCTCTTCCAGGTAAGCCGAAACATCGATGAAATAGACTATTTCGTGAAAACTCTCCTGACCCGGATCTCGAATATCTTCGACTGTGAAATGGTGAGTTTCCTCTGGAAAGGAGCCACCCTTACCGAGTACAACCTCGTCACATCGCCGCTGAATGCAAACATCTATGACGCGCACAGGTATTCCAACGATGGCATCATCTCCTCCGAGCATTCAAGGGCCACCGGCTCGATGGACATCATCACATGGGGAAGGCAGTTCATTGTCCCGGGCAACGCGGAGCTCAGCGAGGAAGAATTCAAGTCCATCAGCATCAGTGTTGATATCAAATTCAGGCATGTCCTGCGTGGAAGGCTCACCCTGACATCGGCGAAGGCCGTAATGCAGGAGTGGGACAAGGAGATGCTCGAGGATTTCCAGAACCAGCTCGGACTGATTTTCTCGAACTTCATCATGTATCACGACCTCGAACACAGCCTCTCCCGCGACAACAAGATATTCCAGTCAATTGGCGAGCTGGCGGGAATCACCACCCTCGAGATCGGCAGCTTCCGGTCGTTCATACTCCAGGCGCTGCTTATTCTTCTCGACCTCTACAGCACCACCTGCGGGGCGATCATCCTCCTCAGCGAGGATCGTGTTGATGATGTCTACGCCCTCGGGGAATCGGAGAATTTCTTCCGCTCGCTTTCAGCCGGCGGCGAATCCGTAGTGGGTCTCACCGTGAAGCAGCCGGAAATCAGGGCGTTCACAAGCAAGGCAACGCATGAATCGTCGGACGCCAAGCTCGACAACGACACCATCGACAACCTCGTCGCCGTGCCGCTGATGTGCAACGACATGTTTCTCGGCGTGCTGCTTCTCACCAACACGAATCCCTTCTTCTCGGCCAAGGAGACGAGGTTCATCTCGATCTTCGCCAAGCAGATTGCCAACCAGATATACAACCAGCGGACATATTCCACCGAGCACAACGAGAAACGCTCCCTCGAGGAGCAGCTCAATGTCGCCCGCGATATACAGAGGGGGCTGCTTCCGAAGGGAAGGATGAGCCACAAGTATTTCGATTTCTACGCCCGGAGCGATCCCGCGAAGGAAGTCGGCGGGGATTTCTTCGACTACTACCCGCTGAATGACGACTGGCTCGGCGTCGCCATCGCCGACATCTCCGGCAAGGGCATGCCCGCAAGCCTCCTGATGAGTGTATCCATGACCATCTTCCGCTCTATCTTCGAGAATGACCAGCGCCCGGGGCAGTTTCTCCATAAGGCGAATGATATCCTCGCCAAGGAATTCTTCCCCGACAAATTCGTAACCGCGCTTTTCGGCATGTTCGGCCCCGGCACGTTGAAGCTGGCCTCGGGCGGGCATCATCCCGCAATCGTCTACCGGACCTCCGAAGACAGGTTCGAGCATTTCGAGCCCGAAGGCATGGCGCTGGGGATCGTGGACGGCTGCGACTTCGCCGAGATGGAAATCGGTTTCAAGCCGGGCGATGTCGTAGTGCTCTTCACCGACGGGCTCTGCGAAGCCGCTGATTCCGAAAAAGAGCAGTTCGGCTACAAAGGTATCGAGAAGGTGATGAGGGAAAAGGCCGGCTCGTCGCCGGAGGAGATCGTCAGCGCCTTGTTCGAAGCGGTCGCCGCGCACGCGAAGGGGATGCCGGCATATGACGACACCACCATCGTCGCCGCGGTCGCGAAGGGAAGCATCGAGAATATAAGTTTCAATGATTCCAGGGAATGCGAGTGTGTATTAGAGGTTTAGTAACAGAAGTACAGGATATGACCGGATTTTAATGTCTAAAAGCGAATCAAAACATCGAAAATTACACTTCAGCATCCGCTGGCTCGGTAACAAACGAAGTCTGCCTTTCATTATTTTCCTGTCCGTAGTATGTCTGCTGGTTTACCTCTTCGCGTTCTACCTCTTCAGCGTCAGGGGAATCATCAACCAGTTCGGGCTCGAAACGCACCGGCAGCTTCTCGCCGACAACCTCGCGCTGCTGGAAATCGAGATGAGGGGAAGTTACGAAAACGAGATCGATCTCGACCGCATACAATCCGCCCCCGATTCAACCACGAAATTCCTCAATCTCCAGACCGCCGATGTGGGCTCCGCTTTCGTATATGACAGCGAGCTCAAGGAGGTCGTCTATCCGCCCGATTTCGACGCCGGGCTCGCAGCGAAGGTTAGCACCCTTATGAATACGAGGGATGCATGGAAGACGTTCCCCTTCGGCGACAATCACAATATCAGCATCAGGGACCATGCCGACAGCGACGGCTACTTCCAGGTCGCACGGACGACGCGCGGCGAAAGATACATCCTCGGCATGGTCAAGGACCAGCTCGAGGTCTTCGCGCGCGCCAGCGGTTTCGAACGCACCCTCTCCGGATTCCTTGCCATGGGATTCCTCGTGTTCCTCGTGTTCTTCATCGCCATCATCAAGATCCTCACAAGCCCCTTGAGGAAAATAAGCCAGGCCGCGAGGGACATCACGCAGGGCGATTACAACGTACGACTCAAGCCCGATTTCGCCTTCATCAGCGAAGTGGGCGAACTCAGCCGGTCGTTCAACGAGATGTCACATGAGCTGCATAAGCGCTACGAGGAAAGCCGCGCTTATGCCGCGAAGCTGAAGTTGTCCAACGTCAACCTTGAAGACGCCCTCAATAAACTGAAACAGAAATACCAGGAACTCAGAAACCTGAACAATATTTCCTTCCAACTGCATCGCATGTATGATTCCGACCGCATCGTCAATTTCGCGCTCGAGCATATACGCGTCACCAACGAATTAAAACGCGCCGCCGTATATATGAAAGCCGAATCCGGCGGGCACTATGTCGAGCTTGGTTCCTCGGGAGAAATCGACACCGAAACCCCGTCGGAGGGAAGCTTCGATCACTGCATTAAAACCGCCACAGCCGTAGTCGAATCGGACCTGCTTACAAGCACCAACGGCCACAACACCCGCCGCCTCCTCATTCCAATTGAGCTCGGTGAGCGAACCTCGGGCGTACTACTCATCGAGAGCAATCATATCGACGATTTCGACGAGGAGAGGGTCGACCATTTCACGCACATTACGAGCCATATCTTCTCCATCGTACGAAACAAGCTCCTCCTACAGGACAGCCTCAAGCGCACCGAGGAACTCAGGCGTATCAACCGTATCTCCGAGCGTATCTCCGGCGAACTCGACCTCGACAGGCTGTTCAATGAAATCGCCCGCGCGGTAAGGGCCAGCCTCGGCGCGGCGGCATGCGCCATCCTGACCCGCGAACCCGACGGCGTGCTCCGCCAGCGCTCTCTCGTATCCGTGAGCAAGGCCGCCGAGGCACTTCCATTCGAGGGAATGAGCCAGGGAATCCTGAAATATATCATCGACAGCCAGGAACCGGTGCTCGTCGAGGATGCGCCTAACGATGAGAGGCTCGAAGGAAAGGGCGTGTTGGTCGAGAACAATTTCCGCTCCTTCGTCGGAACACCCATGTTCTACCAGGGAGGACTCATCGGAATTATATGCGCCGTGGACCAGGCCATCGCCGCGTTCGACAACCGCGATGTCAGTTTCCTCTCCACGGTCGGAAACCAGACCGCCACCGCGCTTGAAAATGCGACGCTGTTCGAAATCGTCAAGGAGCGCGATTCGAGGCGCGACCAGCAGCTCAATGTCGCGCAGAAATTCCAGCGCGACCGCATACCGACATATTTCGAGAAAGGTAAAATTGAAATACATGCCGCGCTGAGTCCCGCCGAGGAACTCGCCGGCGACTTCTTCGACGTCTTCTCCCTCGCGCCGTCGACCATCGCGTTCGTTATCGGCGATGTCGCCACCAAGGGCATACCGGCGTCGCTCATGACGTTCAGCCTGCTCAGCATGTTTCGAAAGGATGCCAAGACCATGCGCAGTCCGACAAAGGTACTCGAGACCGTCAACCAGAACGTATCGGTGCAGGTCAAGGAGGACAGTTGGTTTACCACGGCATTCTATGGCAAGCTCAACACCGATGACCTTACTCTCATCTATGCCAAGGCCGGGCATGAGATGCCGATACTCCATCGCGCGGAGACCGGCGAAATCTTCCAGCTCGATGCCAACGGGCTTCCGCTCGGAATTTATGAAAACACGCAATATGAAGCCAAGCAGGTGCAGCTCGCCCACGGCGACAGGGTCGTGATGTTCACCGACGGCGTTGTCGAGGCGATGGATGCAAGCGGCGACCGCTATGGCCGCAGGCGTCTCGAGGCGCTCATCTCGCTGCATACAGATTTGAACGCCAAGGAGCTCTGCGACAGGATAATCGAGGATGTGAACGCGTTCCTCGGTGGAGGCAAGCCGCAGGATGACATCCTCGTCGCCGTGCTCGAAGTCAAGAAAGACCCGTGGGTTCACAAGAGAATACGCTACAGCGAATCCGCCGACCTGATGAATTCAATTATAGACCAGTTGAAAGTTTACAACCTCGACAATACCACGCTGTATTGCGTACGCCTCAGCCTCGATGAGTCACTCGCAAATGCGTTCAAGCATGGCAACGACCATAATGACGAGGCGATTCTCGATATCAGCTTCCTTATTACGAGGGAGAAGTTCTGCCTGATGGTGCGCGATGCCGGGCGTGGATTCAACTACGAGGCGCTGCCGGACCCGACGGTCGAGGAAAACCTGTTCAAGTCGACCGGGCGAGGCGTGTTCCTCATGCGCCAGTTGTTGGATGAAGTCGAGTTCAACGAAGCGGGGAATGAAATACACCTCGTGAAATACTTCCAGCGCCCCGACGAACCCGAGGAGATAGACGATCTCTGATTCCGAATGCGATTGGGCCGCTCATCGCGCCAACCCCGGCAAAAAGATACATTTCATGTCGAGCGCTCTGCGTTTGCCTCGACTTACAATTCAAGGAGAACTTCTTCTTGAAGCAGACCGGCGCTTGCGGTCACATCGAGCCAGCTCAATGCGGCCAAATTTCGCACTGTTTTGGCAATATCATCCCTATCGAGCTTTGGCCGTCGCAGGGTTTTCCATTCCATTACCGCCTCAACTATATCTAATTCGGTAATTCCGGCTCCCGTTTCGCGCAACAGGTTATAAGCGAACAAGACTGTCGCCACGATTTCGGCCCGGCGGGTGTCGAGGCGCAGGAAGAGATCGGCGACTTTCTCTATCAGGGGTTTCCATTGCTCCAGGTCATTTTTATACGATATTTCCGCATCCTTGAATGTTTTGCCGACCATTATCTCGAACATCTGTCCGCGCTTTACTTCTTTGATCAAGCCATTGTTGACAAGCTGAGTCGTGGCTTTCTTCAAACCGGGCGAATAAGGACCATAGCTGCCTTTCGTAAATTCCAACCCGGTAGGCAAGCCTTCGGCGGTCGCCACATAAGCAATTTTCTGGAATATCACCCGTCCCACCGGCCAGTGGTAAGGCTCCTCTTCGATCAAGTGCAGGATTTCAACCAGGGCTATCACCGGCGGCTGAATCCAGGTCGGATCCGCCGAGGACGGTGCCCCAAGCTGCTTCACTTCATCCGCATTCAAAAACCCGGGCTGTAATTCTTCCGCGGGGGTGCCATACGGAGCATAGAGCTCAACAGGGATATCCATCGCCTTCAGATAACGGTATAGCGTTCGTCCTATGACTTTCCATTCGAGCTGGCCAAGCCCGCACCCGAGTGGCGGGGCGGCGATCGATTCAATACCCCATTCCTTGTAATGGCTCAGCAAATATTCAAGTCCGTTCTTGATATCCTCGAGTCGTGCCACCGACCGCCAATGGTCCTTCGTGGGGAAATTGAGAATCCAAGGCTCCACGGTTCGTTTGTACAAAACCGGTTTCCCGAGTTTTATCTCGTTTCGGTTGCATGCCTGGACGTAGTCTTTATACATGTCCGGGAAACGTTGTTTAAACTCAAGCGCAATCCCCTTACCCATGACACCGACGCAGTTAACAGTGTTAACTATGGTTTGAGCCTTGGAATCAAATATGTTGCCTATCTTAACTTCGATCATTCTTAGTCACCTAACCTTGAAAGAACAAATGCGGGTCTACGACGATCGGCAAGGTGAATCCCATCTCGACAAGCTCCCGCCGGGACTCGACGCATGAAACATATGCTCCCAGGAAAAATGAAATGTCGACATGGTCGGGTACGAGAACTTCGGCGCACTTGATCCGACCTTTTCGCCATTTCTCGATTTGATCGTCATCTGTCCAATATTCGGCAAACACCAGGGCTTCGTCTATCATTTTACTAAGGGGAGCACGAAATAGTAGACAATAGCGAAAGTAAAAACCCGATGTATCGGGACACCCTTGCC